>NZ_JACHFN010000002.1:0-300000 GCF_014201885.1 Deinococcus budaensis | reverse complement strand
GAAAGGTCACGCCCAGCGCGGTCGGGCGGCTGCTCTCGCCCAGCCTGGCCCAGGAGCAGGCCTCGGGTCCGGCCCGGCGCGGCCCGCCGGGTCCCCGGCCTCCCGCGCCGGGCGGCGTGTACGTCGAGGGCCTGAGCACCACCACCAAATTGTCGCTGTGCTGCAACCCGATTCGGGGTGACCAGATTATGGGCTACCTCACGCGGGGCCGGGGCGTCAGCATCCACCGCCTGGACTGCCCCAACATGATCCGGCTGCTCAAGGACGAACCCGAGCGCTGCGTCGCCGCCTCGTGGGATTCGGGCAGGCCGGGCGGCACCATCGTGGACCTCGACGTGGTCGCGCCCGACCGTCAGGGGCTGCTGGCCGACGTGCTGGGCGCGCTCGCCGCCGAGAAGCACAGCCCGATGAAGATCGAGGCGGGGGTGGGCGCCGACAGCGTCGCGCATATCGCGCTGCGGCTGGCCGTTACCGGGCAGGAGGAGGTCGAGCGGGTGCGGGCGGCGATCTCGCGGGTCAGTGGGGTCACGGAGGTGCTGCGGGTCGGGAAGAACGGGGGGCGGGGGCGGGCGAGCGCCTGAGCGGGGCTGGTCGGGTCGGTGTGGCAGGGTGTCTTGATTCGGTTCTCCCCCACCCCCAGCCCCTACCCCCGGAGGGGGCAGGGGAGCTTTTCGCTGCGCTCGGCAAGAGTCGTTCCAGGCGGTTATGGCGGCGCCTCCCCTGTGACCGTTCCTACCTCAACGCCATGCTCCGGTAATGCTGGAAGGCCTCGGGCCTGCGGCCCGAACGGCTCGGCTGCCTGGAAAGCGAGCTGGAAGGGTGGGACCTGGCCGTCGGCTGACCCGGTTTAGAAAAGCAGGAGGGTCAGGCCACCGCTTTGGCGAGAAGGGGGAGGGCAGCCAGAAGCAGGTCAGCGACCCGGGTGAAGGGGAGAGGTCAGCCGACGAGGGCTGGTGGCAGGGCAGTGGAGAAGCACAACCACCTATCGAGCGAGAAGCGTTTTTTTCATAGCGAAGCGCCTTCACTCCCCCCTGCCCCCGGTGGGGGTAGGGGGCTGGGGGGTGGGGGCTAACGGGACGCGGCCAACTCCCCAGCCCCACCCTCACTTCTCCCGACGCTCGGCAGCCACCGCCGCAGCACCAGCGGAACCCCCTCCGCCGCCACCCACACCAGCGCCGCATACCGCAGCGCCCGCACCAGCCCACCATCCTTCACCGCGTCCGGCAACGCTCCCAGCCCGAAAAACACCGCGAACACCAGCAGCAGCCCCAGCACGCCCACCGTCAGGCGGCCCGCCAGATCGCGCGGCGGCGTGAAGTCGGGCCGGACGAACCAGAAGCCCGCCAGGAGGCCCAGCGCCACGCCGTACTCGCGCCCGGTTCCGGCGGGCAAGAAGGCGGCGATGGTCAGGAAGATCGCCGGAATGGCCCAGCGCCACACGCCCCACTGCGCGAAGACTCCGCGCGCGGCCAGCAGGGCAAACACCGCGCCCAGCAGCAAGCCCACCACGACGTCGCTGGGATAGTGGACATTCAGCGCCAGCCGCGAGACGGCGATCAACGCGATCAGGGGCAGGGCCACCAGCCACGCGCCCCGGCGGTTCAGTTGCGCCGCGACGCCGCCCCACAGGGTCGCGGCCATCTGGGTGTGGCCGCTGGGCAGGCCGGGGCCGCCCGCCGTGGCCCGCGCCGCCTCGCTGGCCGCACCGGGGTCGTTGGTGAAGGGGCGCGGCAGGTCCAGGCCGTACTTGAGCGCCGTGTTCACCAGATAGGACAGCGCGAAGGCCACCCCCAGGTCGCGTCCGCCGCGCGGGTTTACCAGCCAGGTGTAGAGCGCGAGCACCACGATAAAGACCTCGTCGCGCCCGAGGTTGGTGACGGCCAGCCAGAAGGTTTCCATGTCTTCCCATTGTGACGCCTGCCGCGTTTCGGCGAAAAGGGCTGCTCAGGTGCGAATGGGGGGGCGGCGCTACACTAGGCAGCATGACGGTTTCAACCCCCGACGTGCTGCAAGTCGCGCAGCACCGCGCCGAGCACGCGCTGGAATTGCGCGGCATCACCAAACGCTTTCCGCTGGTGCTGGCGAACGACAACATCTCGCTGAGCGTGAAGTGGGGCAGCGTCCACGCCCTGTGCGGCGAGAACGGCGCGGGCAAGAGCACCCTGATGAAGATCGTGTACGGCGCGCAGCCGCCCACCTCCGGCGAGATCGTGGTGGACGGCGAGGTCGTGAACTTCACCGACCCGGCGCAGGCCATCGCGCGCGGCATCGGCATGGTCTTTCAGCACTTCATGCTGGTGGACACCCTGACCGTCACCGAGAACGTGATCCTGGGGGCCGAGCCGACGGCGGGCACCTCCATCAACTACGCCGCCGCCCGCCGCCGGGTGGCCGAGCTGATCCGGCAGTTCAACTTCGCCCTCAACCCCGACGCGCTGGTGGGCGAGTTGCCGGTCGGCCTCCAGCAGAAGGTCGAGATTCTCAAGACGCTCTACCGGGGCGCGCGCATCCTGATTCTGGACGAGCCGACCGCCGTGCTGACCCCCAGCGAGACCGACGAGCTGTTCGACTTCCTGAAAAACCAGTACGCGGCCAGTGGCAACGCCGTCATCTTTATCAGCCACAAGCTGCACGAGGTCCTGCACATCTCGGACACCATCAGCGTCATCCGCGACGGCAAGATGATCGGCACCATTCCCGCCCAGGGTGCCACCACCGAGACGCTCGCCCGCATGATGGTGGGGCGCGACGTGAGCCTCAAGGTGCAGAAGGCGGCGGCCCGGCCCGGCGAGGTCGCCCTCGACGTGCGCGGCGTCACGGTGCGCGGCGAGCACGGCAACGCGGTAGACGGCGTGTCCTTTCAGGTCCGGGCGGGCGAGATCGTGGGCATCGCGGGCGTGGAGGGCAACGGCCAGAGCGAACTGGTCGAGGCGATCACCGGACTCGTGCCGGTCGCGGGCGGGCAGATCACCTACCAGGGCCGCCCGGCCCACGGCGTGCGCGAGGTCGAAGCCTCGGGCCTGTCGCACATCCCGGAAGACCGCAACGAGCGCGGGCTGGTGCTGGACATGACCACCGCCGAGAACTACATCCTGGGCGAGCAGGACCGCGCCCCCTTCGCCGGGCGCTTCGGCTTCCTGAACCTGGAGGCCATCGAGAAAAACGCCCGCGAGCTGAGCGAGAAGTACGACGTGCGCCCCCGCAGCGCCAGCCTGCGCGCCGGACAGTACAGCGGCGGCAACGCCCAGAAGCTGATCGTGGCCCGCGAGATGCGAAAAGGCCCCAAGATTCTGGTCGCCTCGCAGCCCACGCGCGGGGTGGATATCGGCGCCATCGAGTTCATCCACGCCCGCATCGTCGAGGCGCGCGACCAGGGTCTCGCCGTGCTGCTGATCAGCGCCGATCTGGGCGAGGTCATGAACCTCTCCGACCGCATTCTGGTCATGTACGAGGGTCAGGTCGTCGGTGAGGTTCCCGCCAGCGACGCCACCGAGACGGGCCTGGGGCTGCTGATGACCGGCAGCGGCGGCGCCAGCGGACGCAGCGGCCACGTCAGCGAAACGCTCCAAACCGGCGAACGTTAAGAGGGCAAGAAAAAGGGCCGCCTCCGAGTGGGGCGGCCTCACGTGACTGTATGAGATTACTAGAGAACGCAGTCTGCGATAGGCAAAGCCTGAACGCTGGGGGAAACGTTGCTAATCGTCCCATCCGCGCTCCTGGCCTGAATAATCAGGAAGGATGCACCTTTAACCCTAATAGTGTTAATAGGCTTGACGATGATGTCTTGAGCACTCAGGCTGCGCTTGCCTACCGTTTGCGGAGCTAGTCCAGCGCCGACACCGAATTCAAACTGCACATCAGATCCATAGGAGTAAAGGTTGCCCAGAGAACCAGAGTACACTTCTGCCGTCCTGCCTGTATCGCGGCCTTCCAAGCGTGCGCCAATTTGGTTGATAGACCCATTCCATTTCGCAGTGAAGCCAATGCGTGTAGTCGTATTGTCGCATATGACAGATGCTCCGGCGTCGTAGACATTGCCGTCCTGATCCACTGCTCTTTGCTTCAAAACATATTCGCTCTGATACGAGGTTAGCTGTAAATTGCTCACCGGAGCAATAACTTCTACCCCACCACAACTCGCCAGCATCGCGCTCAGCCCGACGGCTCCCAGCAGCATCTTTTTCATACCTTTCACTTTCACCCCTGAACCTGACGCCGGGGTGATGAGGGCTTGAGGCAACGTGAGGCGAGCACAAATGTAGGCGGCTTTTCTCCGGCGGCTGCTTATGCTGCATCCATGAAGCGAATCGCTGGACTGCTGATGCTGGGCGTGTTGACGGCCTGTGCGCCCGCCGCGACGGTACCCCAGGTGCGGCTGGTGTCGCAGGCGACGGTGCAGGGACGGCTGCTGAGCGTGACGCTGATCAACGCGGGGCCGAACAACCTGCTGCTCGAAAACGAGTGTCCCCGGCCCTTCGTGGCGGGCTACCGCGAGGTGCCGGTGGCGCAGGCCGCGCCCCAGCCCACGCCTGCGCAGACCTGCGTGGATGTGCCGCTCGCCCCCCGGTCCTGGCGCGTGGGCGAGAGCATCACAGCCTCGGTGACGCTGGACCTGCCCGCCGGAACGCGCACGCTGGTGGCCTACGCGGCGCCGCGTGTCCGGCGCGTGGTGGACGGCAAAGCGCAGGGAGAGTACCGCACAGTGAACGTGGAAACGGCGCCGCTGACCGTGACCTTGCGATGAAGTGACAGAGGAAAAGGCCGGAGCAGCTTGACGCTCCGGCCTCCCGCATTCCTGTCTCTACACCATCTGCAACGGGCTGCTCAGCGCCGCCGCTTCCGGGTTGAAGCGGGGCAGTTCGGGCAGGTCCTGGCCGTCCGCGCCGATCAGGCGGCCATACAGCATGTGCGGCGTGGCGTGCTCGATGCGGGCGCGGTAGAGGCCAGGGCCGCTGGCGCCGATGGCTTTCGGAACGACCGTGGGGTGGTTGCCGCGCGTGTGGCCTTCCAGAAAGCCCGAGTCGTGGGCGTCGCCGCGCAGCAGCAGTTCCTGAATGGTGCCGACCTTCTCGGCGTTCTTGCGGGCGCTCCATTCCTTCTGCCTCACGATCAGGCGCTGGAGGCGTTCGGTCTTCAGCTCGCGCGGCAGGTCCTGAAAATGCTTGTAGCTGGGCGTGCCGGGGCGCGGCGAGTAGATGAACATGTAGGCGCTGTCGTAGCCCACCTCGTCGTAGAGGCTCAGCGTCTCCGCGAAGTCCTCCTCCGTCTCGCCGGGAAAGCCCACGATGATGTCGGTCGCCAGGACCGCGTGCGGCAGGTGCTTGCGGATGTTGGCGATGTGGCCCAGGTACGTCTCGCGGGTGTACTCGCGGGCCATGCGGCGCAGCACCCGGCTGGAGCCGCTCTGCACCGGCAGATGCACGAACTCGCACACGGCGGGGGTCTCGGCCATCGCCACGGCCACGTCCTCGGTGAAGTTCATCGGGTGGCTGGTCGTGAACTTGATGCGCTTCACGCCGCTGCGGCCCACCAGTCGCAACAAGTCGGCAAAGGAGGGGTAACCGGCGAGCTTGGCGCCCTGGTCCACCCCGTAGGCGTTCACGTTCTGGCCCAGCAGCGTGACCTCCTGCACCCCGGCGGCGAGTTGCAGGTCGAGTTCGCGCAGGATGTCGTCGGGGTGGCGGCTGACCTGCGGGCCGCGCGTGGTGGGCACGATGCAGTAGGTGCAGTGGTGGTCGCAGCCGCGCATGATCGTGAGATGCGCTTGCAGCTTTCCGGCGGGGGACGGCGGGATGTGCTCATGCAGCTCGTCCTTGAATTGCAGGCCCCAGAAGCGCTCGTTGCTCTCCAGCGCCTTGCCGATGTCCAGCAGGCTGCCCGGCCCCAGCAGCACGTCCACCTCGAACTTGCGGGCGATCTGCTGGCCTTCTTCGAGCTGCGCGAGGCAGCCCATCATGCCGACGACCAGAGGCCGCTGCTGCTTTTGCTTGCGCAGGTCGCCCAGCACCGATCGGACCTTGTCCACCGGCTTGCCGCGCACCGCGCAGGTGTTGATCAGGACGAAATCGGCCTCGTCCACGCTCCCGACCATGTCCGCGCCGAAGCTGACGAGCTGCGACTCGACCAGATGCGAGTCGTACTCGTTCATCTGGCAACCGTAGGTAATAAGGTGTGCCTTCATCTGTTTCTCCCCAGGCTGGCCGGAGGGATTCCGGGGCCTCTCGTGCGCGGCTTCCGACGGGGCGGGCCGCGACCGGGAGGGATTCTAGCTCAGGGGGTGGTGGGCGTCTGTGCGGGCAAAGGCGCCAGAGGTGCCGGAGCGCTGGCGGGTGCGGCGGCCTGCTGGCGTTCCAGCGTGACTGTGTAGCCCAGCAGCTCACGGCCCAGCAGAACGGTGCGGAGTGTGCCGCTGAGTTTGCTGGCGGTCAGGTCGCCGCGCAGGGTGCCCCGGAACTTGTCGCCGTCCTCGTAGAGGTTGAGGTCGAGGCGCCCGCCTCCGTTCCCGGCCCGCTCGAACGTGCCGCTGACCGCGTAAGCTTTGCGGCTTTCCAGGTTGGTCAGCACGCCGCTGGCCCGGCCCCCGCGCTCCTGTACCGCCAGCAGCAGGCGGTAAGGGACCCGGCCGGTGCCGCCCACGCCGACGCCCTCGTAGGTGCCGTTCAGGGCGCGTTCCAGCGCGGTCTGCGCGTCGATCTGCGCGCCCAGGGTGCAACTGCCCAGCAGGGGCAGGAGGGCGGCGGCCAGGACGGGCAGCAGGAGGGATGAGCGCATACCGGAGCCTAGGCTGGCCTCATGAAGTGTGTCTGACGCCGCTTTCGGGGGCCGAGGCCAGGCCCAGCAGCCGGTCGTCCTCGCCGGGCCGCCCGACAAGCTGCACGCCCACGAACGGGGTGGAAGAAGGCAGCGCGACCGTGGGGGCGCCCAGCAGGCTGAACGGAGCGGTCAGGCGCAGGACGGCGCGGCGCAGGGGCGCGGGGCCGCCCAGCAGCTCCACCTCGTCCTGGCCTGCCAGGGGCGGCGGCGTGGGCACGGCGGGGGCGAGCAGCAGGTCAAAGCGGGTCAACAGGTCGTCCAGGAAGGCGCGGTACTCGGCGCGGCGAGCGTGGGCGGCCTGTAGCTCGTCCGGGGTCAGCGCCTGCCCCTGCCGCAGCGAGGCGAGGGTAGAGGGCAGGAAACCGGGGTCGGGGTGCTGCAAGGCCTCCGCATGAACCCGCGCCGCCTCGCCCAGCACGATGGGGGTGTAGGCGTCCAGAACCTCGGGGAAGTCGGCGGGAGAGAGGACGGCGCCCAGTTCCTCCAGCCCGGCGGCGAAGGCCCGCACCGCGTCCCGCACGGAGGCGTCCACCCAGCCCTCCGGCAGCCAGACGCCCACCCGCACGCCCTCCCAATCCTGCGCCGCCACCGCCTGCCCGGTCAGCGCCTCCTGCACGCGCACGATGGTCCGCACGTCCCGCGCCAGCGGCCCCGCGTGGTCGCAGGTTGGACTCAGCGGCAACACGCCCGCGAGGCTCCACGCCGGATGGTCCTTCGTGGGCTTGTACCCGGCGACCCCGCACCACGCCGCCGGAACGCGGATGGAACCGCCCGTGTCCGTCCCCAGCGCGAAGTCCACCTGCCCCAGCGCCACGCTGACCGCCGCGCCGCTGCTGCTGCCGCCCGGCACCCGCCCGGGGTCGAAGGGATGCCGGGTGCCGCCGAAGCCGTTCATGCCCGTGATGCCCAGCGCGATCTCGTGCAGATGGGTCTTGCCGAGGGCCGAGGCGCCCAGGTCGAGGAGGCGGCGGACCAGCACGCTCTCGCCGGGGTCGGGCACGGGCGCGCGGGTGCTGGCGGTCAGCGGCCAGCCGGGGACGCCGTAGAGGTCCTTGACGCTGAAGGTCAGCCCCGCGAGCGGCCCACCCGGAGCGCCGCGCAGGGGAGAGGCCGGGCGGGAGGCCCACGCCCGCTGGGAATCGGGAAAATCCGGGAGAGTCACGCGTCCCAGCCTAAGCGCTGCGCCGCACCGACAGCGGACCGCTGCCCCTCAGAACGGCAGGATGGCGGGTTGCTGCCACAGCCCCTGCGCCAGCGTGAAAGGGCCGAAGGTGGGCTGGCCCAGCACGCCCAGGTCGGCCGCGAAGCTTCCGTCCACCCGGTAGCTGACCTGCCTGCCGCGCGCGACCTCCAGAAAGGCCCCGGCGGTCTGGAGGGTGACTGGTAGGGCGAGGTTGGCGTCTTGCAGCGCCTCGCCCCGCGCGGGGAGGGCGACGTTCGGCAACTCGAGGCGGCCCACGTCCTGGCCGTCGATCACCAGCCGGGCGCTGAAGTTCGCCAACCGCAGCGGGAGGGGATTGGGGTTCTGTACGCGCAGGCGCAGGGTGAGGTTCGCCAGCGCCGGATTCGGGCCGCTGGGCAGACTCAGGCGGGTGAGGCGCACACTCTGGACCTCGAAGGTGGGGACCTGGACCACCGACTGGGTGGGGGCGCAGGCCCCCAGGCCGAGGGCGAGCAGCGGAGCGAACAGCAGCTTGTTCATGCGGCCACGGTAGCGGCTCCGGCTGGCCGCCACCTGACCGCGCTCGCCCGACCGTGCCTTCCCACCGCGCCTACCCGGCCGTGCCCGCGCGGCTGTTACGCTGTTTCCCATGAAGCGCCCCCCCCTGAAGCGGATGATGACGGCCCTCGCCCTGGCAGGCGCCTGCGGCGGCGCGGCGGGCGCGGCGACCCTCGACTTCGGCGTAACTTACCGCAGCGGCGCGGCGCTCTGGGACGGCGGCCTGCTGCGCTTCGGGGTCAGCGAGGTCCCCCTGGGGCGGGCGACCCTCTCCGCCGCAGTGTCCAACCGGGCGGTCGAGGCCGGAGTCGGCGGGGGCCTCAGCCTGCCGCCCGCCGGGGCGCTCACCCTGCGGGCCGACGCGGCCCTGACCTACCGGGGAGGCGTGCGGCTGGCCCCGCGCGCGTCGGGCACCCTCGGGCCGGTTGCGCTGAACGTGGGGGGGGCCTTCTTCACGGCGGCGGCGACCGAGGTGGACCCGCTCGCCGCCTGGACCCTGACGCCCACCGATCTGCGCGCCCGGGGCTGGGCCGCCGACTTCACCGCCCGCTACCGGGTGGGCCGCGCGCTCGTCGCCGTGCTGGGGGGCGAGTTCGGCCCGCAAAACCAGGGCTTCGCGGGCGCGGAGTGGCGGCGCGACCTGACCCGCGTGCTGCCCCCCGCCGAGGGTGACGACCCCGCCACTGAACCCCTCACCGAGACCACCGGCAGCGTCACGCTGCGGCTGGGGGCACGGGCCGGGCAAGGCGTGCTGGGCGTGACGGGCGGCGTCTCGTACAGCGCCGAGTCGGGGCTGAGCCTCGCCCTCGACGCCCTGGCCGGGCCGGGAGGCTGGGGGGCGGTGGGCAGTCTGAGCGCCCCCGATCCGCTGGGCGAGGGCAGCGACGCCCGGCTGTACGTCGCCTACGAGCCGTGGCGGCGGGCGAGTGCCCCGCTGCGCGCGGGGGCCGAGGTCAGTCTCCCGGCCGGACCGGGGACCCTCAGCGCGGCGGTGCGCGGCGGCCTGACGGCGAGTGGGACCAGCGGTTTCGGCGTGCGGGTCGGCTACAGCCTGCCGCTGGGCGCCTGGCCGGAACGGCCCTGAGCTGCGCGCCCCTCCCGCTGGGCCGTCTCCAGGCGCGGTGAACCCCGCGTCAGCGTCCGCGCCCCCTTCTCATGAGGCCGGATGGAAGACTCTGGGCGTGAAGCTCTTTGTCTCCTCTTTGCTGACCCTCGCCGCGCTGGCGTCCAGTGCAGGCGCCCAGACCGCCCAGGACATCCTCACCCGTGTGGACGCGGCCCAGAAGGCGGCCAAGGACGTGACCTTCCGCCTCAGCGGCAGCGCCGCTTTCGACACGTCCAGCCAGAAGATCGACCTGACCGTCAAGAGCATCCCCGCCCAGGGCCTGGCCCGCCTGCAATTCCTGGCCCCCGACGCCCTGGCCGACAACGTGGTCGTCGCGGACAGGAACGAGGTCCGGCAGTACCTCTTCTTGACCAACCAGATCACGGTCACGCCCACCAAGAAGGCGGCGAATGGGGCCAGCGGGGCCTTCGGGGGGCTGGACTTTACCCAGCTCAGCAACGCCGCGACCCTGCTGGGTCAGTACAACGTCAAGCTGCTGGCGACCAGCGGCGCAGCGGGCAAGCGGGTCTATCAGCTGGAAGCCACGCCCAAGAGCACGGGCGGCGGCGACCGGGCGCGCGTGTGGATCACCGAGGCGGGCTGGCGCCCCACCCGCCTTCAGCTGCTGGGCACCGGCAACAAGGTCCTGGCCGACCTGACGGTCAGCAACTACCGCGTCAACAGCGGCCTGACCGCCAGCGGCCTCAAGACCCTGCCGCGCGACGCGCAGATTATTCGCCAGTAACCCGCGCTGCCGTCATCTGGAGAGGCTCCTGACTGGGGGCCTCTCTTGTCGTCTCGCTCCCTACGGCTCCCCAGAGCGACATGCCCAAAGCAGGCGCCCCCACCGGGCGGGCGGGGGCGTGGTCGATGGAGGCTTCCGGCGCCGGGCCGGGCAGGGGGCCTCAGCTCAGGACGCGGCGGGCGCCGACGTAGCGGGTGGCCCAGTAGGGGTTGCCGAACAGCGGTTCGATCACGGTGCGGCCCTGGTAGCTGTTGGCGTTCGCCATCAGGCCGTCGCCGATGTAGATGCCAACGTGGCTAGCGACGCGCCCGGTGGTGTTGAAAAACACCAGGTCGCCGGGTTGCAGGTTGCGGCTGCTCACGGCGTACCCGCTGCGCCACTGCGAGGCGGCGGTGCGGGGCAGGTTGATGCCCATCTGCCGGAAGACCAGCATGGTGTAACCCGAGCAGTCCACGCCGCGTCCGCCGGTACCGCCCAGCGCGTAGCGGATGCCCAGGAAGCGCGAGGCGGCGCTGCGGACAAAGGCGTTGCCCCGGGGAGCAGCGGCCACCGGCGCGGCGGCGCGGGCCGGAGCAGCTGCGGCGGTCGCTGCCGCGCCGCCCACGTTCAGCCGCTGGCCCACCTGGATGGTGGTGCTGTTCAGGCCGTTGAGGCGCATCAGCTGGGCAGGCTCCATCCGGTACTGGACGGCGATCTTGGACAGCGTGTCACCCGCCTTGACGGTGTAGCTGGCGGCGAGGGCAGGGCTGCTGCCCAGGGCAGCGGCGATCAGGAGGGCGCGGAAGGCTTTCATCGACCTGGGAAGTTTACTCCGCCTTTATTTTTTTTACCTTAATCCTCGGTCGAAGAGGCGGTTTTTATGCGCCTATACGGACTCTATGCGGATCTCTTCTCGATGAATACGCACAAATTCGGCTGCGTCGCTCAAGCTTCTCAGAGTCTGACTCATTTCTAAATGAGCCGGAGAATCTCCCGCCAGGAGGGACTGAAACCGTCCCTGGGGCCTGGGGGTGAATCTCATTGTTCTCATCACGGTTAGGCGGCTCGGCGCGAGTACCGGGGGGGGCGGTGGGGCGTCCAGCGGCGGGGGAGGCGGCCTATACTCGGGGGCAGGACGCCGCGCGGCGTGGAAACAGGCCCCACCGGAGGACCGATGAAGGAACCGATGACCACCGACCAGTTGCTGCAAGGTCTCAAGCACTACCGCCGGATCGCCCGCCAGGACATGCTGCGGGCACCCGAGACGCCGCACCCGGACGCCTTTTTGAAGCACGCCGAGAGCCGCCGCGAGGTGTACGTGGCGCTGGGCACCTATGCCGAGGCCCACGCCAGCGACGAGGTGATCGCGCACTCGCTGGAGCTGTACCGCCAGCTGCCCTTTGTGACAGGTACGCCCGAGCACGAGTACCCCGAGATCAAGGGCCGTGAGAACGCGCTGGAGAACTTCTTCCTCTTGGTCGGGCTGGACCCCAAGACCCGCCGTGAGGCCCGCAGCCACCGGCCCAAGCTGGAGCTGAGCGGCCCCGCCGGGGGCTGACCCTGGCGGCTGTAGGCAGCCCGGCAGCCGGTGACCCAGCAGCGGACGCCGCGGCCCTGGGTGCGCTGGAGGGCCGGGCCAGGGGGTGCGCGGCCTGCCCGCTGCGGCCGGGATCCTCGCAGGTGGTGGTGGGCGAGGGCGACCCCGCCGCGCCGCTGGTGATCGTCGGGGAAGCCCCGGGCGGCGAGGAGGACCGGACCGGGCAGCCCTTTGCGGGCGCTGCCGGGGAGTTGCTGGACCGCATCCTGGCCGCCGTAGACCTCTCGCGGGGGGACGCCTACCTCACCACCGTGGTCCAGTGCCGCCCGCCTGGCGACCGCGCGCCGCACCCGCTGGAGGTGGAGACCTGCACGGCGCTGTGGCTGCGCCCGCGCCTGGGCCTCTTGCGGTCCCGGGTGATCCTGAGCCTGGGCAACACCGCCACCCAGCACCTCTTGGGGACCCGTCAGGGCATCACGCAGCTGCGGGGCCGCTGGTACGCCTACGGCGGCTCCCACGGAACGCTGCTGATGCCGCTGTTTCATCCCGCTTACCTGCTGCGCGAGACGACCCGCATACCCGGCGGCCCCCGCAGCCTGACCTGGCGCGACATCCGTGAGGCGGCGGCGGTGCTGCGCGGCGAGAAGGCCCCCGCCGAGCTGGCCTCTGCCGCAGCGCCCGACCGGGGCGACCTGCCCACGCTGTTCTGACCCGGCCCGGGGCCGTGCCTGCGGGCGGTGGCGAGGAGCGCTGGGGCGCCCTGGGCCGCAGGCTCTAGACTGCCCCGCATGCCCAACCCCGAATTCGTCGGCCTCGTCAACTCGCTGCAAGCCACCGCCGAGGCGGCGCTGGGGGACCTGAACGCCGCGACCGCCAGCGCCGCCCGCGACGGCCTGCTGGAGGGCAGCCGGGCACGCCAGACCGCCGAGCGCTCGCTGGGGTTGCTGCTGATGCTGGCCGAGAAGACGCGCGGCAACCTCGACTTCACCGAAGCGGACCTGCTTACCGAGGCCATCGGGAGCCTGCGCGCCCGCCTGGGGAACTGAGCCGTGCGGGCGGTCTTGCAGCGGGTCACCCGCGCGAGCTGCACGGTGGAGGGGAGGGTCACCGGCTCGACCGGGCCGGGCTTCCTGATCCTGCTGGGCGTGGCGCCGGAGGACACGCCGGACACGGCCCGCGCGCTGGCGGCCAGGGTCGTCAAGCTGCGGGTCTTCAGCGACGGGGCGGGCAAGATGAACCTCAGTGTGCTGGACATCGGCGGAGGCGTGCTGAGCGTCAGCCAGTTCACCCTGTACGCCGACATGCGCCGGGGCAACCGTCCGGGCTTTTCCGGGGCCGCCGCGCCCGAGCACGCCCGCGCCCTCTACGCCGGGTTCAATGCCGCGCTGCGGGAACACGGCCTGCCGGTGGGGGAGGGGGTCTTCGGGGCGCACATGCAGCTCGACCTGACGAACGACGGCCCGGTCACGCTGCTGCTGGACACGGCGGAAGGCTGACCCCGCCCCCCGGACCTGGGACGCTGCTCGGGTGGGCACCGGGAAGGGCGCGGGGGGGCTGCTCAGCGCCGGAGCCGGGCCGGCCTGCGCTTCACCCTCGGCGGCGTCCTGGCCGCTATGCTGCGCCGCATGAAGCCCGGTCATCCCGTGCCCCACCGGGGCCGTCTGCTGCTGCTGGCCGCCGCGCTCCTGCTGGGCACGGCGGGGGCCTACACCGTCAAGAAGGGTGACACCCTCTTTTCCATCGCGCGCACCCACGGCACCACGGTCGCTGAACTCTCACGGCTGAACAACCTGACCGGCACCACCATCGAGGTCGGGCAGACCCTGCGCCTGCCGGGCGAGGCCCCCGTGAGCGCGCCCGCGACCCCGGCCCCCCCACCCCCGGCGGCCAAGCCTCCAGCCGCCAAACCGCCAGTTGCCAAGCCGCCAGTGGCCCAGCCCCCAGTGGCCCAGCCGCCAGCCGTCAAGGCTCCGGCGGCTCCGGCACCCGCCCCGGCCGCCCCCGCGCCGCTCCCCGGCACGGTCCCGCCGGGAATGGCCCAGATCGCGGGCGTGACGGTCAGCGCGCCCACCAGCCTGCGGATGGGGGACGCCTTTGTGCTGCGCCTCAGCGGGCCGCGCGCCGCCGGGGCCACCGTGCGCTTTCTGAGCGAGCTGGGCGAGGACGTGCGCCTCCCCGCCGAGGCCCTGACCCCCAGCGGCGCGGCGGGCGAGTACGTGGTGCTGGGCCGGGTGGTGCTGGGCAAGACCACGCCCGTCGTGTACGAGATCAAGGTGGGGAGTGATCTGCTGCGCGGCAGCATCCCGGTGACCGATCTGGGCCAGGTCGTGCAGCATCTCAACTTGCCGCGCTCGATCAGCAGCAAGCTCGAAGACCCCGGCCGCAAGGCCGAGGACGCCGCCGTCGAGAAGGCCTACGCCCGCCGCACCGCGCGGGTCTGGACCCGGCCCTTCGCGCCCGCCGTGCAGGTCAAGGCGCAAAGCAGCGCCTTCGGTCAGCCGCGCACCTACGTCGCGGGCGGCCCGGTGCAGTACCACTACGGCACCGACTATCCCGCGCCGGTCGGCACCCCCGTGCTGGCGGTCAACGACGGCACGGTCGTGATGGCCGGGCGCTACCCGGTGCGCGGCGGCCTGGTCATCATCGACCACGGGGCTGGGCTGACCAGCCTGTACTTTCACCAGAGCCGGGTGACCGCCAAGGTGGGCCAGAAGGTCACGCGCGGCATGAAGATCGGCGAGGTCGGCTCCACCGGCCTGAGCGCCGGGCCGCACCTGCACCTCGAACTGCGGGTGCGCGGCGAGGGCACCAACCCGGCCGGGTGGATGAACCGCATCTGGCCGAGGTAGGCAGCGGTCAGCCGCCAGCCGTCAGCGACCAGCACAAGAGCGCTGCCGCCGTGGCCAGGGCGGCCCCGTTCCGCCGATTCATGGCGGCTGGCGGCTGATAGCCTCTTGCCCATGTCCGACCTCCCCACCCTCGACCAGCTCAACACACAGGGCGAGGGCATGCTGCCCGGCCTGATCGGCATCCGCTTTACCCACGCCGAACGCGGCCTGCTGCGCAGCGAGTTCGAGGTGCGGGCCGAGCTGCTCGCTCCCAACGGCTTTCTGCACGCGGCCAGCGTGGTCGCCCTGGC
The DNA here is from genome assembly GCF_014201885.1 of Deinococcus budaensis. Classification (NCBI taxonomy): domain Bacteria; kingdom Thermotogati; phylum Deinococcota; class Deinococci; order Deinococcales; family Deinococcaceae; genus Deinococcus; species Deinococcus budaensis. Next base: position 284,962 of record NZ_JACHFN010000002.1, on the reverse strand, counting down.
CGACACGACCTGCGGCTACGGCACGCGGATGCTGCTGCCGCCGGGGGCGAGCGGCTTTACCACCATCGAACTCAAGAGCAACCACCTCTCGACCGCCCGCGAGGGGGTCGTGACCTGCGAGGCCCGCGTCGTCCACGCCGGGCGCACCACCCAGGTCTGGGACGCCGAGGTGCGCGGCCCGGGAGAGCGGGTAATGGCGCTGTTCCGCTGTACCCAGGCGGTGCTGTATCCCAGGGAGGCGCGTGGTGTGTAGCGTGTGGCGCGTAGCCACCCACCTGCGGTTTTTTGCCCAGCCACGACCCCTATGCCCCCAGCCGCCCACTTCCTGAACCATCCCGACCCCCTGACCCGCGAGGTCGCGCGGGGTTACGCGGCGGGCGCCTTCTTGATGGACAACGGAAACGGGGTGGGCTGGTACGGGGTGGACACCCGGGCGCTGGTGCCGCTGACCGAGGAAGAGGGGCTGCATGTGGCGCGGCGGCTGCGCCGGGAGCTGGGGCGCTTCGAGGTGCGGGTGGACTCGGCGTTCGGGCAGGTGCTGGAGGGCTGCCGGGGCCGCTTGCCAGGAACGCCGGAGCGGGACGGCGAGTGGATCAGCCCGCCGCTGGCCGAGCTGTACCGGCACCTGCACGGGGCGGGGCTGGTCCATTCCTTTGAGGTCTGGCAGGACGGCGAACTCGCGGGCGGGGTGCTGGGCCTGAGCCTGGGCGGGGCCTTTATCGCCGAAAGCAAGTTTCACCGCGTCACGAACGCGAGCAAGGTCGCGCTGGTGCGGCTGGCCGGGCACCTGCACGCGCGGGGCTTCACGCTGCTGGACGCGCAGATTCAAAATCCGCACCTCGCGCGGCTGGGCGTCTTCGAGGTGAGGGGCGAGGAGTACGCGGCGCGGCTGCACGCGGCGCTGGGGCAGGACGTGAGCCTGGGCGGTCCGCCCCTTTCCCCGCCCCCCATGCCCTAGCCAACCCGCCCGCATGCGGCCCTCACCCCGCTTACCCTGGCCCCATGACGGTCCCCGTTCTGACCAGCCCGGATGCCCCCCCGACCGTGCCGCTGCGGGTGCTGATCTGCGACGAGATGAACCCCGGCGACCTCTCGCACCCGGGCTTCGAGATCGACTACGAGGGGAACCTCCCGCGCGAGGAGACGCTGCGCCGCCTGCCGGGGTACGACGCCCTGATCACCCGCAGCCGCACCCGGGTGGACCGCGAACTGCTGGCGGCGGCGGGAGAGCGCCTGCGGGTCATCGGGCGCGGCGGCGTGGGCGTGGACAACATCGACCTGGAAGCGTGCAGTCGCCGGGGCATCCTGGTCCTGAACGCGCCCGAGAGCAACAACGTCTCCGCCGCCGAACTCGCGGTCATGCACCTGATGGCCGCCGCGCGCGGCCTGACCCGCTCGGACCGCCTGACCCGCGCGGGCGAGTGGGACCGAAAGTTCCTGGGCGTGGAACTCAAGGACCGCACGCTGGGCATCGTGGGCCTGGGGCGCATCGGGTCCATCGTGGCCGACCGGGCGCAGGGGCTGCGGCTGCGGGTGGTCGCCTTTGACCCCTATGTCCCCGAGAACAAGTTCGAGCGGCTGGGCGTGGAGCGGGCCGCGACCCTGGACGAGCTGCTGACGGCGGTGGACTTCCTGACCGTCCACACGCCGCTCACCGACGAGACGCGCGGGATGATCGGGGCGCGCGAACTCGCCCTCCTGAAACCGGGCGCCATCGTGGTGAATGCGGCGCGCGGCGGCATCGTAGAGGAGGGGGCGCTGGTGGAGGCCCTGACCTCCGGGCACCTGTTCGGCGCGGGGGTGGACGTGTTCGTGGAGGAGCCGCCCGCGCCGGACCATCCCTTTTTGCACGCGCCCAACCTGGGGATCACCGCGCACCTGGGGGCCAACACCCGTGAGGCCCAGGAGCGGGTGGGCGCCGAGATCGTGGAGCGGGTGCTGGCGGCCCTGCACGGCGACGTGAGCCGGGGGGCGGTCAACGCCCCGGCGCTGGACGCGCGGACGCTGGAGCTGCTGGGCGGGTACCTCGACCTCGGGGAGAAGCTGGGGCGCATCCTGGCGCAGCTGCTCCCCGGCGCGCACGACCTGGAGGTCACCTTTCAGGGCGAGTTCCCCGCCGATCCCGCCCCGGTCGTGACCGCCACGCTGGTGGGGTACCTCTCGGGCAGCACCGACGAGCGCCCCAACCTGATCAACGCCCGCGCGCTGGCGAAGGAGCGGGGGCTGAGCCTCGCCGTGCGCGAGGTGGCCGAGAGTCCCGACTACCAGACCGAGGTGATCGTGCGCGTCACGAGCGGCGCCCACGGCGAGAAGCAGCGCACCCGCACGGTGGGCGGCACGGTGTTTGGCCGCAGCCCGCGCCTGACCCGGCTGCGCGACTTCCGGGTGGAACTCGCGCCCGAAGGTTTCATCCTGATCGCTTCCAACCAGGACCGGCCCGGCGCGGTCGCCAAGCTCTCGAACTTGCTGGGCACCTGGGGCGTGAACATCGCGGGAATGGCCCTGGGCCGCGCCGAGAAGGGCGGGCAGGCGCTCTTTACCCTCACGCTGGACGACGGCCTGACCCCCGAGCAGCTGCGGGCGATCCGCGACCTCGACGTGATCGACTCGGCGTATCTGGTGCGGGTGTAGGGGCGAGGCGGCTTCAAGGCTGGCTCCTGGCCTGCCTCAGCGCCTGCCCCAGCCGGTCCGCCGCGACCAGCAGCACGTCCCACACGCCGGAAAAGGGCGGCGCGTAGGCCAGATCCAGTTCGAAAAGGTCCTGCGCGTGGCCGCGCCGGTGCAGCAGGGCGGCGACCACGTCCACCCGCTTGACGCTGCCCGGCTGGCCGACAAGCTGCACGCCCAGCAGGCGCCCGCTGGCGCGCTCGGCAGTCAGGCGCACGTGGATGGGCGCGGCGTCTTTGTAGTACCCGGCGTGGTCGGTGCTCTCCACGTCCACGCTGAGGGCGTCCAGCCCCAGCTCCCCCGCCTCCGCCTGGGTCAGCCCGCTGCGGGCCACGCCCAGGCCGAACGTCTTGAAGATCGCGGTGCCCACCACGCCCGGAAAACGTGCGTCGCCGCCTGCCATGTTCACCCCGGCGACCCGGCCCATGCGGTTGGCGGTCAGGCCCAGCGGGAGGTGGACCTTGCGGCGGGTGACGCGGTGGGTGCTTTCCGTGTTGTCGCCCGCCGCGTAGACGCCCTCCACCCGCGTCTCCTGCCGGGCGTTCACGGCGACGGCACCCGTTTGGCCCAGGGCCGCTCCGGCCGCCTGCGCCAGCTCCGTGTTGGGCTGCACCCCGACCGCCACGATCACCACGTCGGCGCGCAGCGGGCCGCTGCCAGTCTGGACCTCGGTCACCCGCCCGCCCCGGCTGCCCAGGCCCTCGACGGCCGTCCCGCAGCGCACCTCCACGCCGCCGCGCTCGACCTCGGCGCGGACCCGGCGCTGGTACTCGCGGTCGAGCATCCGGCCCGCGACCTCGGGGGCCTGTTCGAGCAGGGTCACTTCCAGGCCGCGCGAGCGCAGCGCCTCGGCCATCTCCAGGCCGATGTTGCCGCCCCCCACGATGCAGGCCCGCCGCGCGCCTCTCAGGCTGGCCTGGATGGCCCGCCCATCGGGGAGGTCGCGCAGCACATGCACCCCGCCGAGGTCGGTCTGCGCCCACTCGGGGCGGACGGCGCGGACCCCGGTGGCGATCAGCAGGCGGTCGTAGGGTTCGGTGACCGTGCGGCCCGCGGCCCGGCCCTGCACGGTGACGGTGCGCGCCGCCGCGTCCACCCCGGTGACCTCGTGGCGAAGCCGCACGCCGATGCCCCGGCCCCGCAGCTGGGCGGGGGTGCGGGCGATCAGGTCCTCGAAGCGCTCCACGTCACCGCCGATCACGTAGGGCAGGCCGCAGGCGCCGTAGCTGACCTCGCTCCCGCGCTCGAACACGGTGACCTGCGCGCCGGGATCGTGCCGCCGCGCCCGGCTCGCCGCGCTCATGCCCGCCGCCACCCCGCCCACCACCACGATCCGCATGGGGTCAGGGTACGCCGCCGCGCCAGATGCTCTAGCCTGGAGCGGTGACGTCCAAGAGCACCGCCTTGCGGCGCGGCCGCCCGCACCTGGGTCTCTCACGGCTGGCGCGGCCGCTGCTGGTCCTGAGCGCCCTGGCCTCCGCGCCTCCCGTCCGCGCCGCCCCCGGCGAGACCCGTGTGCCGCCCGATCCCCTGGTGCTGGTGGGCGTGGCGCCGCCGCTGCAACCGGGGCAGGCAGGCGCCGGGGAGGGCGGCGTCGTGGCGGTGCGCGGCCGCTACAGCTCGCAGGTGCGCCTGCTCGACGCGGTCACGGGCGAGGCCCGCCGCGCCGTGCTGCTGCCCCCCGAGGTGCGCCTCGACGTGCCGCCCGCCCTCAGCGCCGACGGCCGCTGGCTGGCGGTGGCCCTGACCCCCGATCCGCTCACCCGGGCCGGGCGGGTGGGCGTGCTGAGCACCTTTCAGCCTGCGCCCGCCGGGTTTCAGAAGCTGCTGGTGGCGGGGGGCCTCAGCGGTACCCTGAACCTGGCCTTCAGCCCCGACGGGACCCGGCTGGCGGCGGGCAACCGGGGCGGCTACGCGCAGCTGTGGGACTGGGCGGGCGTGCGGCGCGTGACCACCGTGACCAGCCAGAGCGGCTACGAACCCGCCCGGCTGGAGTTCAGCCCCGACAGCCGCCTCTTTGCGCCCCTCTTCCGCGCCCAGACGAAGACCCGGCTCTTCGACGCCCTGACGGGCGAGCTGCGCGCCACCTTGAACGGCGTGGGCTACGGCACCTTCACCCCCGACAGCCGGGGCCTGCTCGCCTCGCGCGGACGGCTGGTGCGCCTGACCGACGGCCGTGAGCTGCCCCCGCCCGCCTACCTCGCGGGGACGGGCGGCGTGATCGGGTTCAGCGCCGACGGGACCCGGGTGCTGGTGCGCCGCAGCGGCGTGGACGCCCAGGGCCGCGAGTGGCTGGAGCTGCGCGAGGTCGCCTCGGGCCGCACCCTGGGCGCCTTGACCCGCGTGTGGGACGGCTGGCCGGAAGCCCTCAGCCCCGACGGCACCACCCTGATCGGAGGCGACGGCGAGGGCGGCCTGCGGCTGTTGCCGCTCGCGCCGAGGTAGGACAGCGGGAAGCGGGCACCCGGGAAACTCCAGGCGCCCCGGGTTCCCAAGCCTCTAGCCCGCCCGCCGAATTTGCCCCCGCCCGGCGCCTACCATGCACCCATGACCGACCTGCCCCACCGCGCTGCCCCCGGCGATCCTGGCCGTGACGCCCACCTGCCCCTCAACCGCGCGCGCCTGATCGCGCCGGGACCGGTCGAGGTCGAACCGCGCGTGCTGCTGGAACTGGCCCGCCCGCAGCCGCACCACCGCTCGCCGGAAGGGATCGAGGCGCTCGCGCAGGCCCGGGCCAAGCTCACGAGGCTGCTGGGCGCCCCCTACGACGCGGTGATCACCACCAGCAGCGGCACCGGGGCGTTCGAGGGCGCGCTGGTGAGCCTGACGCCCGAGGGGGGGAAAGTGGTCAACGCCCAGGCGGGCAAGTTCAGCGAGCGCTGGGGGGAGATGGCGCAGCGGCTGGGGTACGGCACCACGCTCGTCGCGCGGCCCTGGGGCGAGCTGCTGGACCCGCAGGAGGTGGCCGACGCCTGCGTGGGCGCCCACACCCTGCTGGTGACCCACAGCGAGACGAGCACCGGAGCACTGCACGACCTCGCCGCGATCACGCGGGCAGCGAAAGCGCAGAACCCGGGGCTGATCGTGATCGCCGACTGCATCACCTCCTACGGGGTGGCCGAGCTGCGGCCCGCCGAGTGGGGGGTGGACGTGGTCGTCAGCGGCAGCCAGAAGGGAACGGCCACCCCACCGGGCCTGGGCTTCGTCCTGTTCAGCCCGGAGGTGCAGGCGCGGCTGCTTCCCGCGACCGGGCGCGGCTTTTACCTCGACCTGACCCGGGAACTCAAGGGCCAGCAGGCCGGGAACACGCCCCAGACGCCCGCCATCAACCTGATCTTTGCGCTGTCGCTGGCGCTCGACCGCCTGCTGTCGGTGCCGCTGGAGGTGCTGTGGGCCGAGAAGCGGCGGCAGGCCGACGCCCTGATCGCCGCCGGAACGGCGCTGGGTGCCCCGGCCTGGGCCGCGCGGACCACGCCCGCCGTCGCGGTGCTGCGCCCCCCCGCGCCCCTGACCGGGCGGCAGGTCGCCTCGCGCCTCGCGGAGATGGGCCAGCGGGCGCTGCCCGGCCAGGCCCCGTTTGAAGACACCGTCTTCCGCGTCTCGACCCTGGGCTACGCCGACCGCTACGACGCGCTGGGCATCGCGGGCATTCTGGAGAACTGCTTTACGGACCTCGGCGTGCCTTTTCGGCGCGGCGCGGCCGTGTCGGCGGCCTGGCAGGCGCTGGCCCCGCAGGGGCAGGCGACGGGCGTGGGCTGAGGCCAAAAGCGAACGGCAGACCGCCGCAGGACCGGGGAGGGGGCCTCTCTTCCCGGCTCTGCGGCGGTCTGCGGCCACTCAGGGCCGGGCAGTGCGGCGGCGGCGGTCAGTCCAGCGCTTCGATTCCGGCGTCCCGGACGCGGGCCTTGACCTGCTGGGCGCCTTCGCCCGTTACGCGCATCACGAAACGGCGCCGGGGTTGCCCGCCCTGGTCGCTGTGACCGTAGGTCGCCACGCTGATGATGTTGCTGGGCTGCGCGGCGTTCGCGGCGCGGGCCAGGCTGCCGGGGGTGTCGGGCATGTCCAGCGTGAGGCGGGTGCCGCCTTCTTTCATACCCATGATGTCCACAAAGGCGCGCAGCACGTCGGTGATGGTGATGATCCCGGTCATCTGCCCGGCGGCGTTGAGCACCGGCAGGCCGCCCACGCCGTGCTCCTGCATCCGCAGGGCGGCGTCTTCCATATACTCGCTGTCCTGCGCCGTGATCACGGGCCGCGCCATCATCTCGGAGACGGTCAGCTTGCTCAGCAGGTAGTTCAGCTCCCAGACGCTCAGGGTGGTCGCCTTGCTGGGCATCGCGTCTTTGAGGTCCTTGCGGGTCGTGATGCCGATCAACCGGCCCTGTTCGACCACCGGCAGGCGGCGAAAGCCCCGTTCCTTGAGGATTTTCAGGGCGTCCATCACCGGGGTGTCGGGCGTGACGGTGATCGGGTCCGGGGTCATCCAGTCGCTGACGAGCATGGCTCAGCTTACCTTTCTTCGGGGGGCAGGAGGGGCGGCGGGCCTGCTTCCCGGATGACGCCCGTCTGACGGCCCATGTGAGTGGGCGGCGGCGAACTTCATTCCGCTCAGAAAGGTGCGTGCTAGCGTGCTCGCCATGAAGATGAACGCCAAGGCGCTCGCCCCCGCCGCCATCGTGGCCGCATTCGGCCTCGGGGCACTCGCTCCCCACGCGCAGACCACCCCCCAGAAGGTCGGCTTCGTGAACGTGCAAAAGCTGCTCTCGGCGCATCCCAACGACAAAGACCTCCAGGCCATCCAGAAAAAGGCCAACGACGAACTCGGCGCCCTCGACAAGCAGATCAAGGCCATCGATGCCAAGGGGGCCTCGGCCAGCGCCGCCGAGAAGCAAAACCGCGCCACCCTGGTCTCCACCATCCAGGCCAAGGCCAAGGCCTACGACGACCAGATGAAGCCCAAGGTCGCCGCCGTCGAAAAGGCCGTGGACCTCGCCGTCAACACGGTCGCCAAGCAAAACGGCTACAGCATCGTGATGGACAGCAACGTCGCGGCGGGCAGCAGCCTGGTGATCTTTGCCGAGAACGGCACCGACCTGACCGACGCGGCCCTCAAGGCCCTCAAGCCCTGATCCCTCTCCCCCCGGGAGGCTCCTGGGTCTCCAGCCTCCGCCCCGTGCGGGGGCTTTTGCTTGAGAGGCCTGCCTTTGCTCGGGGGGCTGGTTGCCAGCGCGGCCTGCCGAAGAATCTGCCCGAAAGGACCCTGACATGAAATACGCCCTTCTCCTCCTTCCGCTCGCGCTGCTGAGCACCGTTCCGCAGGCGCAGAAGTCGCGCAGCCGTGTGGGCTTCGTGGACGTGCAGCAGGCGGTCGCCGCCATGCCCGGCAGCAGCGCCTACCTCACCCTCAGCAAGCGGGTCGATGCCGACCTCCAGGCCAAGCGGACCAACATTCAGCGGCTCAGTGCCCAGGCGGCCCGCACCCGCAGCACTGCCGACCGCGCCGCCCTTCAGCGGGCGCAGCAGAGCTTCCTGAGTGCCCAGCAGGGTTACCAGGGACGGCTGGCGACCGCCTTCAAGCCGCTGGCCTCGCGCCTGAACACGACTGTCGCCAATGTGGCGCGCGGCAGCGGCTTCACGGTCGTCCTCGACCGCCGGGTCGCCGCCCAGTCGGGCCTGGTCGTGTATGCCAATATCGGCGCCACTGACCTGACGCCCGCCGTGGTCCGGGCACTCAAGAAGTAAGCCGCACCAGCGCGGCAGCAGCCCACCGCAGCGGCCTACCCTCATGCCGGGGGTGGGCCGCTGCTACGCTCTGCCCCATGACTGGAGACGAGAAGGACGGCGCGGCGGGTAGCTCGGGGGCCAGTTCCGCACGCGAGCAGATTTTCGGTGCCCAGGAGGACCGGATTCTGGAGCGGCTGGCGAGCCTTGACCCTGACCTGATGGGCTACGTGCGCGACTTCGCCTACGACACGGTCTACGAGCGGCCCGGCCTGGACCTGAAAACCAAGGAACTCGTCGCCTGCGCGCTGCTGACCTCGCTGGGCAGCCCCACCGAACTGCGGACCCACCTGCGCGGCGCGCTGCGGGCGGGCGCGACCGAGCAGGAGGTCCGCGAAACGCTGCTGCTGTGCGTGCCCTACCTGGGGTTTCCCCGGGCGGTCGCGGCCTTTGCTCAGCTTCAGGCGTTGCTCGACCGGCGGCTGTCCGCAACGGAAAAGGCCCCCGCCCGCGAGGGGTAGGGGGCCAAAACAGGCAACGGTCAGAAGGTCGTCTTGATCCCGATGCGGGCCTTGAAGACGGTGCCGGGACGGACGAAGCGGCTGCTGACGTCGTTGTAATTCGCCTCACCCGAACGGAAGGTGTCGGTGTTGCCGTCGGCGTCCCTGGTGGTGATGGACGAGCCGAAGAACTGGTCGACCCCCAGGTCGCCCACCAGGCTCAGGTTGCCGGAGACGGGGTAGCTGAGCATGACCCCGGCGCCGAGGCCGAATGCACTGCTGGTGTAGACCAGCGGCTGCTCGTTGAACACCTCCGTGGAGCGGAACATGCCGTAGCGCCCACCCGCATAGAGGGTGGAGCTGAGGCCCGGGCTGAGCTGGCCGAGGTTGTAGGTGCCGTCCAGGCTGAAGACGGTGCGGGAGCCGGACTCGGAAGCGTCGCCGTCCGCCTTGGCCTGTCCGAAGGTGTAGGTGGTCGGGAAAAAGAGACCGGTCGGGTCCACCGGGCTGGCGTCGTTGATCGCGTCCGCCGCGCGGGTGTAGGACACCCCTGCCTTGACGCCCACCGGCCCGGCGACGTTGGGCACGTGCACGAACAGCTCACCGCTGAGGCCGCCCGCGTAGCCGCCGGTCAGGCCGAGTTCGACGCCGCTCAGGCCCGTGCCGATGGGCGTGGCGGGAATGGTGTTCACGCTCTGGGCGCCCGCCGTGGCAAGGGCGGCGCTGAGGGTCAGGGCAAGAATCTTTTTCATATCGCCTCAAAGCCTGACCCGGCAAGATGAGTGGGCAACCTCATGAGAGTCACGGCGGCTTTATGAACTGGGCAGCTCATCGTCAGCCACAGATGTGAGAACGGCGTCATGGCGGCGCGGCCACGGGTGGACCGCAGATGGAAATTTGCCTGACCTGCTAAACTTGGACCCGGTTTAATTTGCCCCACCGGGCGTGCGCCGCGCTTTCTGGGGCGGATCGCCACCATTTGGCCGCGCCCGCCCGCCCTATTCTGGAGGACCCATGAAGATCCTGACCCTAGTTCGCCAAGTGCCCGACGCGGAGGCCCGCGTCAAGATCAGTGCCCAGCAGGTCGACCTCGAAGGCACCACGCTCGTGATCGACGGAATGGACGAGTACGGGGTGGAGGAGGCCCTGCGCCTGCGCGAGAGCGGCGCGCCCGTCGAGGAAATTGTCGCCCTGGCGGTCGGCCCCAAGCGGGTCGAGGACGCGCTGCGGACTGCCCTGGCGATGGGCGTGGACCGCGCGATCCACGTGGAGACCGACGAGAAACTCGATCCCATCGCCCTGAGCCGCGTGGTGGCCCAGATCGCGGGGCAAGAAGGCGCGGGTCTGGTGCTGGTCGGCGGACAGGAGGCCGACTGGGACAGCCAGGCGCTGGGGGCCGCGACCGCCGAGCGGCTGGGCTGGCCGCAGCTCACCTGGACCAACGAACTGAAGGTCGAGGAGGGCAGCCTCACCGGGCGCCACGACGTGGACGACGGCAACGAGAGCTTCCGCGCGGCCCTGCCCGCCGTGGTGACCACCCAGCAGGGCCTCAACGAGCCGCGCTACCCGACCCTGCCCAACATCATGAAGGCCAAGAAAAAAGAACTGCGCAAGGAGACACTGGACACCTACGGCGTGCAGCCCACCGTGCGCGTGGTGAACGCCGAGATCCAGACCCGCGCCCGCCTGAACCGGATGATCGACGGCAAGGACCCGCAGGCCGCCGCCGCCGAACTGCTCGACCTCCTGCGTAACGAAGCGAAGGTGCTCGCATGATCCTGATCGTCGCCGAACACGCGGGCGGCAAGCTCGCCAAGTCCACCCTGGAAATGGTCACTGCGGCCCGCGAGTCGGGCCGCGAGGGGCCGGTCACCGTGCTCGTGCTGGGGCAGGGGGTGGCGGAAGTCGCCAGCGCCGCCGCGGCGGTCGCGGATCAGGTGCTGGTCGCCGACCTGCCGCAGCTCGCGCAGTACAGCGCCGAGGTCTGGGCCGCCGCCGCCGCGCAGATCGCGCAGGAAGGCGAGGCCCACACCGTCCTGATCGGCGGCAGCCGCTCGGGCCGCGAGTACGCGCCGCGCGTGGCGGTCAAGCTGGACGCCCCCTACCTCGAAGACGCGATCCGGCTGTCCGTGAGCGGCAGCGCCCTCCAGGCCCAGCGCTACACCTACCTCGCCCGCGTGACCGAGACGGTGGAGGCCCAGGCCCCCGTGACTGTCGTGACGGTCAAGCCGGGGGCCTTTGCTCCAGCGGCGGCGAGCGGCGAGGCCGGGGAGCAGTACGACGTGGAACTGGAACTCCCGACCCCGCGCGTCGAGGTGACCGGCCGCAGCGTCGAGAAGTCCAGCCGCGTGGCCCTGACCGAGGCCGACGTGATCGTGTCGGGCGGGCGCGGCGTGGGCAGCCCCGAGAACTTCGCGGCCTACGTGGAAGGCCTGGCCGACCGCATCGGTGCCGGGGTGGGCGCGACCCGCGCGGTCGTGGACGCGGGGTGGCGGCCCTACGCCGAGCAGGTCGGGCAGACCGGCAAGACCGTGCAGCCCAAGGCCTACGTGGCGCTGGGCGTCAGCGGCGCCGTGCAGCACCTGTCCGGCATGGGCAAGAGCAAGTTCATCGTCGCCATCAACAAGGACGCCGAGGCCCCCATCTTCAAGGTCGCGGACTACGGCATCGTGGGGGACGTCAACCAGATCGTGCCCGCCCTGATCGAGGCGGCCAGGAAGTAAAGCGGGTGCCCAGGCCCGGGGCCGCTCGCGCCTGGCCCGCGCTGCTGCTCGCCGGGGTGCTGGGGTCGTGCGCCCCGGCCCTCTTGCCCGCCGCGCCCGTGGGGGACGAGGGTGATCCCGTCGCGCTGGTCAAGCGGCTGGGCTGGGGCAGCCCGGAGGCCTTCGAGGCGGCGCGGCCCCTGCTGGCCCCCCGTTGGCCCGCCCTGGACTGGGCGGGCAACGGGTGCAGCGCTCCCCGGGGCCTGGGCCTGAGCTACCGGGACGACTTTGCCCCGGCCTGCGCGGTGCACGACTTCGCCTACCACAACCTGCGGGTGCTGGAACCCACCGCCGCGAACCGCCGCGCCAGCGACGACGCCTTTGGGGTCAACCTGCGGGCCATCTGTGCCCGCAAGGCCCTGGTCGCGCGGCCCGCTTGCCTCTCGGCGGCAGCGGCCTACCTCGCGGCCGTGCGGCTGCGCGGACACACCCGCTTCGCGCCGGGGACCTAGACCGTTCCGGTCGGCGCCGCTCAATGGCCTTCCCATTCCCCTGGGAGGGCCATGTTCCTGGCGCGGCGCGGCCGTGTAGACTCCGGGGGCACCGACAATTTCCCTCCGGCACTGTTCCCTTTTTGGGAGGCCCCATGAACCGACGGCCCGCCGCCCTGCTGACGCTCGCCCTCGCCGCCTGTGGAGCGGCGCCCCCGGTCCCCCCCTCCGCCCCCGCCCCCTCTGCCAGTCTGACCGCCTCCTACGCGGCTCGCCCCGAGCTTCAAGACGCGGACAGTCAGGCGGTCCTGGCCCGTTACGGGGACGCCCCCGGCCTGCTTGCGGCGCTTCAGGAGGCCTACGGGGAGCGCCCGGCGGACCACTCGCGCCCCCAGGTGCCGGCGCTGACCGGCCTTGACCTCGCCAGCGACCGGCTGGCCTACGTCAAGCGCACCGGCTGGGGCAGCGTGGCGAACTACACCGCCCAGTACGGTGCCTACGCCGGCACTGCCTTGCCCTACAGCGGCCTGGACTGGACCCGCGACGGATGCAGCGCCCCCGACGGCGTGGGCCTGGGCTACCGCGAGGATTTCCGGCCCGCCTGCAACGTCCACGATTTCGGCTACCGCAACCTCAAGGTCTATGAGCGCACGGCCGCCAACCGCCTCGCCACCGACGACGCCTTTTACGCCAACATGAAGGCGATCTGCGCCGCCAAGGGCTGGTACGCCCGCCCGGCTTGCTACAGCGCCGCCTACGCCTACTACCAGGGGGTGCGGATCGGCGGGGGCAGCAGCTTCTAGAGCGCGGCAGGAGCCGGGCTGCGTCAGTCCAGTTCCAGAATCGCGGGATGCGCCAGCCCCGCCGCCTTGGCGGCCCGCCAGGCCCCCCGCGCGTCCCCCCGCCCGACCCCGGCCATGAACTGCGGGTCGCGGGCCAGGGTGGTGAGCACCCAGAAGTCGCCCCAGACCTCCAGGCCCCACTCGGCGCGCATCGCCCTCGCGGCGGCGGCCCACACCGGCTCGGAGAGGTGTTCCAGCGGCGCGATGAAGTGCAGTTCGCCGTCGGTGCCGGGGGTGCGGGCGACCTCGCGCCGGTAGCTCTCGCGCTCGCGGCGGGTCATCTGCTCCCACGCGCCGGCCTCGCAGTAGCGGGCGGGCAGGGCGCTGAAGGTGTCGCGGCAGCGGGTGGGGCGCACGGCGTACTGGGTGCAGCCGCCGCTCCTGGGGTCGAGCAGCGGGCAAAACCCCACCTCGCGGCGGTGGCGCTCCACGTAGGTCTCGTCGTCGGGGGCGGTGCGGGCGTTGTGCAGGACCCGGCGGGCGTGCGCGGCGACGGCGGCGGCCTGCGCGGCGTCCAGCGCCCCGGCGGTCAGCAGCGCCTCGGCCAGGCTGACCCGGATGGGCATGTTGCAACACGCGAAACACCCCGCCCCGCAAAACACCCGCCCGCCGCGTTCCTGGTAACGGGCGGTCCAGGCGGCCGCCCGGCGGGCGTAGGCGGCGTACCCGCGCTCGACCGGACCGGTCACCCGCGCGTGCGGGTCGCAGGAAGGCCGGGGGGTGGGGGGGAGCGGGCGTGTCACCCGCGTAACGTAGCGCGGCTATACTGACCGGAACGTGTTCCGACGCCCCCGTCCGCAGTCCCCGGCCCCGTCCGGGCCTGATCCCCGTCCGTCCGCTGCCCTCCCGGTGGAGGACCAGCCCTCCGATTCTGCCCAGGTGCTCGCGGACCTGCTGGCCCGGCCCAACACGCGGGGGGTTCTGGAAGCCGCCCTGGCCCATGCCTGCGGCCTGCTGGGAGGCGAGGCGCGCGGGTACGCCGTGCTGCGCCGGGCGGCCCAGGACCGGGGAGGGCCGGACCGGGTGGCGGCCGCCTCCGGCTATCCCAAGAGCCTGGTGGGCACCCTGCTGGCCGGGCCGTGGAGCGGCACGCGCCCGCGCCTGCTGGAGGCGGGCAGCCGCGAGGTGTACGCGCTCAACCCGCCCGAGGTGCAGGCGGCGCTCGACGAGGCGGGGCTGCGCGACGCGGCCGTGACGCTGGTCGTGCCGCTGCTGGACCGGGGGCGCAGCCTGGGGGTGCTGGTGCTCGACCGGACCCGTGGCAGTGTCACGCCGGAGCAGCAGGAGGCCGCCGCGCGCTGGGCCGGGGCCGTCGCGCCGCTGCTGGGCGTGTTCGAGTCGCGCGACGAGTGGCGCCAGACCGCCCGGCATATCGCGGCGGCGGTGGTCGAGGCGGTGGAGAGCCAGGAGTTCGACGCGCTGGGCCACGGCCAGGCGGTCGCGGACACGGCGGTGCGGCTGGGCCGGGCGCTGGGGCTGTCGGGCCGCGAGCTGGAGGAGCTGTGGTACGCCGGAGCGCTGCACGACCTGGGCAAGATCCACGGCGAGACCGGGCACGCCGAGGTGGGGGCGAACTTCCTGCACAGCGTGCCGCACCTCGCGCAGGCGCAAAAAGCGATCCGCCACCACCACGAGCGCTGGGACGGGGCGGGGCAGCCGGGCGGCCTGGAAGGCGAGAGCATTCCGCTGTACGCGCGCATTCTGGCGGTCGCCAACGCCTCGGTGCGGCTGGGCGACCCCGAACGGGTGCAGGCGGAAGCTGGCCGGAGCCTCGACGCGCGGCTGGTCGAGCTGCTGCTGAAGTTGCCCCCCGAACCGGCCCCTGTGGGCGAGGCGGCGGGCGGACCGGGCGCGGCGCGGGCGAGTGCCGATTGAGGCGCGGCGTTTCCCGCCCGCCTCCGGTCCGGCTCCCGGTCCGCCCGGCAACGCGGCCCCCGCTATGATGCGCGCGTGACTCCGGGCGGCCTGCCAACCCACCGCTTTCCCGTGCTGGAAGCCCGCTTCGGTCCGCTGACCCCGATGGACGCGGGCATGCAGAGCCGGGTGTATGCCGCGCCCGGCGGCGACGTGGTCGTGAAGGTGTACCGCAACCAGCGCGGCGACCACCGCCTGGAGGCCGCCAACATGCGCCGCGCGGGCCTGGGCGCCTGGGTGGTGGACGCGGTGGAGGCCGACGGGGTCGAGGCCCTGATCCTGCGCCGCTTTCCGGGGCGGCCGCTGGGGGCCGACGACGTGCCCGCCGCGTTGCCGCGTCTGCGCGAGATCGTGGGCGCGCTGCACCGGGCGCGGGAAGGCCAGGTGGACGTGGAACGCCTGCGCGAGCGGCTGAGGCGCTTTCGCCGGGCGCTGGCCGCCTATCCGCTCGACGACCTCTTCGGGGCGGTGGAGCTTCCCCTGGAACGGGGCCTGCTGAACCAGCCCGCCGCCTTTTGCCACCTCGACCTGTGGCACGACAACATCCTGATCGCGGCGGGCAGAGAGGGAGACGGGGCGCGGCGCGAGGTGCTGGTGATCGACTGGACCAAGGCGGGGTGGGACGATCCCCTGCGCGACGTGGCGCTGCTCAAGACCGGCACGCTGGACCTGCTGGGGATGGACGCCAGCCTGGACGCGGCGCTGACTTTCCTGCCCGACCACGCGCCCGCCACCCTGACCCGGCTGCGCGCCTACCTCGCGCACACCTACCTGCACGACCTCTACTGGTTTCTGATGAACGAGCCGTACGAGTTCGACCGCCAGCGCGCCCAGAAGCTGCCCCGGGCGCGGCACGTGCTGGCGCGGCTGCCAGAGTAGCGGGAGAGCGGCAGCGGTCAGCCGACCGCCCCAGAGGCTGCGCCCACAGCTCCCGCCCGCTGACCGCCACCTGCCTCGCGCCGGGTATCGTGGGCACATGCTCACGGCCGTGACCCATCCCCTGATCCAGCACAAACTCTCCCTGATGCGCGACGTGAAAACCGGCGTCAAGGAGTTCCGCGAACTCGCCGCCGAGGTCTCCATGCTGCTCGCCTACGAGGCGACGCGCGACCTGGAGGTGACGCCCACCCGGCTTCAGACGCCCATCGAGGAGGGCGACTTCCCGATGCTCAGCGGCAAGAAGCTCGCGCTGGTCGCCATCCTGCGCGCCGGGCTGGTGATGACCGACGCCATCGTGAACCTGGTGCCCGCCGCCAAGGTGGGGCACATCGGGCTGTACCGCGACCCCGGGACCTTGCAGCCCGTCGCCTACTACAACAAACTCCCCGCCGACATCGCCGAGCGCCGCGTCTTTCTGACCGACCCCATGCTCGCCACCGGCGGCAGCGCGAGCGCCGCGATCCAGTTTCTCAAGGAGGCGGGTGCCCAGAGCATCAAGCTGATGTGCATCCTGGCCGCCCCCGAGGGCATCGCGGTGGTCGAGCGCGACCATCCGGACGTGGAGATCGTGGTCGCCGCCGTGGACGAGCGCCTCAACGACCACGGCTACATCGTGCCGGGGCTGGGGGACGCCGGGGACCGCATCTACGGGACGAAGTAGGGGAGGGGGCCGGGCCGCTCCCCACCTTTTGCCGGACGCGCGTTCCTCACCCCCAGCCTTTAGACTCCCCTTAGTTTATGGAGTCCCTCAAGGCGCTCTCGGCGCAAATCGGTATCGCGGACCTGTTCGGGCGCGGCTTTTTCAGCGTGCTGCTGACCTTTCTGACTGCCTGGGTCTTTACCTGGCGCTTTATTCCCCGGGTGCGCGCCTTTGCCATCAAGGTGGGGTGGGCGGACCTGCCCAACGAGCGGCGGCTCAACCGCGAGCCGCTGCCCAACGCGGGCGGGCTGGCGATCTTCGCGGGCTTCCTCCTGAGCGTGGTCGTGGCCTGGGCGCTGCGGCCCATCGTGATCGAGCAGGTCAATATCCAGGTGCTGGCAATTTTGCTGGGCGCCTCGGTGCTGGTGCTGACCGGCTTTATCGACGACCAGTTCGGCCTCTCGCCCGTGTTCCGGCTGCTGGTGCAGGCGCTCTCGGCGGTGCTGCTGGTCGTCAACGGGCTGACGGTGGATTTCAACAGCCTGCCCTTCCTGCCGGTCTTGCCCGACGCGGTCAACGGTCCCCTCAGCGTGGGCCTGACCATTCTGTGGGTGGTCGGCCTGACGAACGCGGTCAACCTGATGGACGGGGTGGACGGCGTGGTGGGCGGCGTGGGCTTCGTGGTGAGCATGGTCCTCTTGGTCACGGCGGCGCAGTTCACGGACCGGGCGGCGGCGGTCGTGCTGCTGGCCGGGCTGGCGGGCGCCGCGCTGGGCTACTTGCGGCACAACTTCAACCCCAGCCGCATCATCATGGGGGACGCGGGCGCCTACCTGTTCGGGTACACGCTGGCCGCCGTGAGCCTGCTGGGCACCCTGAAGTTCAGCGCCGGCGCCAGTCTGCTGGTCCCGCTGCTGGTGATGGCGCTGCCCATTCTGGACACCACCCAGGTCGTGATCGGGCGGCTGCGGCGCGGCATCCGCAATCCCCTCGGACACCCCGACAAGACCCACATCCACCACCGGGTCCTGGCGCGCACCTCCAGCGCGCGGCGCACCGCCGTGATCCTGTGGGGCATCGCGCTGGGCTGCGGCGTGGTCGGCATGCTGGCGCAGGGGGTGGGCCTGCTCGCCATCGTGGCGACGGTGCTCGCCGTGCTGCTGTGCCTGTGGTTCGTGGCCTACCGCCGCGTTCTCGCCCACGACCGCGAGGGCACCGGAACGGCCCCCACGTCCACGCCTGGCCCCGGCGGCCCGCTCTGATAGCGTGGCCGGGATGACCGTCTCCACCGACCCGCCCGGCGCCAAGCGCGTTGTCCTCGCCTTCGGCACCCGGCCCGAGGCGACCAAGATGGCCCCGGTGTACGCCGCCGTGGCCGCGCAGCCGGGCTTGACACCGCTGATCCTCTCGACCGGGCAGCAACGCGAGATGCTCGACGAGGCGCTGGCCGTCTTCGGCCTGACGCCCGACGAGGACCTGAATGTCATGACCGAGCGCCAGACCCTGGCCGAGCTGACCGGGCGAATCGTGCCGCAGGCCGGGCGCAAACTGCGCGAGCTGGGCGCCGACATGGTGCTGGTCCACGGGGACACCACGACCTCCTTTTGCGTGGCCCTCAGCGCCTTTTACGAGGGCATTCCCGTCGGGCACGTCGAGGCGGGGCTGAGAAGCGGGAACCTGCGTGAACCCTTCCCGGAGGAGGCCAACCGCCGCCTGACCGGGGTGCTCTCCACGCTGGATTTCGCCCCCACGCCCGGCAGTCAGGCGAACCTGCGGCGCGAGGGCAAGGCGGGGGAGGGCCTCTTCGTGACCGGGCAGACCGCCGTGGACGCCGTGCGCGAGGTCGCCGGGCGGATGCCGCTGCGCCCCGAATGGCAGCGCAGGCTGGACGCGGGGCAGCGGCTGGTCACCGTCACCATGCACCGCCGCGAGAACCTGCCGGTGATGGCGGGGATGGCGGCTGCGCTGGCGGACGTGGCCCGCGCCCACCCGGACACCCATTTCGTGTATCCGGTCCACCTCAACCCCGCCGTGCAGGAGGCGGTGCGGCCCGCGCTCTCGGGCCTGCCCAACTTCGAGCTGACCGAACCGCTGGACTACGCGCAGATGGCCCCGTTGATGGCCGCCTCGGCGCTGCTCGCCACCGACTCGGGGGGCTTGCAGGAGGAGGGCGCGGCGCTGGGCGTGCCGGTCGCCGTGCTGCGCAACGTCACCGAGCGGCCCGAGGGCGTGGAGGCGGGCGTGCTGGTCCTTGCTGGAAACGACCCGGCCGAGCTGCGCACGGTGCTCGGCCGCCTGCTGAGCCGCCCCGAGGAGCTGGCCCGGATGCGCGCGGCCCGTAACCCCTACGGCGAC
This sequence comes from Deinococcus budaensis, assembly GCF_014201885.1. Classification (NCBI taxonomy): domain Bacteria; kingdom Thermotogati; phylum Deinococcota; class Deinococci; order Deinococcales; family Deinococcaceae; genus Deinococcus; species Deinococcus budaensis. The sequence goes on along the minus strand of NZ_JACHFN010000002.1, from coordinate 266,191 downwards.
GGCCGGGCCGCCGGGCGCATCGCCCAGGCCATCGCCTGGCACTTCGGGCTGGCCCCGAGGCCCGAGAACTGGAGCTGAGGTGGCCGGGCGCCGGGTGCCTGCCAGACCCTATCCTGTCCCCAACGTGACCCACGCACCTTCCCAGCGTTCCTACGCCGTCGTTCTCAATGCTGCTGCCGGGCGGGGTCTGGCCGGGCGCGAGTGGCCCCGGCTGGAAGCCGAGCTGCGCTCGCGGGGCCTGCCCTTCGAGGTGATCCGCGAGCCGAGCGGCGCGGCGGCGCTGGAACGGGTCCGGGCGCTGGCTCCCGGGGTCGCCGTGCTGGCAGTGGGCGGCGACGGCACGGTGGGCGCGCTGCTGCCCGCGCTGGTCGCTCCGGCGGGCGGGGGAGACGGCCGGGCGCTGGGCATCGTGCCGCTGGGGACCGGCAACGATTTCGCGGGAATGCTGGGCCTGCGGGCAGGCGACTTCGCCGGAGCGCTGGATCGCCTCAGCGACGCCCCCCGGCGGGTGGACGCCCTGCACGCCACCGTCCTGGGCGGGGAGGGAGCCGGAAGAAGTCGGCTGCTGCTCAACGGGCTGGGCATGGGCTTCGACGCGCAGCTCACGGCGCGGCTGCCGCTGGCGCCCGCGCGGCTCTCGGGCTTCGGGCGCTACGCCTGGGCGGCGCTGAGCACCCTGCGTGCCCTGAGCCTGACCGACGTGACGGTCGAGGTCGGCGGCCAGACCCTCTACCACGGCCCCAGCGCCCTGGTCGCCGTGATGAACGGCACGCGCTACGGCGGCGGCTTCCAGATCAGCCCGGCGTCCGACCCGCGCGACGGCCAGCTCAACGTCCTTGCCAGCGGGCCGCTGGGCCGCCTGCACCTGCTGGCGCTGATGGGCCGGGTGCTGCCGGGCCGCCACCTGGGTCACCCGCGCGTTCACCACGCGGCGGGAAGCGCGGCGACCGTCCGCTGGGCGCGGCCCATTCACCTGCACCTCGACGGCGATCTGGCGGGCCAGGCCAGCGGGGTGCAGGTGGAGGTGTGGCCGGGCGCGGTGACGCTGCTCAACGGGTAGTCGCCAGCGGCCAGCTTCCCGCCGCCAGCCAAAGAAGATGCCCCGGCTTCCGGCCGGGGCATCGCCATTCTCAATCTGGGGTTCTCAACCTGGGTGCTGGACGCGGGGTGCTCCTTACAGCGAGGCCAGGCGCGCCTTCGCCGCGTCCAGGTCGCGCTTTTGCCAGAAGGTCGTCGCGGGCAGGCTGACGGCCTTTTGCAGCTGGGCGGCGGCGGCGGCCTTGTTGCCCTGAAGCAGCAGGGCGTTGGCGTACTCGATGCGGTGAATCGCCTCGCCCGGTTCCAGCGCGATGGCCTTTTCGAAGTTGGGGGCGATCTGGTTGCGCTTGGCGCCGGTCAGCAGGGTCGCGGCGCCGCCCTTGCTGACCAGGTTGGCGTGCCACAGGCCCAGCGCGACGTAGGCCGACGCCATGTTGGGGCGCAGCTTGATCGCCTGATCGAGGTTCTTTTTCATGTCCCCGGCCAGCCCCAGGCTGTTGAGAATCCCGCTGTACTGCGCCAGGCGGCCCTGGGCGCGCGCCAGCTCGAAGTAGGCGTCGGGGTTGTTCTTGTCGAGGTTGATCGCCTGCTTGGCGTAGTCCTGCGCCTTCTGGAAGAGGGCCTTTTTGGCGCTGTCGGGGCTGAGGCCCGCTCCGGCGGTGGTCGCCTCGGCGGCGAGGGCCAGCCCGGCGCTGGTTTTCAGCGCGGCGGCGGCCGTGGCGGCCTCCTGCCAGTTGCCCTGGTCGTAGAGGGCCTGCGCGGCGCTGAGGGTCTGGGCGCCGGCGGTGGTCGCGGCAGCGAGGGCAAGGGTCACCAGGGTCTTCTTCATGGGGTCCTCCTGAGGTGCGGCTGGGTTGGGTTGGAAAACTGGACCGAGTATACACAGCGGCGGCCCGGCTGTCTGACGCGGCCGTCAGCCTGGGTGGCCCCCGGGTGATAGCCTCGGCTCACCTTGGACTGGAAAGGCATTCTGGCCGACCTGCGCGCCCACCTGCCGCCGACGCGCGCGGGGGGCCAGCCGGGGAACCGGAGCACGCGCGGCAGCCTGCGCTGGCTGGAAGCCGAGATGCGCGCGCGCGGGGCCAACCCGGCGTCGCTGCGCAACATCGTGTACCGGGGCGTCGGCACCGCCGCCGACAAGGCCGCCCTGCACGCGATCCTGGCGGAGCTGGCGCGCGAGGCGGGGCGGCCGCTGGCCGGGGGAGGCCCCGCCCGCGCGCCCGACCCGCTGCCCCCCGAACTGGAGCTGCTGGGCCGCAGCAAGAAGCGCGCCTACAAGCAGGTGCTGGCGGGCGTGCGGGCGGGCCGCGCCCCCCGGCTGATCGTGACCGGCCGCGCGGGGGCGGGCAAGACGATCCTGCTCGACCACCTTGAACGCGGGCTGGCAGGGCTGGAGGGCGCGCCCCGGGTCCGGCGGCTGCACCTGAGCGGCGACGCGGCGGAAGGGCTGGGCCTGACCCGGGGCGGCACGTCCTTCGCGCAGCAAGCGCAGGCCCAGGCCGACGCCGCCCGCGCGGTCTGGCCCGCTTTGCCCGGCGTGCTGCTGGCCCGGGTGACGGCGGACCTGCACTTCGGGGGGCAGCCGCCGCGCTCGGCGGAGGGCACGCCGCTCTCCGCCGCCGCCTGGGCCGCCGAACATCTGCTGCGCCGCGCTCCCGCCGGGGTGGCCGTGCTGCTGGCGCTGGAAGACGCCGCCGGAGTGCCCCAGGGGCTGGCCGAGGTGATCGAGCTGCGGCCCCCCACGCCCTTGGAAGCCCGCGCGTACCTGATGGCGCGGCTGGGGGTGGGGCGCGAACAGGCCGACGCCCTGGTGCGCGAGACGGGCCGTCATCTCGACCGGCTGGCGCTGCTGGGCGGAAGTGGGACGCACGGAGCCGCGCCCGAGCGCCTGCTGGCCGACCCGGACGTGCGGCGGCTGGCGGCGGCGCTGGCGGCCCTGGCGCCGGGGGGGGAGGACGCCGTGTCCGGGGTGGCGCTGGCCGCCGCGCTGGGGCAGCCGCTGGCCGAGCTGCCCCCCCACGCCCGCGCGCTGCTGGCGCCGCAAGGCCCCGGCTGGACCCCCCTGCCTGCCCTGAGCGCCGCCTCGGCGCACCTTCCGCCCGCCGAGCAGGGCGCGGCCCGCCGCCGCCTGCTGGCCGCGCCGCCTGACCCGGACCTCGCCCCGGCCCGGCTGGCTGCCCTGGCGGCGCTGGGCGAGTGGGAGGCGCTGGCCGCCCAGGTCGCGGCCCGGCCCGACGAGGCCCGGCACCTCCCGCCGCTGTGGCCGCAGGTGCGCTCAGGTGCCCGGGGGGCGGCGCGGGAGGCGCTGGCCCGCGCGGTCGCCGCCCACCACGCGGGGCGCGGCGAGTACGACGAGCCGCGTGCCCGCGACGCCCTGTTCACCCTGCTGGAGTCGCCCACGCCCGCCGTGCGCGGCTGGGCGCGCGTCAAGCTGGCCGAGAGCAGCGTGGACGCGGGCAACTTCGGGGCCGCGACCGCGCAACTGGCGCACCCCGACCTGGGCGCCGCACCTGCCGGGCCACCGGGCGACTGGTCCCCCGATTGGCTCCCCGACCGGCCCCCCCACTGGACCGCCGATTGGGCCGCCGCCGCGCAGGCCGACGCGCTGCTGGTCCAGGCGGCCCTGGCCCGCTGGCAGGGCGACCTGGGGGCGGCCACCCGCGCCGTGAGTGACCCGCGTACCGCGCCCGGCGGTCCCCGCGCGCACCTCTGGCGCGGCCTGATCGCCAAGGATGCGGGCGACTGGGAAGCGGCGGTGCGTCACCTGCACCTCGTGCCCCAGACCAGTCCGCTGCTCTCGGCGCGGGCGCGGTATCAGGAAGGCGACCTCAGGTTGCGTCTGGGCCAGCCGCGCGCGGCGCTGGCCGCGCTGGAGGACGCCGCCGCCCGGCTGGAGGCCGCCGGGGGAGGCGCCGAGGAACGTGCCCGCGCGCTGGCCCGCGCCGCGACCGCCCTGCGCCGCCTGGGCCGCCCCGCCGAGGGCAGGAGGCTGCTGCGCCGCGCCCTGGCCCTGCTGCCGGACGAGGCCGACGGGGCCAGCTTGTGGGAAGGGGGCCGCGCCGACGCGGTCTTGCGCGCCCGGCTGCTCAGCGAGGGGGTGCCGCTGCACCTCGCGCTGGGCCGCCCCGACGAGGCGCTGGCCGACGCCGCCCGCGCCCTGCACCTGCTCTCGCGCTCCGGCCCGCGCCGCCCGGAGGCCGCCTACCGCACCCGCCGCACCGGGTACCGGGTGGCGCTGGCGTACCTGACGCGCGGGATGGGGCTGCCTTACCTCCAGCCGTTTGCCGGGCCGGAGCGCGACCATCCCGACCTCGCGCACGCCCGCGCCCTGCTGGACGCCGAACTGAGCCGCCCGGCCGCCGCCAGCGACCGCGAGCAGCTGCTGAAGTTCGACCTGTACCTCAGCCGGGCGCTGGCCGACCCCGACCCCGCCTCGGCGCGCGAGTTCACGGCCCGCGCGCTGGCGATGGCCGACCACCCCTACGCCGGGGCGCAGGCAGGTGCCCTGCACGCCGAGGCGCTGCTGCGTTCCGGCCAGAGCGAGGCGGCGCTGGCCCAGATCAACCGCGCGCACGCCCTGGTCCGCCGGATGTCGTCCGGCCTCCCCGGCCTCCCCGACAGCGACCCCGGCCTCACCGCGCAGCTGCTCGCGCTGGAGGCCCGCGCCACCATGGCGGGCGGCGAGGCGACCCTGCGCTGGCTGCGCGACGCCCTGACCGACCCCGCGCTGGCCCCCTTCCGCTCAGGCGTGTGGCGCGAGGCGGGCCGCGCCCTGGAAGCCGGGCACCCCCACCCGGAGGCCGCGCTGCGCGCCCTGCACCCCGGCTGGGAGGCGGGGCGGCTGCGCGTGCGCGACGCCCTGCGCCTGCTGGAGGCGGGACAGCCCGGGGACGGCCCCAGGAAGGCGGCCCGGGAGGGCGCGGACGGGCCGTGACCCCGGGCCGCCGCCTTCCGGGCCGCTTCCGCCTGAGCCGCCAGGGCGGGATGACGGTTCGGGGCCGCCGGACCTGTCAGGCTCGGCAGGAAGGGGACGGCCCCTCCGCCCGCCCGTCCCCCAGGAGCCGCCCATGACCGCATCCCCACCCCTTCCCCCGGATCCGCCCGAGCAGGCGCCGCCCGCCCCACCACCGGAGGGCGCCCCGCTCCCCCCACGCCGCGAGTTTCTCCGCCACGCGGCGCTCTTTGCCGGCACGGCCCTGGCGCTGGGCGGCAGCCTGCACCTGCTGACCCGCCGCTCCGGGGAGGATGGGGAAGCCGCCCGTCCTTCCCCGCCCCCGCCCGCGCGCCCCCCCGGCCCCTACGACACCTCCGAGGCGGTCACGCCCTACGCCCAGGCGACGGGCTACAACAACTTCTACGAGTTCGGCACCGGCAAGGACGACCCCGCGCGCCTGGCCGCCAGCCTGGTCACGCAGCCCTGGACCGTCACCATCGACGGCGAGGTGCGGCGGCCGGTGCAGCTCGACCTGGACACCCTGCGCGGCTGGTTTGCGCCCGAAGACCGGGTGTACCGCCTGCGCTGCGTGGAGGGCTGGTCGATGGTGATGCCCTGGCAGGGCTTCGAGCTGGGGGCCCTGCTGCGGCGGGTCGAGCCGACCGGGGCGGCGCGCTACGTCCGCTTCACCGCCCTACACGACCCCGAGCAGTTGCCGGCGCAGCGGCCCTCTTTCTTCGGCACCACGGCGCTGGACTGGCCCTATGTCGAGGGCCTGCGGCTCGACGAGGCGCTGCACCCGCTGACCCTGCTGGCGACCGGTCTGCACGGGCGCCCGCTGCCCGGCCAGAACGGGGCGCCGCTGCGGCTGGTCGTGCCCTGGAAATACGGTTTCAAGAGCATCAAGTCGGTCGTCCGCATCACCCTGACGCGCACCCGGCCCCAGACCACCTGGGCACTCGCGGCGCCCCACGAGTACGGCTTTTACGCCAACGTGAACCCGGACGTGCCTCACCCCCGCTGGAGCCAGGCCACCGAGCGCCGCATCGGCGAGGCGCGGCGGCGCCCCACCCTGCCCTTCAACGGCTACGCGGCGCAGGTGGCGTCCCTCTACCGCGGCCTGGACCTGCGCCGCGAGTTCTGAGAGGGGAAAGACCGGTGAGCCAGTCTCCACCCTCCCTGCGCCGCCGCCCGGCCCCGCCGCTGCCCTGGCTCGTGCCGGGCGTGGTCGCGGGCGGGCTGCTGCCGCTGGGCGGGCTGCTGCTCGCGGCGCTGAGGGGCGAGCTGGGCGCCAACCCGGTGCAGGAGGCGCTGCTTCAGACCGGGGGGCTGGCGCTGGCGCTGCTGGTCTTGTCGCTGGCCTGCACGCCGCTGCGGCGGTTGACCGGCTGGAGCTGGCCTGCCCGCGTCCGCCGGGCGCTGGGGTTGCTGGCCTTCCTGTACGCGGGGCTGCACTTCCTGATCTACCTGCTCGACCACGGCTTCGTCGCGGCGACCGTCCGGGAGGACGTGCTGGAGCGGCCCTTCGTGACCGCCGGGTTCGTGGCCTTGCTGCTGCTGGTGCCGCTCGCGCTGACCAGCACGCGGGGCGCGGTGCGCCGCCTGGGCTTTGGGCGCTGGCAGCGGCTGCACCGCCTCGCCTACCTCGCGGCTGGGCTGGGCGCGCTGCACTTCTGGTGGGGCGTCAAGCAAGGCGGCGCGGCGCCGCTGCTGGTGGGACTGCTGGTTGCGGCCCTGCTCGCGCTGCGCCTGAAGGGCGGGCGCGCGCGGCCCTGAAGCTGCGCCTGATCCTCCGGTCTGCCCCGGCCCGAGCGGGTATGCTGCGGGGCGATGAGCACTGCTGACGACCGGGCCGACGCGGGAGGCCTGCACGCGGGGGGACCGGGCGACGGAGGCCGCGCCGCCGTGCGCCTGCTTCAGGGATACGTGTGGCACCCGGCCGAGGCCGACGTGGACCTGGAACACTACCTGCCGCACGAACTCGACGAGGCCCACGTGCTGTGGGACATGGTGCAGCCCCCCTTCGCTTTTTTCGAGAACGGGGAGCCGACCGCCGGGCAGACCTTCTACCAGTTCACGGTCCTGCGCGTCTACGACGACAAGCCGGGCGGCGACGCCCTGCACGGCGACGCCGAGGACGCCTCCCAGGCGCTCAATCCGCTGCTGGACGCCACCCCCGAGGGCGTGGGCTGGCAGCTGTGGGAGGACCTGCGCGAACTATGAGCGCCGGGGGCCTCACCTGGCTCGACCTGCGGGTGGAGGGCGATCCGCACCCGCGCCGCTTCGACGGCCCCGGCACCCTGCGCGCCTACCTCCAGCGGGTCGAGCGCCTGCCCGAGGAGGCCATCGAGCACCTGCTCGACCACGGCGAGGTCGGCCCGCCTCTGGCCCGGCGGGGCTACTGCACCGCGCCGCTTCAGCCGTGACCGAACAGCCTGCCTCTCAGCCGGTTCCGGAAGGGCCGCTGGTCGCCCTGCCCGTCTACGCGGGCGTCAGCGAGCTGGAACTGGGCATCATGGTCGCGGTGTGCCGCCTGTGCGGGGGGGAGGGCGCGGCCCGCACGGTGAGCCGCTCGCGCGCCAGCATCGTGACTGCCGGGGGGCTGGTCAGCACGCCGCATGTGCTGTACGCGGCCCTGCCGGAACCCGCCGCGCTGTTGCTGCCGGGGGGTCCCGGCGCCGCCAAGGCTGCCCGCGATCCGCTGCTGCGCGAGTTCCTGGCCCGCCACGCGGCGCTCCCCACCGGCGCGAGCGGCAGCGGTCTGCTGCTGCTGGGAGACGCGGGAGGGCTGCGCGGCCGGGTGGTCGGGGGACCGGCCGACCTCGAAGGCACGCTCTGGGGCCACGGCCCCGACGACGTGCGCCCCGGCGAGGTCGTCACCGACCGCCTGCTGACCACCACGCCGGGGGGGCTGCCCGCCCTGCACGCCGCGCTGGCGGTGGCGGCCCACGTCTGGGGCGAGGACGCGGCGCGGGAGGCGGCGGGGCGGCTGGGGCGCGCCTGAAAGGCCTGTTCTGGCGGCCCGGCCGTTCCTTCCTCCCCATTTCTCCCCGCCCGCCTGCGCTAGCCTGCTCCCCATGCTCGATCGTCCCCGCCGCCTTCGCCGCAGCGCTGGCCTGCGCGCCCTGACCCGCGAGGTGACCCTCGCGCCGGGGCACTTCATCCACCCGATGTTCGTCCACGAGCAGGAGACCGAGGCCCCCATCGCCACCATGCCGGGTGTGAGCCGCCACAGCGTCGCGGGCGCGGTGGAGCAGGCCAGGGCGGCGCGCGACCTCGGGATTCCCAGCGTGATCCTTTTCGGCATTCCCGACCACAAAGACCCCCAGGGCACCCAGGCCTACGCTGAGGGCGGCGTGATTCAGCGCGCGGCGGCGGCGATCAAGGCGGGGGTGCCGGAAGTCACGGTCATTGCCGACACCTGCCTGTGCGAGTACACCGACCACGGCCACTGCGGCCCGCTGTGCCAGACCGCTGACGGCGACTGGACCGTGGACAACGACGCGGCCCTCGACCTGCTGGCCCAGACTGCCGTTTCCCAGGCGCGGGCGGGCGCCGATGTGGTCGCCCCCAGCGCGATGATGGACGGGCAGGTAGCCGCCATCCGCGCGGCCCTGGACGCGGCGGGCTTCTCCCATATCCCGATCATGAGTTACGCGGTCAAGTACGCCAGCGCCTACTACGGCCCCTTCCGCGACGCGGCGGGCAGCACCCCCAGCGTGGGCAACCGCGCCAGCTACCAGATGGACCCGGCGGGTGGCGCGCGTGAGGCCCTGCGCGAAGCGCGGCTTGATGCCGAGCAGGGTGCGGACTTCCTGATGGTCAAGCCCGCGCTGGCCTACCTCGACATGGTGCGGCTGCTGCGCGACCATTTCGACCTGCCCCTCGTCGCCTACAACGTCAGCGGCGAGTACGCGCTGATCAAGGCCGCCGCCCAGGCCGGATTCATGGACGAGCGCCGCACCGTGCTCGAAACCCTGACCGGCATGCGCCGCGCCGGAGCCGACGCGATCATCACCTATCACGCGCTGGATGCGGCGCGGTGGCTCAAGGAGGGAGTGAGCCTATGAAGAGTGCGGCAAGACAGGCGAGCGGCCGCCCGCGAGCCTGGGGTCACCCAAGAACGGGTCAACCCGTGAAGACCGCGGCCAGCAGCCACCCCGGCGCCGCCCAGAGGGTCCCCCGATGACCAGCGAGACGCATCCCATCCGGGTGGACTGGATCGACACGGGGCTGTGGCCGGGCCGTCTGGGCCTGACCTTCGCGCCGGGCAAGAAGGGCGCCAGCGTGATTCAGGCGGGCGTCACCCACGAGCGCGACCTCGCGGCGGACCTCGACCGGCTGGCGGGCCACGGGGTCAACGTCCTCGCGCCGCTGATCGAGGCCCACGAGTTCGAGCTGCTGGGCATCGCCGACTATCCCCAGGCGGCCGAGGAACGCGGCCTGACCGTCCTGCCCTGCCCGGTGCGGGACCGCGACGTGCCGGGCGATCTGGAGACCTTCGGCGCCTTTCTCGACGAACTGATGGATCACCTGCTCGACGGGCGCGCGGTCGTGGTGCACTGCCGGGGCGGGCTGGGCCGCGCGGGCCTGACCGCCGCCTGCCTGCTCACCCAGGCGGGGATGCCGCCCGAACAGGCCGTGACTCGGGTGCGGGCGGCGCGTCCCGGCGCCATCGAGACGGCGGCGCAGGAACGCTTCGTGTACGACTTCGCTGGAGTCTGAAGGCGGGCGCGGGGGCCGGCCCCTCTGTGCCCTGGATGAGTGCGGCTTGAGCCGAGTGTGGGGGCCGCGTCAGAAAGCAGGGCCACACTGGGGCCATGCTGAAACTTGGTCTCGCCAGCCTGGGCCTGGCCGCGCTGCTGTCGGCCTGCACGCCCGCCCTGACCGCCGCCACCTCGGGCCGCATTGTCAACGCGGCGACCGGCGAGCAGGGTACCGTGTCCTTTCTGCCGGGCGCGCTGCGTCCCCAACCTCCAGGCCAGAGCGGCAACAACGTGACGCTCGTGATCGGCGGCCAGAGCTACGTGGGCCGCGCCGCCGTGTTGGAAGGCGGCCCGGCGGCGTCTGGCACGGGGTCCCTCGGTCTCAGCCTGGGCTTCGGCGCCAGCGTGGGCAGCGCGGGGTCGGGGTGGGGTCTGGCCGCGCGGGTCGGCACCCCGCCTGCCCCCAGCGCCACCCTGCGCAGCGGCAACCTGATCGCCCGCACCGCCGGGGCGGCCCCACGCACCCTGACCTGCACCCTGCAAGTGGATACCGCCGAGCGCGGTTTCGGCGAATGCAGCGGCGAGGGCGGCGTGCGCTACGTCCTGCAGTTCTGAGCGCCGGACCCGGACACCGGCCTCTCCCCGTCTGCCCACGCGAGCAGGCGGGGCTTCGGCTTCCTACCGCTCGGGTCCCCAGCGCCCCGCCTGCATCAGCCGCCACCCCAGCATCAGCATCGCCGCGCCCCACAGCAGAAATCCCAGGTCGTAGGCGAGTTGAGACGGCCCCGGGCGGACGTGGTGGATACCCAGCACCTGGTGGTTGACCAGCCCTTCGACCAGGTTGAACAGGCCCCAGCCCAGCAGCAGCGTGCCCAGAAACGCCGAGGTGCGCCAGTGGGCGCCGCTGCCCCGCAGGCCACTCCAGAGCAGCCCAACGCCCAGCACGGTAAAGACCCAGCTCGCCGCGTGAAAGAGGCCGTCGGCCAGGGTGTTGAGCTGGAGGTTTTCCAAGGTGTCGGGCGGGTAGGCGGCGCTCACCAGGTGGTGCCATTGCAGAATCTGGTGCAGCACGATCCCGTCGAAAAAGCCGCCCAAGCCCAGCCCCAGCAGCACGCCGCCCGCCCTCCAGCGCCGCTGCGCTGACTGCGGCGTCTGCAAGTTCGCCCGCGCTTCTCCTGTCATCCTCGCCTCCTGTGGTTCCAAGGGTAGGGGAGGGGAGGCCGGCCTGGGGCGGGCTTCTGCTCAGCCCGACTTGAGCTTCGCCATACCCACGTCACTCCAGCAAGAAGGGCAGAAGCTCTTGCTCCTGCCCCTCCTCAAGCTGATGGCGGACTGCCGAAAGCCGTCTTACGACTGCTGGCCGCTGGCCCCAGCCTCAGGGGCGGCCCTTGTGCTTTCTTGCAGCCCCTGAGGTGTCCTTACGACTGCTGGTACATCACCGCGCGCTTGACCTCCTCGATCAGGGTGGTGATCGGGATGTCGCGCGGGCAGGCTTCGGTGCAGTTGTAGGCGGTGCGGCAGCGCCACACGCCGGTGTTCTGGTTCATGATGTTCAGCCGCTGGTTGGTCGCCTGGTCGCGGCTGTCGAAGATGAAGCGGTGCGCCTGCACGATGGCCGCCGGGCCGAGGTACGAGCCGTTGACCCAGAAGATCGGACAGGAGGTGGTGCAGGCCGCGCACAGGATGCAGTTGCTGGAATGCGCCATGCGGTCGGCGAGTTCCGGCGATTGCAGCCGCTCCCCGGCGGGCGGCGGCGACTCGTTGATGAAGTAGGGCATGATCGCCCGGTACGAGTCGAAAAAGGGGTCCATGTCGACCAGCAGGTCTTTTTCGACCTTCAGGCCGCGAATGGGTTCCACCGTCAGCGTGCCGTTCTCCTTGACCACGTCGCGCAGCAGCACCTTGCAGGCCAGGCGGTTGCGCCCGCTGATCAGCATCGCGTCGCTGCCGCAGATGCCGTGCCCGCACGAGCGCCGGAAGGTCAGCGACGGCTCGACGTACCACTTGATGTAGTTCAGCACGTCCAGCACGCGGTCGGAGGCCTGGGCCTCCACAGCGTAGGTCTGCCAGTGGGGTTTGCGGTCTTTTTCGGGATCGAAGCGCAGGATCTTGACGTTCACGCGCATGGGAGGCGTCGTGTGGGTATCGAGCGGAATGTGCTGTTCAGCCATGTCGTTTCCTCTGGTCGGGAACGCGGGGGGGGGAAGCAAAGGGAAGAGCGTCGCGGCGTCCTCACCGCCTGCCCGCCCGCGCGGCGCTCGTCTAGTACACGCGGGGCTTGGGTTCGAAGGCGTGGGTGTAGCCCCTCAGGGACACGTCCTTGTATCCGATCACCACGTCGCCGGGCTTGTTGAGATTCTTGTAGGCCATGGTGTGCTTGAGCCAGTTCACGTCGTCGCGCTCGGCGTAATCCTCGCGGTCGTGGGCGCCGCGCGACTCGGTGCGGTTCACGGCGGAGGCGGTCATGGCCTCGGCGCAGTCGAGCATAAACCCGAGTTCCATCGCCTCGATCAGCTCACTGTTGTAGCGCTGGCCGGGGTCGGAGACGCTCACCTGCGCGTAACGCGCCTTGAGGTCCTTGAGGATGTCCACCTGCCGCTCCATGTCCGGCCCGTTGCGGAAGATGCCGACGTTGTTCATCATCGACTCTTGCAGCTCGCGGCGGATCAGGGCGGCATTCTCCTTGCCGCTGCCCTGGCGCAGCCCCTCGAACATCGCCACGCTCTCGCGCTCGGGGTTCTCCGGCATGTCGGGGTAGGCCACCTGCGCGGCGTAGGCGGCGGCGGCGACCCCCGCCCGGCGCCCGAAGACGATCAGGTCGCCCAGGCTGTTGGTGCCCAGGCGGTTGGCCCCGTGCAGCGACACGCAGGCCTGCTCGCCCGCCGCGTACAGCCCTTCCACGCTGCCGCCCGCGCCGTCCGAGAGGCACAGCCCGTTGATATCGGTGGGGATGCCGCCCATCGCGTAGTGCGCCGTGGGCTGGATCGCCACCAGGTCCTTGACCGGGTCCTGGCCCAGGTAGGTCCGCGCCAGGTCGGTGATCTCGGCCAGCTTGCCCTCGATCACGTCACGCGGGAGGTGCGTCAGGTCGATATGGACCGCGTCCTTGTCGGCGCCCACGCCCCGGCCCTCGCGGATCTCGGTGATGATGCTGCGCGAGACGATGTCGCGCGGCGCGAGGTCCTTGATGGTCGGCGCGTAGCGTTCCATGAAGCGCTCGCCGTCCGAATTCCGCAGGATGCCGCCCTCGCCGCGAATGCCTTCCGTGACCAGAATCCCCAGCTTGGCCAGTCCCGTGGGGTGGAACTGGTAGAACTCCATGTCCTCCAGCGGCAGGCCCTTGCGGTAGTAGATGCTCATCAGGTCGCCCGTCAGGGTCAGGGCGTTGGACGTGATCTTGAAGATGCGCCCGTAGCCGCCCGCCGCCAGGATCACGGCCTTGGCGTGGAAGGTGTGGATCTCGCCGGTCGCCAGGTGGTAGGCCACCACGCCGCAGCAGCGCCCGCCCTCGATAATCAGGTCGGTCACGTGGAACTCGTTGAAGAAGGTGGTCCCGTTCTTCACGTTCTGCTGGTACAGCGTCTGGAGGATCATGTGGCCGGTGCGGTCTTTCGCGTAGCAGCTGCGCTCGACCGCCGCCTTGCCGAAGTCGCGGGTATGGCCGCCGAACTTGCGCTGGGCGATCTTGCCTTCGGGCGTGCGGGAGAAGGGGAGGCCCATATGCTCCAGCTCGTACACCGCCTCGATGATGTCCTTGGCGAACACCTCGGCGGCGTCCTGGTCGGTCAGGTAGTCGCCGCCCTTGACGGTGTCGAACATGTGCCATTCCCAGTGGTCTTCCTGCACGTTGCCCAGCGCCGCGCCGATGCCGCCCTGCGCCGCGCCCGTATGCGAGCGGGTGGGGTACAGCTTGGAGATGCAGGCGACGGACACGTTGCCCTTGGCGGCGTACAGGGCGGCCATGAGTCCCGCGCCGCCCGCGCCGACCACCAGTACGTCGTAACGATGGTGCATATCAGTCCTTTGAACCGGGTCCGCCACCGCCGTGCCGGGCGGACCGCGTGAAACGAGAGGGGTGGAAAGCGCCGGGCACTAGATCGAGAACAGGCCGACCGAGCCGAGCGTGAAGATCACGGCGCAGACCGTGTAAAAGATGCTCTTGACCCAGGCGCGGTTGGGGCGCGACCGGACGTAGTCCTCGATGGAATACCGGGCGCCGTTGACCCCGTGCAGCATGGACAAGGCCAGGATCAGCCAGTCGTAGAACTTCCAGGCCGGGCTTTGCAGCTTCGCCACGACCGCCGTGTAGGTGGCGTCGGCCTCGCTGACCTGGATAAAGGTCATGTAGATGTGCCCCAGGATCAGGAAGACCAGGATCATGCCGCTGATCCGCATGAAGATCCACCAGTTCAGCTCGGCGTTGGAGTGCGACTGCTGCCGGGCGTCGGTGAAGGTGCGCGCACGGATCATCAGTAGCCTCCCAGGATGCGCGGGATGTTGGCCCAGGCGGTGTAGGCGGTCGCCAGCAGGGTGATCGCCAGCACGCCGTACCACATCTGGCGCTGGTAGGCCACGCCGGTGCCGGTAAAGTCCATCACGATGATGCGCAGGCCGTTAAACGCGTGGTAGACCACGCCCGCCGTCACGAAAATGAGTCCCACCCGGAAAATCCAGAAGTCGTACAGGTGGTGGACGGTCATATACGCTTCCTCACCGAACATGATCAGGCTGATGCTGACCACGTGCAGCAGGAAGTAAGCCAGAATTGCCAGACCGGACAGGCGGTGAAGCAGCCAGGCCCACTGCCCTTCTCTTCCTCGGTACATTCCCTCTTCCTCCTCTAACGTGTGTGCCCTCGCCGCCTTCCTGCTCGGGGGAGAGAGGCAGCCCAGCGTGGGTCAAGCCTGTGCGGTGAAAGCTGTTCACGCCACCTTTGCAGACAGCCCACAAGATAACACCGCGTCCGGGCGTTTCCGGCCGCCTCGCCCGGCCCGCCGCCGCGCTCCCTCAATCTAGAGTCCAGCGGCGCCGGGACGTGCTTTTTGGGCCACACTTTGCCGGTGTGCGGGGCTGGACCTCCCCGTTCGTGACGCGCCCCTGGCCCCGGCGCGCTAGGGTGCGCCCATGACGCGGCGTGACGTGCCTCCGGCTTCCCCCTCCGGCCCTGCTCCCTCCAGCTCCTCCAGCGAGACCGAGTATGTCCGCAAGCTCTCGCTGGCGATTCTGAGCACCCTCCAGAGCAAGGGCCTGCTCTCGGCCGACGAGGTGGACGCCATCCTGATCGCGGCCCGCCGCGCGGCCCAGCTGCCCGGAGCGGCGGCCCAGGCCCGTCCGGGCAGCGCTTCCCCGCCCGCGCCCGCCGGAACGCAACCGGCGCCCGCCATGCAGGTGACGGTGCAGCCCCCCGGCTCCCTGACCTGGCACACCACGCCCCCCAGCGCCGCGAGTGGGGAAGAGACGAATCCGACCAACGCCGAAGCGGCGGTTCCGGGCGCACGGACTGAGGAGGCGACTCCCGAGCGCGCCGAGGCCGGGCCGCCTGTCACTGACGCCTCCGGCGAGCTGGACGGGCAGCCTGATAGCAAGGACGCCGACGCCGCAGGGGGAGAGAAACCCGAGCCGCGCCCCCAGCCGCCGATGTTCGACATCAAGCTCGACTGAGCCGCCCGACAGATGAGCGGCCCGACAGAACAGAGCGAGGCGGGAGCGTGGGCCACTGGCTACACGCTCCCGCCTCACCTCCGCCGCAAGGTCAGAACTTGACGGTTTCGTTGGTCCCGGTGTCGCTGGCGGGCTGGCCGGTCACGGCGGCGCGGGCCTGCTGCAAGATGTTCTTGATTTTGCCGTCGCTGCCCCAGTACTCGGCGCCGTAAGCCTCGATCTTGATCAGCTGAACGTCGGGATCGTCGATGCCGCCGGGAAAGTAGGCCTTGTAGCCGTCGTTCCACAGTTCTTCAAGCTTGGCGCGGTTCTCGACGAGCTGCGCCGCGCCGCCGATGCTGACGTAGTTGCCCTTGCCGGGGTCCGAATAGCTCACATTGACCTGGGGGCGCTCGGCCATGCACTGCACCTGCTCGGTGTCCTTGCCGCCGATAAACCACACGTCGCCGTCGAACTCGGTCTGCTGGGTGGTCATCGGGTGGGCCTTGAGGTGCCCCTGGGCGGTCTGGACCGTCAGCATGGCGAACTTCACATCCTTGACAATGCTGGCGATGGCCCGGATGTTTTCCTCGCGGGTGGGGTGGTTGGTGTCCTGGTCGCTCATGCCGCCGAGCTTGGCACGCCCGCCCCGCCGCACTCTGGAGGAGCGGGCACCGTCTAAAGGTTCCCGTCAGGTTCGGTGAGCACGGCTACAGTCGGCCGCCGGGGTTACCCGGCTTCACCCTGTGCCCGGCCGTGGACGCGCTCGGGGACGTTGCGGACGAGCACCACGCCCGCCAGGAAAAACAGCGCGGCGATCCCGAAGACCAGCGTGTACCCCAGGTTGCCGCCCTGCGCGTTGCCCCAGTCGAGCAGGGCGCCCTGCGGCGCGCTGGACAGCTGCGGCGCCACAAAGGCCACGTGCCAGATGCCCATGTCGCGGGCGTAGGAGCGCGCACTGGGCATGGCGTCGCTGCCCAGCGCCCAGTCCACGCTGGTAAAGGCCCCGAAGCCCAGCCCGAACAGGGCCGCCAGCGCCAGCGCGGCCGGGTAGCTCGGCGCGACCAGCAGCAGCAGGGCGGCGGCGGCCATCGCGCCCCCCGCCACGTAGATCACCGGCTTGCGGCCCACCCGGTCGCTGATCTTGCCGCCGATCAGGGCCGAGACGATGCTGCCCACGATGATGCAGGCCAGCATGACCGAGGTGCTGGTGCCGCCTTCGCGCTGGCGCAGCACGTCCACGTTGTAGTACTGCAAAAAAGGCTGCACGCTGTACTGCCCCAGCGCGAACAGCACCCGGGTCACGAACACCCAGAAAAAGGGCTGGTGCGCGAACAGTTGCCGCAGGGGCAGGGTGGGGCCGCCGCCCGCCGGGCCGAGGCGGTCCACCTCGGCCGGAACGCCCCGCAGGGTGATCAGCGCCGGAACGAGCAGCATCAGCGCGATCAGCCCGAAGGACACGGCGGTCGGCAGCGCCAGCAGCCCGACGGCAAAGGCGCTCAGCGCGCCCAGCAGCTGCCCGGCAGCTTGCAGCATCGCCATCACGCCGCTGTAGCGCCCGCGCTGCTCGGGCGGCACGAGCTGCGGAATCAGGGCGCTGTAGGGCGCGGTCGCGTAGTTGTTGCCGAACTGCACCAGCAAGAAGCCCAGCACGTACACCCAGAAGCCGCCCATGCCGGTCAGGGCCGTGGCCGCGAAGCCCATCACCGCCAGGCCCGCGAGGTTGACCCCCAGCCCCAGCCGGATGTAAGGCAGCCGCCGCCCCGTGCGGTCGCTGCGCGCCCCGATGATGGGCGGCAGGATCAGGGCCATCAGCGCGCCGACAAAGAGCAGCACGCCCAGATACGTCCCCTTGCGCTCCTCGCCCACGAAGCGCACCACGTCGGCGGGCATCAGGATCAGCAGCAGCAGCAGCCAGTGAAAGGCGGTGCCGAACCAGAACGCGGAGAGCGCCCACGGACTCACGCGCGGGGCGGCGGCAGGAGAAAAGGTCATGTGCGGCGAGTATACGGGCCGCCCTCCGCCGCCTTCACCTGCCCTTTAGGCCCCCTTACGGGTGTGGCGCGAAAAGCAGTTGGGTCCGGCCGCCGCGCGGCAGACTGCCCGCATGACCGCACGCCTGAACCTGCAAGACGCCCTGACCGCCTTTCAGACCGCCTTCACCTACGAGCACCCCGAGGGCCTGACCATCGACCCCCGGGTCGAGGGCGGCACCCTGCGCATCGAGGTGCGCCACCAGGACGTGAATGCCCTGCGCGGCTTCGATGTGATCGCCGAGCCGCTGGAGAGCGAGGAGCGCGGCGCCCAGCAGCTGGGCGAGGACATCGCCCGGGTGGTCGAGCAGGAATTGATGTACGGCCAGCTTCCCGCCGTGGGCGAGGACGGGGCCTACCGCCGCATCGTGGTCTGAACCCCGGCAGAGGCAAAGGGGGAGGGGCGGAGCCGCGTTGCAGGTCCGCCCCTCTCCTTTGTGCCCGTTCAGCTTCCCCAGGGAAGGGTGGGGTGCGCACACCCCAAGTCGCCGCTCTGCTGAAGCCTGCGCGTAGGCCGAGGGCTGCCTCGGGCCTGCCGGGGGCCTCAGCCGTGCGCGAGGCCGTCCCAGAACGCCTGCAAATCGGGCGCGAGGGGCGCCTCGGCGGCGAACTGGGTGCCCGACCAGGGAAAGGCGATGCGGGCCGCGTGCAGCGCCTGGCGCGCGAGCAGCAGCCGGGCCGTCAGTTCGGGCGTCTGGCCTGTCTCCATAAAGTCGAGAAACGCCTGGGGGTCGCGCCCGTAGATCTTGTCCCCGACCATCGGCAGGCCGAGGTGCGCGAGGTGCGCGCGAATCTGGTGCAGCCGCCCCGAACGCGGGTAGGCCTCCAGCAGGGTGAAGCCGCCGCGCCGCTCCTGCACCCGGAAGTCGGTCACGGCTGGGCGCCCGTCCGGCACGACCGCCTGCCGGATCACGATGCGGTTGGCGCCCCCCAGCCCCAGGTCGCCCAGCGGGGCGTCCAGCGTGGTGCGCTCCCACTCCGGTGAGCCGTGGACCAGGGCGAGGTAGGTCTTGCCCACCAGATGCTCCTTGAACAGGGTGAAAAAGCGCCGGGCGGCGTCGGCGTCGCGCGAGAGCAGCTGCGTCCCGCTCGTCTCGCGGTCGAGGCGGTGCGGGGGGGCCAGGGCCGCCTCGCCCGTCTCGGCCCGCATAAAGGTCAGCAGGTCGGGCACATCCACCCGCGCCCGCACCGGATGGGTCAGCCACAGCGCGGGCTTGTGGACCACGTAGAAGTCGGGGTGCTCGACCAGCACGCGCGGCTTTTCGGTGGGGGGGAGCAGGGGGGCGCGGCCCGCCGGACGGGTCACAGTCACACTTCCCACACCGAGCGGTAGCTCCGGCCCCGCAGCCGCTCCGCGAGGTCCACCCCGCGCTCGACGGTGCGGGCCAGCCGCGCCGCCAGCGCCTCCCCAGGCGCCCCGTCCGCCGCCCACTCGGCGCCCGTCGCATACACGGCGTGCGGATTGACCACGCAGCGGAAGTCGGTCATCAGCCCGAAGGCGAAGGCCCCGTGGCTGAGGTACCCGTGCGCGAGGCCGCCCGACACCAGAAACGTCACCGGCTGGTCGAACCACGCCCCATGCAGGCCCCGGTCGGGGTCGCTGCTGCCGGTCAGCTCCACCAGCGCCTTCGCGCCCGACCCCAGCCCCCAGTTGTAGACGGGCACAGCCAGAACCACCCCGTCGGCCTCGCGGATGGCGCGGTGGTAGACCTCGGCGTGGGGGTGGGCGTAGCAGGTGTCATTGTCGAAGGGAGGCAGGGGCGTCGTCCGCAGGTCGAGGTGGGTCACGTCGTGCCCGCCTGCCCGGAGCTGCCCCGCCGCGAGGCCCGCCATCCAGCCGCTGCGGCTGACCGGATCAAGGCTGGTGGAGAGGACCGCGAACTTCATGTCGGGCAGGCTAGCAGGCAGGCAGGGAGTGGCCCGGCTGCTGGCCCCCCGGGTGCGGAGGCTGCTGCCCCGCCTGACCAACCTTCGCTAAGCCACAAGGCCCACGTTCCCGCCCTGCAAGCGTTGTTATGCTCCCCACTGACATGCCGTTCGATGCCCGCGCCCTGACCGCCCTCGATTTTCCCCGCATCCGCGACGCCCTGACGGAGCGCAGCGCCACGTCGCTGGGGGCCGAGCGCGCCCGCGCCCTGGCCCCGTCGGACGACGCGGGCCGCATCGCCCGCGAACTCGACGAGGTGGAAGACGCCCTCTTCGGCGTCAGCCTGAGCCTCGGCGGCATTCAGGACATCCGCGAGCTGCACGCGCGGGCGGGGGAGGGGCGGGTGCTGGCAGGCCAGGAACTCCTCAACGCGGCCTATTCCCTCGACGGCGCGATGACGGTCAAGCGGGCCATCCACGCCAACTCGCGCGGGCCGCTGCGCGACGTGGCGCTGGGGCTGGGCGACCACAGCGAACTGGTGCGGCGGGTGCTCTCGGCCCTCGACCGCGACGGCGGCGTGCGCGACGACGCTTCCCCCCGGCTGCGCGACCTGCGCAAGCGCATCGAGCCGCTGCGGGGACGCATCCGTGAACGGCTCGCGGCCACGCTGGAGAAGTGGGCGGACGTGCTTCAGGAAAACATCGTGACCATCCGGCGCGACCGCTACGTGCTGCCGGTGCAGGCCAGCCGGGTGGGGCAGGTGCAGGGCATCATCGTGGACGCCTCGGCCACCGGACAGACCTACTTCGTGGAACCCGCCGCCGTCACCCAGCTCAACAACGAACTCGCCCGATTGATTCTCGACGAGGAGGCCGAGGTCCGGCGCATCCTGACCGAACTCTCGGGTCTGCTGGCCTCGGACGCCGACGTGCCCATGACCCTGGCGACGGTCGGGGAACTCGACCTGATCGCGGCAAAAGCCCGGCTGGCGCGCGACTGGCGCCTCAACCGCCCCGAGTCGGTGCCGGGGGCCAGCTACGACCTGCGCGAGGCCCGCCACCCGTTGATCGAGAACCCGGTGCCCAACGACATCCAGCTCGGGGAGACCCAACTGCTGCTGATCACCGGGCCGAACATGGGCGGCAAGACGGCGACCCTCAAGACGCTGGGGTTGAGTGTCCTGATGCACCAGTGCGGGCTGTATGTGGCCGCCGCGAGTGCCCGGCTGCCGGTGGTGCGGGACGTGCTGGTGGACATCGGGGACGAGCAGAGCATCGAAGCGAGCCTCTCGACCTTTGCCAGCCACCTCAAGCACCTGCGGTTCGTGCTGAGGCACGCCGCGCCCGACACGCTGGTCCTGATCGACGAGCTGGGGTCGGGCACCGATCCTGCGGAAGGCGCCGCGCTGGCCCAGGCCCTGATCGAGACGCTGCTCGCGCAGGACGCGCGCGGCATCATCACCTCGCACCTCTCGCCGCTCAAGCTGTTCGCGCTGGAGACGCCGGGCCTCAAGAACGCCTCGATGGGCTTTGACCTGGAGGCCCTGGCACCCACCTACCAGCTCCAGGTCGGGCAGCCGGGCCGCTCCTATGCGCTGGCCATCGCGCGCCGGATGGGACTGCCGGAGGAGGTGCTCGCCCGCGCGGGGGACCTGCTCGGCCCCGACGCGGGCCTGATGGAGCGGATGCTGGAGGGCCTGGAGCGCGAGCGCCGCGAACTCGGCGCCGAGCTGGAGGCCGCCACCACCGCCCGGCGCGGGGCGGAGGGCGAACTCGCCCGCGTGCGCCAGGAGCGCGAGACGCTCGAACAGCGGCGCAACGAGATGCTGGCGGAAGCCGCCCAGAAGGCCGAAACGCTCTACGCCGACGCCATCGAACGGGTCCGCAGCCTGCGTGCCCGCGCCCAGGAGGACAGCGCCCGCCCGCGCGTGATGCAGGAGCTGCGCGAGCTGCGCTCGGCGGCGCAGAAGGCCCGCCCCGCGCCCCCTGCCCCCCGCGAGGACCGGGGCGACCCCATCCGGGTGGGCAGCCGGGTCGACGTGCCCGCCTACGGGGCGACCGGGCAGGTGCTGGAACTGCGCGGCGACGACCTCGTGGTGCAGCTCGGCGTGATGAAGGTGGGCGTCAGGAGGCGCGACGTGCGGCTCCAGCAGGAGCCGAAGGTCAAGGCCCCCCGCCCCACCTTTGCGGGCACGGCGCCGAACGCCTTCCAGAACGAACTGCAACTGCGCGGCCTGGGCGTCGAGGAGGCCGTCGAGGAGTTGCGCACCGCGATCAGCGAGGCCCACGCGCTGAGGGAAACCCCGCTGCGGGTGGTTCACGGCAAGGGCCAGGGGGTGCTGCGCCGCCTGCTGCGCGACTACCTCAAGACCGACAAGCGCGTCGAGTCCTTCCACGACGCCGAGGCCAACCAGGGCGGCCACGGCGTGACCATCGTCAACCTGAGGGCGTGAACCTGCGCGCCTGAGCCGGATACCCCAGGCTGGGGGGCTGTGCCCCAACCTGACGCGGCTTTTCATGTACGCGGCGCGCGGGGCAGGCAGGATGGGGAGGTGCTGATCCACCGCTTTCCGCTTGCCCGGCTCGGGACCACCCTGCTGCTGAGTGCCCTCGCCGCCTCGACCGCCGCTGCCCAGAGCACACCCAGCCTGAAGCTCCCGGCCAACTACCTGTCGCGCTTCGGCAGCACCGAACTGGTCGTCTCGACCGAGTCGGGTTACGGGGTGCGCTATTTCCCGCTGATGTTCGACCAGGACATCCGCATCTCGCTGGTCAAGGCGCCGACCTACTGGGACTACAACATCAGCACCCGCACCAACGACACGACCCTGGCCGCCGGAGTCTTCTACAACAAACCCCGGCTGGAAATCACGCGCGACCCGTCCAAGGGCGTGCAGTACAGCGGGCTGCTTCAGGGGCGGGGCGCGTATTCCAAGGTCTCGGGCGGCTACGCATTCACGGTTTCCAAAGACCGGGTGCGGGTCTTGAACAACGTCGGCGTGGCGATTACCCCCACTGTCGCCGCGCCCTACACCCAGAGCGAGGTCAGCGGCGGCTACGGCAAGAGTTTCGGCAAGCTCAACACCTACGTCGGCAGCACCGCTCGGCTCTACACCTTCCCGGTGCAAAAGCAGCTTCAGGGCAGCTTCGACGCGGTCGCGGTCGCCAACATCTCGCCTGTGAAGGGCCTGACGCTCGACGCCTCGCACTTCGAGCGCTTTGTGGGGGGTCAGGTGGCGGTGCCGGACTTCGGCCTGGGCCGCTATCAGGAGTCGAACGTGGGGGTGACCTACCGCCTGCCGGGCGCAGGCGCGGCGTCGGGCTTCGGGGTGGGGGCGGTGCGCAGCCGACTGACCCACACCTGGCAAAACGACTACACGTATCTGCGCGGCGACCTGCTGCTGAACGTGGGCTTCATTCCCAGCCTCTTCGGCCCCAGCGTGGGCTACCAGTGGTCGCCCACCGGCAAGGACAACAAGTGGCTGATCAGCCTGGTGACCCTGCCCAAGTGAGACCCGCGCCCAAGTGAGACCCGCCGGAGCGTGGCCGCGCCGTGCTACGCTCCCCCACCGATGAAGGCCCCGCCCCTGACCGTCACCCTGCTCGCGCCGGGAGCGGTCGCTTTTTTGATGCTGGGCGTGCTTCAGGCGATGTACGGGGCGGCCTTTCCGCTGTTTCAGGCCCGCTACGGGGTGGGGCCAGCGGCCGTGGGGTGGGTCGCCAGCGCCCACTTCCTGGGGTCGACCACGGCGCCGCCGCTGGTGGGGCTGCTGCTCTCGCGGGTGAGCCTGCGGGCGGTGGTCGCGGGCAGCGCGGTGGTGCTGGCGGCAGGCGTGACGGGCGTGGCCCTGGCCCCGACCTGGGCGCTGGCAGTCACGGGCGCGCTGGTGGGCGGCCTGGGCCTGGGTGGGGTCAGCGCGGCCCTGAACGCCGCTTACGCCAGCATCGGCACCCGGGCGGTGAATCTGGTCAATGCCGTCTTCGGGGTGGGCAGCATCCTGTCGCCGCTGCTGGTGCTGGCGCTGGGGGGCCGCTCGCTGGCGCTGCCTTTCCTGGTCGTCGCGGCGCTGGGGGGCGTCACGCTGCTGGCCACCCGCGTCTGGGGGGTCCCGGCGCTGCGGCCCCCGGTGGCGGCGGGAAGCGGGCAGCCGGGCGTCACCCTGGCCCTGTTCGCGGTCCTGATCTTCCTGTACGTGGGGCTGGAGGTTGGCTTCGGCGCGTGGCTGGCGCGGCATCTGGACAGCCTGCGCTTTGGGGCGTCCGCCCTGATTCTCAGCGGCTACTGGGCGGGCCTGACGGCCGGGCGCATCCTGACCGGGCTGCTGGGCGGGCGGGTCTCGCCGCCCCGGCTGGTGCTGGCGGCCGCCGCGCTGACCACCCTGGCCGCCCTGGCCGCGACCGTGCCCGCGCTCTCGCCCGCCGCCTACGTGCTGGCGGGGCTGTGCCTGGGGCCGATTTTCGGCACCACGCTGGCGTGGATGGCTGCGAGCCTTCCGGCGCGGCTGGTGCCTTACCTGCTGGTGGCGGGATCGGCGGGGGGCGTCCTGGCTCCGGCGGCGCTGGGAGCGCTCTACGCGGGCGCCGGTCCCGCCTCGGTGCCGCTGACGCTGGCGGCGTTGGGGCTGGCGCTGAGCGCCGTGGTGGCCCTCACGGCGCGGGTGAACTGGTCAGCCCGGCACGGAGGGCGGCACTGAGGGCTGCCGCGTCCCGGCCCACGCTTTTTTCCCCCCCCACCTTCTGTTGCCCCCTGCCCCCCCTTGTGGCAGAATGCCCAGCGATTCTCAGAAATCAGATTGGTCCTGTCCACAGGTTCCTTTCACATTCATGCGGCAGCGGAGGTCAACAGTGGCACAACCGACCAGACAGGTGAAACTCACGCGCGAGGGCTTCGAGCGCCTGCAACGCACCCTCGATCAGGAACAGGGGCGGCTCGCCGAGGCGACGCGCATCCTCCAGGAACAGATGGAAACCAGCGCCGACAACGAAGACACCGGCCTGGAAGACGCCAAGCGCGAGAAGATGACCATCGAGGCCCGGATCGAGGAACTCGAAGACACCCTGTCGCGCGCCTCCGTCATCGAGGACCACGAGAACGACGGCCGGGTCGAACTGGGCGCCCTGGTCACACTCTCGAACGAGGCCACCAAGAAAGACATGCGCGTGCAGGTCGTCAGCGCCCCGGAGGCGGCGGTGCTGGGCGGCAGCCTGCCGCGCATCAGCGAGGACAGCCCGGTCGGCAAGGAGCTGATGGGCCGCAAGAAGGGCGAGAGCTTCGTGGTGAACCTCGACAACGGCAAGCAGGTCAAGTACAAGGTCAAGGGCATCGAGTATTGACCGGGGCCCCCAGGGCTGAGGACAGAGCAGAAGGGCGCAGAGCGGTTTGCCCTTCTGCTCTTCTCGTTGCCGCTCCTGGCGCCGCCCCCCATCTGGCCCCCCCTCTGCTAAGCTCGCCCCCATGCCCGACGACGCTCCCCACCCGGACGGCCCGGACCCCTCCCGCGCAGGCCTGCACGAGCAGACGGTCAGCCGCCTGAACAACCAAGGCGCGCTGCGCGAGGCGGGGTTTGCCCCATCGCCCTACAGCTATCCCCAGACCCACCACACCCACGACCTGCTCGCGGCCCACCCTGCAGGCGAGCTGGAACCGGGGCAGGAATGGCCGCAGGAGACCTACGCCCTGGCCGGGCGCCTGACCCTGATGCGCCATATGGGCAAGGCCGCCTTTGCCGACCTGACCGACGAGCGCGGCTCCTTGCAACTGCACTTTTCCAAGAACGACACCGAACAGTTTGGGGCCACCAAGCGGCTCGACCTCGGAGACATCATCGGCGTGACGGGTTTTCCCTTCGTGACGCGCACTGGGCAACTCACCTTGCGGGTCACAAGCTGGCAGCCGCTGGTCAAGAGCCTGCACCCGCTGCCCAGCAAGTTCGGCGGCCTGCAAGACGAGGAACTGCGCGCCCGGCGCCGCTACCTCGACCTGATCGCCCACCCCGAGCGCCGGGAGGCCTTCCGCACCCGCGCCCGCGCGATTCGCTATATCCGCGCCTACCTCGACGAGCGCGGCTTCATGGAGGTCGAGGGACCCACCCTGCAAGTTGTCCCCGGCGGCACCGAGGCGCGGCCCTTCAAGACCTTTCACAAGGCCCTGGGGCACGAATTCAGCCTGCGCATCAGCCTGGAGCTGTACCTCAAGCGCCTGCTGGTCGGCGGTTTCGAGCGTGTGTACGAGATCGGGCGCAACTACCGCAACGAGGGCATCGACCGCACGCACAACCCCGAATTCACCATGCTGGAGGCGTATTTCGCCTACGGCGACTATGAGGACATGATGCGGCTGGTCGAGGAGATGCTCCACGGCCTCGTCACCGAGGTCAAGGGCGAAGCCCGCCTGACCTACCAGGGCCGGGAGGTAGATTTCAGCCTGCCTTTCCGGCGGCTGGACTTCGTGACCGCCCTCAAAGACGCGGCGGGCCTGGACTTCGACCCCACCGACCTCGCGCGCCTGCGCGCCTGGACCGACGAGCGCCACCCCGAACTGCGCAAGGTGCCCGACTACAAGCTGCTGGACAAGCTGTTCGGCGAGTATGTGGAGCACACGCTGATTCAGCCGACCTTCGTGACCGACGTGCCGCTGGCGATCAGCCCGCTGGTCAAGGCGCACCGCAGCCGCGCGGGCCTCGCGGAGCGCGCCGACCTGTTCGTGGCGGGCTTCGAGCTGGCGCCCATCTACTCGGAACTCAACGACGCCTTCGAGCAGCGCGCCCGTTTCGAGGCCCAGTCGCAGAGGCGCGACGCCGGAGACGACGAGGCCCACGAGCAGGACGAGGACTTCCTGCTGGCGCTGGAATACGGGATGCCCCCCGCCGCCGGCATGGGCATGGGGATGGACCGCCTCGCCATGCTGCTGACCGATTCGGACTCCATCCGCGACGTGCTGCTCTTTCCGCTGCTGCGCCCCGAAGGCGCTGGCGCCCCAGGACCCGCCATCACAGAACCCGGCCCCCAGAGCGGCGGCGAGACGGAAAGCCCAGCGGTATAAGCCCAGTGGCGACCCCGCCGGGGTCTGCTGACGCGGGGAACTGCGGCCCACCGGCCCGGTTCCCCTTTCGCATGGCGGCGGCCCGACTTAATTGGTTCATTTGACAAACAAAATTGGCCGCGCGCATGATGAATTCCTCATACAGCCCGGGTTCGGGGTGCCTGCACGCGGGGCGCCGCCCACCTTTTCTCGCCCCTGCGGAGACGCCGTGAATTCAGCTGTTCCCCTTGCTGTTCCCCTTGCTGTTCCCCTCGATCTGGCGGCCATCCGGGCGCGGCACACGCTGCTGTTGCTGGGCCTGCTGTGGGAGGGAGACCGGGCGCGGGTGGACCTCGCGCGGGATCTGGGGCTGTCGCGCAGCGCGATCAGTTCCATCGTGGCGGAACTGATCGCGGCCGGATTGGTCGAGGAGGCCGGGCAGCGCGGGGGCGGGCAGGTGGGGCGCCGGGCCACCCTGCTGTCGCTGCGGGCGCGGGCGGCGGGGCTGCTCGCGGTGGACCTGGGGGCCAGTCACCTGCGGGTGGATCTGCTGGACCTGCGCTGCACGTCCCTGGCGAGCCGCTCGGTCTCGCACGACGTGCTGGCGGGGCCGCAGGCGACCTACGCCCGCCTGGCCGACCTCGCCGCCGAGGTGCTGGGCGAGGCCGGGCTGGCCCGGGAGCGGGTGGCCGGGGTGGGCGCGGGCGTCCCGGGACCGGTGGACCACGCGACCGGCCGGGTGATCAGTCCGCCCAACATGCCCGGCTGGGACGGCGAGGATGTCCGCGCCGGGCTGGAGCGGGTGCTGGGCGTGCCCGCCTGGGTGGACAACGACGCCAACCTGGGTGCCCTGGCCGAGACGCGCTTCGGGCAGCACCGGGGAGCGCGGGACCTGATCTACGTGAAGGTGGCGACCGGCATCGGAGCCGGGGTGTTGCTGGGCGGGCGGCTGCACCGGGGCGTCCGGGGCGGCGCGGGCGAGATCGGGCACATCAGCATCAACGAGCAGGGGCCGGTCGGCCGCAGCGGCAATCCCGGCAGTCTGGAAAGCTACGCGGCGGCGCGGGTGCTGCTGGAGACCGCCGAGGCCAGCCGGGCGGCGGGGGCCGTGACCACCCTGCCCCGGCCGGTCACCCTGGCGGCCCTGATCGCGGGGGCAGACACCGATCCCCTGGCCCGCGAGGTCTGGACCGGGGCGGGGCACCACCTGGGGGTGGCGATCAGCACGGCGCTCAACCTCTTCAACCCGGCGGCGGTCGTGCTGGGCGGACGCCTTTCGCGGGCGGGCGAGGTGCTGCTGCGGGCGGTGCGCGAGAGCGCCCTGCGCCGCACCATGTCGGTCAACGCCGACCCCACCTGCATCGACCTGGGCACCCTGGGCGACCGGACCGGGGTGCTGGGAGCCGGGGCGATGCTGCTCGACCAGCTGATGACCCCGGCGGGCCTGCGGCACCTGTACCGGGTGGCCGCGTGGGGCCGGGGGCCGCCCGCCGCGCCCCCGCCGCTTCTTCCCCTCGCGTTCCCCGCCCCAGGAGGCTTCCTATGAAACTGTTCCCCGCCAAGAAAACCGCGCTTCTCGCCGCCGCCCTCGCCGTCACGTCCACCGCCTCCGCCGCCGGAAAGCTGGAAATCTTCTCGTGGTGGTCGGGGGACGAGGGTCCCGCGCTCGAAGCCCTGGTCAAGCTCTACAAGCAGCGCTATCCCTCGGTGGCCGTGGACAACGCCACCGTCTCGGGCGGCGCAGGCACCAACGCCAAGGCGGTCCTCAAGACCCGGATGCTGGGCGGCACGCCCCCCGACTCCTTCCAGGCGCACGCCGGGCAGGAACTGATCGGCACCTGGGTGGTCGCGGGCCGCATGGAGGACCTCGGCGGCCTCTACAAGTCCGAAGGCTGGGACAAGGTCTTTCCCAAGGACCTGATGGGCCTGATCTCCAGCAAGGGCGGCGTGTGGAGCGTGCCCGTCAACGTCCACCGCTCCAACGTGATGTGGTACAACCCCGCCAAGCTCCGGGCTTGGGGCGTGACCGCGCCCAAAACCTGGACCGAGTTTCTGACCACCTGCAACACGCTCAAGCGCAAGGGCGTGGCCGCGCCGCTGGTGGTGGGCGAGAACTGGACCCAGCAGCACCTCTGGGAGAGCGTGATGATCGGCACCCTGGGTCCTCAAGGCTGGCAGAACCTCTGGGCCGGGAAGACCAAGTTCACCGACCCCAAGGTGGTGGCGGGCTTCACCACCTTCGGCAAGGTCATGGACTGCGCCAACAAAGACGCCAGCGGCCTGAGCTGGCAGCAGGCTTCCGACCGCATCGTGGACGGCACCAGCGCCTTTAACATCATGGGCGACTGGGCGGCCGGGTACTTCACGACCACCAAGAAGCTCCAGCCCAACAGCGGCTTCGGCTGGGCGGCCAGCCCCGGCACGGGCGGCACCTTCGTGATGCTGGCCGACTCTTTCGGGCTGCCCAAGGGCGCCAAGAACCGCACCGAGGCCCTCAACTGGCTGCGGCTGATGGGCAGCAAGGCCGGGCAGGACGCCTTTAACCCGCTCAAGGGGTCTATCGCCGCCCGCACCGACTCGGACCTCAGCAAGTACAACACCTATTCCAAGAGCGCCGCCGCCGATTGGAAGCGCAACAAGATCGTGGGCAGCATGGTCCACGGAGCCGTGGCGCCCGAAAGCTTCATGAGCGCCTTTGGGGCCGTGATCGACCAGTTCATGGCGAGCAAGAACGCCCAGGGCGCGGCGGCGGCGGCCCAGCAGCTCGCCACACGCTCACGCGTCGGCCAGTAAGCCCCCAGGCGCGGTGCGCGCGGTACGTGGGACGCGGTGAGCCTGTCTCCCGCGCACTGCGTGCCGCGCCACCGCGTTCCGGAACCCCGCAAAAGAGGTGAAACGTCCGTGAAAGGCCTCTCCCGCGACCGTCTGTGGTCCATCCTCGTGCTGCTGCCCAGCGTGCTGCTGCTGGCGGTCTTCGTGTACGGCTTTATCGGCCGCACCGTGGTGGTCAGCCTGACCGACTGGGGCAGCGACCCCGCGCAGGCGCTGGCGCTCAATCCGGTGATCCGTCCGGTGGGCCTGGCCAACTACCAGGAGCTGTTCACCGGCTTCCTTCAGGTGCGCTTCCGGCAGGAACTGGTCAACACCCTCTTTTTCACGCTGTTTTTCATCGTGGGGTGCCTGGGGCTGGGGCTGGCGCTCGCGCTGGTGCTCGACCGCAATCCCCGGGGCGAGGGGCTGTGGCGCACCATCTTCCTCTTTCCCATGAGCCTGAGCTTTATCGTGACGGGCACCATCTGGCGCTGGATGCTTCAGCCGCAGGGGGGCCTCAACCAGGTGCCGACCGCGCTGGGCCTGCCCGCCGGAAGTTTCGGCTGGCTGAGCAGCACCGAGTCCATCTGGAAGTTCGACTGGAACGCGCTGCCGCTGCTGACCGCCACGGTGGTCGGGGCGGTGCTGGCGCTGCTGGCGGTGCGCGCTGTCCGGGCCGGGGACCGCACCCGCGCCCTGGTCGCCGGAGCCTGCGCCGCGCTGCTGCTGGGCTGGGCTTTTCTGGTCGGTCCCAACGTCAAGTTGCTTCCCGCACCCGAACCGCACGGCTTCAACCTCGCATTGATCGGCATCATCGTGGCGGCCGTGTGGCAGATGAGCGGGTACACCATGGCGCTGTACCTCGCCGGGCTGCGCGGGATTCCCGAAGAGCTGCGCGAGGCGGCGCGGGTGGACGGCGCGAACGACCTGGGCCTGTACCGCCACGTCATTTTTCCGCTGCTCGCGCCCATCACCCTCAGCGCGATGATCATCCTGGGGCACATCAGCCTCAAGATCTTCGACCTGGTGTACGCGATGGCCGGACCCGACAACACCGCCACCAGCGTTCCGGCGCTGAACATGTACCTCACCTCGTTTCGGCAAAACCAGTTCGCGCTGGGGGCCGCCATCGGCACGGTCTTGCTGATTCTGGTGGCCTTCGTGATCGTGCCGTACCTGGCAAACGCTTTCCGGGGCGAACGGGGGAACGCGTGACCACCACCGCGCCCGTGCCCACCGTCACCCCCACGCCCGCTGCCCGCAAAGCCGGGCGGAGCCGGGTGGGCCTCTACGCACTGTTGCTGCTCGCCGCGCTGTTTTTCCTGCTGCCGATCTACCTGCTGCTCGCCACCGCCTTCAAGGCCCCCGAAGCGATCAACCTGGCGACGACCTGGCAGTGGCCGCGCGCGCTGAACTGGGCCAGCTTCGCAGACGCCTGGGCCAAGATCGGCGCGAACATGGGCAACAGCCTCTTTCTGGCGGTCGTGGCCACCGCCCTTTCGGCGCTGCTGGGGTCCCTCAACGGCTACGCGCTTGCCAAGTGGAAGTTCCGGGGGGCCAACACCCTCTTCGCGCTGATGCTGTTCGGCATGTTCATTCCGTACCAGGCGGTGCTGATTCCGCTGTTCCAGTTCGTCAAGTCGCTGGGGCTGTACGGCTCGATCTGGGGCCTGATCCTGGCGCACGTGGTGTACGGCCTGCCCATCACCACCCTGATTTTCCGCAACTACTACGCCGAGGTGCCCGACGCGCTGGTGGAGGCCGCGACCATCGACGGGGCGGGGTTCTGGGGCATCTACCGGCAGGTGATCTTTCCGCTGAGCGTGCCGGGCTTCGTGGTCGTGATCATCTGGCAGTTCACCCAGGTCTGGAACGAGTTCCTGTTCGCCGCGACCCTGACGAACACGGGCAGCCAGCCGGTCACCTACGCGCTCTCGCAGCTCGCGGGCGGGCAGGCGGTGAGCTGGAACCTGCCGATGGCGGGCGCGATTCTGGCCGCGCTGCCGACGCTGCTGGTGTACATCCTGCTGGGCCGTTATTTCGTGCGTGGGCTGCTGGCCGGAAGTGTGAAGGGGTAGGCCCCGCCCGGGGGGCAGGGCGGCGTTGCGACGTGTTTCGCACGTCCGCCGCGCGGCCCCCGGGGTAGACTCCCGGGAGCCTCATGTCCAGCGCTCCTCTTCCGGTGGTTTTTGTCGTTTCCCCTGACGCTTCGCGGGCGGCCCGGCTGCGGCCGGTGCTGGGGGGGGTGGACGTGGTGCAGGTGCCGGGCGCCGAGCCGCTACTGCGCGAAGCGCATGTCCGCCCACCCGCCGTGGCGCTGCTGTACGCCGACACGCCGGGCGTGCCGCTGGCCGAGGTGCTGCCGCTACTGCGCCAGCGCGCGGAACTGGCAGGCACCTTCTGGCTGGCGGTCGGGCAGGCGGGGCTGGGCGGGCTGCTCTCGGCCGGGGCCGACGCCCTGATCAGCGACGCGACCCCGCCCGACATGCTGGCCCTTCAGGTCCGCACCCTGCTGGCGCGCGCGGCGCAGCACGCCGAGCTTCAGGAGCGGCTGGCCCAGTTCCAGCGCCGCCTGGACACCTGGGAGCACGAGGAGCGGGTACGCGACCAGCTCGTTCACATGCTGGTCCACGACCTGAAAAATCCCATCGCCGCCGTGATGGGCCTGCTGGAAGTCGTGGAAGACGACGACCGCGTGCCCGACGACGCCCGCGAACTCGTCAAGATCGCCCGCGACGAGACCGGGCACCTGCTGCACCTCGCCGTCAACATGCTCGACGTGCGCAAGATCCAGGCGGGCAAGATGCACCTGCGCCCCGAACTGGTCTTCAGCCCGATGTTCGAGGAAGTGATTGAGCAGGCGCGCGGCGACGTGGGCAGCGGCCTGCGCGACCGCCATATGCGTGTGGCGGTCGCCCCCGGCCTCAGCCCCACCCGCGCCGACCCGGAAATCCTGCGCCGGGTGCTGGCGAACCTGATCAGCAATGCCATGAAGCACACCGTCACGGGCGGCCTGATCTCGGTCGAGGTCTGGCAGACGGAGGGCGCCACCCACCTCCGGGTCCGCGACGACGGCGAGGGCATCCCCACCGAGGACATCCCCAACCTGTTCGCCGCCTTCGAGCAGTCGCGCCTGACCCTGCATGGCCGCTTCGACACCGGCATGGGTCTGGCGTTTTGCAAGCTGGCGGTCGAGGAACACGGCGGGCGCATCTGGGTCGAGTCCGAGCGCGGCCAGGGCGCCGCCTTCACCCTGACCCTGCCGCTGGCGCAGGACAACGACGACGACGACTTCGTGGAACTGCTGAGTTAGGGGAGGAGCGAGCCGCGCAGCCTGCCTCCCTGTGGGCCGTACTGGGGCCAACCGGGGACGTATCCGGGCACGCTGCTGGTGAGTGGGTGCCGCAGCTGGCATTCGCCTGCCACTCCGTCGCCGTCGCGGTCGTTTCAATCCTCAGCCCACCCGAAAGCAGGCTGCAACCGCTGATCTCCACAGCGGGCATCTCCAGGCTGTTTCAATCCTCAGCCCACCCGAAAGCAGGCTGCAACGCGGGTGGGGCGTCCAGTGTCGGTCCCGGTCCAGTTTCAATCCTCAGCCCACCCGAAAGCAGGCTGCAACAGGGCATCGCGGACCAGGGAGACGGGACCATGCTGGTTTCAATCCTCAGCCCACCCGAAAGCAGGCTGCAACCACGAACGATGCCCTGCCGGACAGCCTGCGCCAGTTTCAATCCTCAGCCCACCCGAAAGGAGGCTGCAACACCGACACCCGGCAATGGTCGGCTGCCGAGGTGGTTTCAATCCTCAGCCCACCCGAAAGCAGGCTGCAACGGGAGTGTCGCCTCCAGGCGTCCCAGCGGCAAGCTCCGGGGGCCGAAACGCGAACGTCCGGGCGAGCAGACCGGCAGCTCCCCTCGGTGGGTGGCGCGGTGGGCGAAATTGAGGTTTCTGAACGTCCGTTTGCGGATCGCGCGAACGTCGTCTCATCCGGCCGCCACGTGGGGTTCGCGCACGATCTGAACGCGGTTTTCGTGCTAGAACATGAGGCGTACCACAAGTCGGTTTAGGTTTCAGTTCGTCAGGCCCACTCTCTTTTTTCGATGACTTCGTGCGATTTTTCACGAGCAGAGGAGAAGAGGAGCGGGCGGAAGGGAGACTCCTATCGAGTACGCGAATTTCGTGATCATGCTGGTCATCGCCCTGGGCATCGGCATTCTGGCCGTGCTGGTCAGCGCGCTGCTGGGGCCGAAAAAGGCCACCCGTGCCAAGCTGATGGCCTACGAGAGCGGCAACGACCCCGAGCACGGCGGCGTGGGCACCGGCCAGCGCTTCCCGGTGCATTTCTACCTGGTCGCCATGCTGTTTATCGTCTTCGATATCGAGACGGCGTTTTTCTTTCCGCTGGCAGTGGCTTACCAGAAACTGGTGCCCTTCGCCTTCTGGGAGGCGCTGACTTTCGTGGGACTGCTGCTGGTGGGCTACTACTACATCCTCAAAAAAGGGGTGCTGGAGTGGACCTGAGAGCAGGTACTCCTACGTCACTTGGTCAAGAAGGGCGAGGGGCCGCCCCCGAGCCTGCGGCCACCCGAAACGCTCCGGAGACTTTCTTATGGCCCTGAAAGAACTGTTCGACCGCGACTGGCAGGAACTGGAATCCGAAGGCGTCCTGTTTTCCAGCCTGGAAAAACTGGTGGCCTGGGGCCGCAGCAACAGCCTGTGGCCCGCGACCTTCGGGCTGGCGTGCTGCGCCATCGAGATGATGAGCAGCACCAACGGACGCAACGACCTCGCCCGCTTCGGGTCGGAGGTCTTCCGCGCCAGCCCCCGGCAGGCCGACGTGATGATCGTCGCCGGGCGCCTCTCCAAGAAGATGGCCCCGGTCATGCGCCGGGTGTACGACCAGATGCCCGACCCCAAATGGGTGATCTCGATGGGCGCGTGCGCCTCCTCGGGCGGCATGTTCAACAACTACGCCATCGTGCAGAACGTGGACCACGTGGTGCCGGTGGACATCTACGTGCCCGGCTGCCCGCCGCGGCCCGAGGCGCTGATCTACGCGGTCATGCAGCTTCAGAAAAAGGTGCGTGGCGAAGCCTTCGATCAACTGGGCCACCAGCTCCCGATGGTGGAGGCGTGGACAAGATGACGGGTGAGCCGCTGCCGGACCGGATCGTCGTGACGACCCCGCCGTCCGACACCGCGCCCGCTGGAACCGCGCCGCGCGACCCCCGCGACGTGACCGCTCTGATTGCGGAACTGGGGCTGGAGGAGGACGACGCCGCCGAGCCGACCGCCGTCGTTCCTGCCGGACGACTGCGTGAGGTGGGCCGGGCGCTGCGCGAGCGCGGCTTCATGCTGATGGACACCGTGGGCGTGGACTATCTCGCCTATCCCGAGCGCAGACCCGCGCGCTTTGCCGTGCTGCACAACGTCTACCACCCGCACGACCACCGCCGCCTCTTCCTGCGGGTGTGGCTGGACGACTCGCAACCGCTGGACAGCCTGTACCCGGTGTGGAAGGCCGCCAACTACCTGGAGCGCGAGGTGTACGACCTGCTGGGCGTGGTGTTCACGGACCACCCGGACCTGCGCAAGATCCTGACCCCCGACGATCTGGAAGGCCACCCCCTGCGCAAGGATTTCCCGCTGGGCGAGACGCCGACCCTCTTCCGGGACGGGCGCTTTCTCGATCCGCCCACCTTCCGCGCCGGGCTGACCGGCCAGAGCCGGGGCCTGACCGGCTGGCGCGGCGAGCTGCGCCGGGGCCAGGGCGAGGACCGCGTGCCCCCGGTGATGCCGGAAGGCGGCCCGAAGTGAGGCGCCACGCGCTGACCTGGCTGACCTGGAGGTGGACCCATGACCGCTGAGCCGCTCGCCCCCCCCGCCGGGGGCACCCTGATGCACACCGAGATCATGAGCCTGAACGTGGGGCCGCAGCATCCCAGTACCCACGGCGTGCTGCGGCTGGTGGTGGACATGGACGGCGAGCGGGTGGTCCGGGTCACGCCCCACATGGGCTACCTGCACACCGGCTTCGAGAAGACCTTCGAGCACCGCACCTACCAGCAGGGCGTGACCTACGCGCCGCGCACCGACTACCTGCACTGCTTTTCGCACGAACTCGCCTACGTGCTCAGCGTGGAAAAGCTGCTTCAGGCGCAGGTGCCCGAGCGCGCCAACGTGGTGCGGGTGATCCTGCATGAACTCGGGCGCATCCACTCGCATCTGGTGTTCGTGGGCACCGGCCTGCTCGACCTCGGGGCGCTGACGCCCTTCTTCTACGCCTTCCGCGAGAAGGAGAGCGTGGTGGACCTGTTCGAGGCGGTGTGCGGCTACCGCATGAACCAGGGCTACCTGCGGGTGGGCGGCCTGGCCTGGGACATTCCCGACGGCTGGCCGGACGCCGTGGCGCGCTTCCTCGACCAGATGGAGCGTGGGGTGGACGAGTACACCACCCTCTTTGCCGAGAACCCGATCTTCGTGGACCGGGCGAAAGGCGTGGGCGTGATTCCGGCGCACGTGGCGCTCGACCTGGGCCTGACCGGGCCGAACCTGCGCGCCTCGGGGGTGCCGCTCGACCACCGCAAGGACAATCCCTACTGCGGCTTCGAGGAGTACGACTTCGACGTGGTGACCAGCCCCGACGGCGACAGCCTCGCGCGCTTCACCATGCGCCTGCTGGAGTTCCGCCAGAGCATCCGCATCGTGCGCCAGGCGCTCGCGCGGCTGCGCCCGGGACCCGTCAAGGACCCCAACCGCAAGATCAGCCTGCCGCCCCGGCACGAACTCGAAACGAGCATGGAGGCGGTGATCCACCACTTCAAGCTTGTCACCGAGGGCTTTCACCCCCCCCGGGGCGAGGTGTACGTGCCCACCGAGTCCGCGCGCGGCGAGGTCGGCTACTACGTCGTCTCGGACGGCGGCTCGGTGCCCTACCGGGTCAAGATTCGCGCGCCCAGCTTCGTGAACCTCCAGGCGCTGGAGTACGCCTGCGTGGGCGCGCAGTTTGCCGACCTGATCACCATTCTCGCCACCATCGACCCCGTGCTGGGCGACGTGGACCGTTAGGAGAGCTGGCTTCCTTGAGCTACTTCGCAGACAAATCCACCCTCGTCGCGGACCTCTTCTCCCGCTACCCGGACTCGCCGCAGGGCCGCCGCAGCGCGCTGATGCCGCTGCTGCGCGAGGTTCAGGACGCGGAAGGCTTCGTGTCCGAGGCGCGGATGGCCGAGATCGCCGCGCTGTGCGGCACCACCGCGACCGAGGTCCGCTCGGTCATGAGCTTCTATTCCACCTACCACACCCTGCCGACCGGCCGGTACCACCTCCAGGTCTGCTCGACGTTGATGTGCGCGCTGGCGGGCAGCGACGAGCTGTGGGACCACCTCGTCTCCACCCTCGACGTGCAGCCCGGCGACGTGAGCGCGGACGGGCGCTTCAGCGTGCAGAAGGTCGAGTGCCTGGGGTCGTGCGGCACCGCGCCCGTCGTGCAGATCAATGACCAGGGCTACTACGAGCAGGTGACCCGGTCGAAGTGCGACCGCCTGATCGCGGCGATGCGCGCCGACACGCCCCCGCAGCCCGACAACCCGGTCCCCGTCACCGTGCGCGAGGACGGACGGCAGATGCTGGCGAACGGCGAGCGGGTGGGCGCGAGCATCACGGGCCTCACCCCGCTGGAGCAGGCCACCCCGGGAGGGCAAGCATGACCGCCACCCTGACGCCGCCCAAACCCATCACCAGCGGCAAGGACCCCCGCTTTGCCCCCACCCTCTACGCCCACGTCGGGCAGCAGGGGAGCTGGACGCTGGCGTACTACCAGCGCCA
The DNA here is from genome assembly GCF_014201885.1 of Deinococcus budaensis. Lineage (NCBI taxonomy): Bacteria > Thermotogati > Deinococcota > Deinococci > Deinococcales > Deinococcaceae > Deinococcus > Deinococcus budaensis. Next base: position 229,315 of record NZ_JACHFN010000002.1, on the reverse strand, counting down.
CGGGGGCTATCAGGCGGTGCGCCGGGCGTTCGGCCTGGGCGCCGACGCCGTGATCGACGAGGTGAAAAAGTCCGGCCTGCGCGGACGCGGCGGGGCGGGCTTCGCCACCGGCCTGAAGTGGTCCTTCATGCCCCTGAACGACGGCAAGCTGCACTACATCATCTGCAACGCCGACGAGTCCGAACCCGGCTCCTTCAAGGACCGCTACCTGCTCTCCGAAGACCCCCACCAGCTGATCGAGGGGATGCTGATCGGCGGGTACGCGATGCGCGCTTCGGTGGGCTACATCTACATCCGGGGCGAGTACGTCCACGCCGCCGAGCGGATGTGGGCCGCGATTCATGAGGCGCGGGCGGCCGGGTTGCTGGGCAGGAACATTCTTGGCAGCGGCTTCGACTTCGACCTTCAGGTTCACCGGGGCGCCGGGGCGTACATCTGCGGCGAGGAAACCGCGCTGATGAACTCGCTCGAGGGCCTGCGCGCCAACCCCCGCCTCAAGCCGCCCTTTCCCGCCGCTGCCGGCCTGTACGGCCTGCCCACCACCATCAACAACGTCGAGACCTTCTGCGCGGCTACCCAGATCCTCAAGTACGGCGCCGACTGGCACGCGGGCATGGGGACCGAGAAGTCCAAGGGCATGAAGCTCTTTCAGATCAGCGGCCCGGTCGCGCGCCCCGGCGTCTACGAGCTGCCGCTGGGCACGACCTTCCGCGAGCTGATCTACGACTGGGCGGGCGGCCCGCAAGAAGAGATCAAGGCGATCATCCCGGGCGGCTCCTCCTGCCCGATGCTGCGCTGGGACGACAAGACGCTGGACACCCCGATGGACTACGAGGCCATCGCGGCGGCCGGGTCGATGCTCGGCACCGGGGGCGTCACGCTGATCCCCAGGGCGGACTGCATCGTGAACGCGACCTGGAATCTGGTGCGCTTCTACGGCCACGAGAGCTGCGGCAAATGCACGCCCTGCCGCGAGGGCATTTCGAGCTGGATGACCCGCATGTACGAGAAGCTGGTGCGCGGCCACGGCCAGCCAGGCGACGTGCAACTCATCCTCGACATGTCGGAGAACATCGGCGGGCGCTCGTTTTGCGCGCTGGCGGACGCCTGCCTGGGGCCGGTGCTCAGCTCGATTGCGCTGTTCCGCGAGGAATACGACGCCCTGGCGCAGACCGGGCAGCCCATCTACCCGGCCCGGAGAAGGTGGAGGGAGGCATGAAAGTCAACGTCGACGGAACCGAACTCGACCTCCCCGCCGGAACCAGCGCCATCGACGCGGTGTTCCAGGCCGGGCGGGACGTGCCGTATTTCTGCGCGCACCCCTACCTCTCGCCGGTCGGCGCCTGCCGGATGTGCCTGGTCGAGGCCGGAAGCCCCCGCAAGGAAAAGGACGGCTCGTTCACCCTGGACCCGGAAACCGGCCAGCCCAAGATTTTCTGGATGCCCAAGCCGATGGCGTCGTGCACCATGCAGGCGACCGAAGGGATGCATATCCGCACCGCCAAATCCTCGGACGTGGTCGCCAAGGCGCAGGCGGGCATGATGGAGTTCACGCTTCTGAACCACCCGCTCGACTGCCCGACCTGCGACAAGGGCGGGGCGTGCGAGCTGCAAGACCGCGCCTTCGAGTACGGGTACGGGGCCAGCCGTTATGGCTTCGACCGCCGCCACGCCGACAAGCACTATGCGCTGTCCGACTTCATCATCCTCGACCAGGAACGCTGCATCCACTGCAAACGCTGCGTGCGCTACTTCGAGGAGGTGCCCGGGCAGGAGGTGCTGGACTTCATCGAGCGCGGCGGGCACACCTTCATCGACACGGAGGAGGGCGGGTTGCCGGTCGGCTTCCAGGGCAACATCGCGGACATCTGCCCGGTGGGGGCGCTGCTGGACAACGTGGCGCGCTTCCGGGGCCGCAACTGGGAGTACGACCATACGCCCACGACCTGCACCCTTTGCCCGGTGGGCTGCTCCATCGTGGTGGACGCGCGCAACGGGCGGCTGGAGCGCGTCGTGGCGGGCGAGAACCGCGACGTGAACGAGATGTGGATCTGCGACGCGGGCCGCTTCGGGCACGTCTTCGCCTCGGAAGAGCGCCTCACCCTGCCCCTCGTGCGGGTGGAGGGCGAGCTGCGCGAGGCGACCTGGGACCAGGCCATCGAGGCGATGCGGCAGGGCTTCTTCGGTTACACCCATAGCCTGGGCCTCTATCTGAACGCCGACTCCACCCTGGAGGAGGGCGCGGCGCTGGAGGCGCTGGCGGAGGCCATCGGCACGGCGTCGGTGGACCACTGGCCGCGCTACAGCCTGAATATCCCGTCCACCGCCACCCTGACCGATGTGGCGACCGCCGACGCCCTCGTCGTGCTGGGCGCCGATCTGGGCGAGGAGGCCCCGGTGCTGGAACTGCGGGTGCTCGAAGCGCTGCGCGGCGGCCTGCTGCCCCCCGAGTTCGCGCACGGCACCGCCATCGCCGACCTGCGTCTGGTGGAGCGCCCCGCCCGCAAGCCTGAAAAGCTGGCCGTGATCGGGCGCGAGTCGCGGCTGTGGGGCCACGCGGGCATTCAGGCGTCGGCCAACGGGCACAACGCGCTGGCGCGGCTGGTCAAGCCCGATACCGAGGAACTCGCGGCGGCCCTGCGCCTGCTGGAGAATGCCGAGCGCCCGGTGCTGATCGTGGGCGCCGACGTGCTCAACCATGCGGACGCCGGGTTCGCAGCCTCGCTCGCGGAGCTGGCGGGGCGGACCGGGGCGAAGGTGCTGGCCATTCCGGCGGCCCCGAACAGCCGGGGCCTGGCGCACCTCAACCTGGTGCCGCGTGCGGGGGGCGCCGGATACGCGGGGCTGGGGGGGGCGCAGGCGGCCTTCCTCTCCCGGCTCGACCCGGGCGTCCGGGCGCGCGGCTTCACGGTCGTTCACGACACGCACCTCACCGCGACCGCGCAGCTGGCCGACGTGGTGCTGCCTGCGGTCACGGGCTACGAGAAGCGCGGCACCACCGTGAACCTTGAAGGCCGCCTGCTTCCCCTCACCCAGGCCGCGCTCGACGCGGGCGAGGGCGCCGACCTGATTCGCGCGCTGACCGCGCTCGCCGAGGCGCTGGGTGTCCGCGCCCCGGTGCGGGGGCTGCGGGGCGCGCAGGCGCGGCTGGAAGAGCGTTTCGGCCTGCGCCTGGGCGAGCTGCCTGCGGGCGGCGCGGTGCAGTCCCTGGGCACCCGCCACGAGGCCGAGGCCGGGATGCCGCACACCCCGCAGCTCTGGAAAGACCGCATGATCCCGCGCCCCGAGCGCCGGGGCAGCGGTGTCCTGGGCCGCGAGGCGCGCACCGAACTGTGGGAGCTGCCGATGTATTCGCCGGATTCTTCCCAGCCCGCGCCGCGCCCGGGGGGTGACGACTGATGCCCGACTGGCTCGCCGAACTGCTGATCACGCTGGTCAAGGGTGTGCTGGTCGCCCTGGCGCTGCTGACCACCTTCGCCTACATGACCCTGATCGAGCGCCGACTGCTCGCCCGGATGCAGATTCGCTACGGCCCGAACCGGGTGGGGCCGGGTGGCCTGCTCCAGCCGCTGGCCGACGCCGTCAAGAGCATCTTCAAGGAAGACCTGCGGGTCACGCTGGCCGACAAGCTGGTCTACACGCTGGCGCCCATCGTCGCCATCGGCATGGCGCTGACGGCCTTCGGGGGCATCCCGGCCGGGCCTGCCGGATCGCTGTTCGGCGAAGACCCCTGGGTGTACCACCTCGACGCCGGAATCCTGGCGCTGCTGGCGCTGACCTCGATGGGCGTGTACGGCATCTTCCTGGGCGGCTGGGCCTCGGGCAGCAAGTACCCGATTCTGGGCGGCCTGCGCAGCAGCGCCCAGATGATCTCCTACGAACTCGGCATGGGCCTGAGCATCCTGGGTCTGCTGATGCTGGTGGGCAGCACGTCCTTTATCAGTATCGTGGAGTGGCAGGCGCAAAACGGCTGGCTGCTGCTGTTCCAGTCGCTGGGCTTCGCGCTCTTTATCGTCAGCTCCTTCGCGGAGGTCAACCGCACCCCCTTCGACCTTCCCGAAGCCGAGCAGGAACTGGTGGCGGGCTACCTCACCGAGTACTCCGCAATCAAGTGGGCGCTCTTTCAGATGGCCGAGTACGTCAACATGATCACCGCCTCGGCGATCATGGCGACCCTCTTTTTCGGTGGGTACCGGGGGCCGGTGTTTCTGGAGGGGCTGATTCCGGGCATTTCCGGCTGGCCGATCGTCTGGCTGGTCGCCAAGATCGCCTTTTTCCTGTTCCTGTTCATCTGGGTGCGCGCCACGCTGCCGCGGTTCCGCTACGACCAGCTGATGCGCTTCGGCTGGAAGCTGCTGCTGCCGCTGGCGCTGGCGAACACCGTCATGACCGCCGCCTACCTCGCCTACGGGCGCGGCCTGGGGCTGTGGCCGCTGGGCCTGCTCAGCCTGGCCGGACTCCTGCTGCTGCTCGCCCTGAGTGACCGGGTGCGGGTGCTGTGGAACAAGCCCACCGGCGTGCGCGACGCGGAGGGCAACCTGCCCGCGCGCCCTGTGGGGGGCGACTGATGCGCCGCTCCCGCTTCCCTGGAGGTTTCCTATGAGCGTTCTTGATATCGCCAAGGGCATGGGCGTCACGCTCGGCAAGCTCTTTCAGAAGCCGGTCACCGTGAGTTACCCCGAGGAGCGGGCGACCCTCCAGCCGCGTTTCCGGGGCCGCCACGTGCTGACCCGTCATCCCGGCACCGGACTGGAAAAGTGCATCGGCTGCTCGCTGTGCGCCGCCGCCTGCCCGGCCTACGCGATCTACGTGGAGGCCGCCGAAAATGATCCCCTGAACCCCACCAGCCCCGGCGAGCGCTACGCCAAGGTCTACGAGATCAACATGCTGCGCTGCATCTTCTGCGGCATGTGCGAGGAAGCCTGCCCGACGGGCGCGGTGGTGCTGGGCAACGAGTTCGAGATGGCCGACTACCGCTACCGCGACTTCGTGTACGGCAAAGAAGACATGCTCGTCGGCGTGGACGGCTCGCTGCCCCAGCGGCGCGAGGCGGCCCGCAGCGGCAAGCCCGTGCGCCTGGGTTTCCGGGTGGAAAGCGGAGCGCGCAAGGAACTGGAGGGGGTGGAGTACCCGTCATGAGACAGAAGACCCAACCCCGTGTCCCGCCCCCCGCCCCCCTTCCCGCCGCGCAGGGGCGGCCATGATCGCCTTCATGATTCTCGGCGCCCTGGCGCTGGTGGGGGCGGTCATCACCATCACGGCGCGGAACGCGGTCCACGCCTCGCTGGGGCTGGTGGGCACCCTGCTGAGCGTGGCGGGCCTTTTTGCCAGCCTCAGCGCGTCCTTTCTGGCGGCCATCCAGGTCATCGTGTACGCCGGGGCGATTCTGGTGCTCTTTCTCTTCGTGATCATGCTGCTCAATGCCAACCAGCCCATCACCGGGCGCGACCCGGTGCCGTTCGTGCGTGAGCTGGCGGGCATCGGGGGCGTGGTGCTGGCCGGCGCGCTGGCGATCATCGCCTTCTCGTACCGTGACCCCCGGCCGCTGACCGAGAGCGCGGCGGCGCTGCGGGGCGGCACGGCGGGGGCGGTGGGCGAGACCCTGCTCACCCGCTTCCTGCTGCCGTTCGAGGCGGTGAGCATCCTGCTGCTGGTCGCCATCGTGGGGTCGGTGGCGCTGGTCAAGCGGCCTGCGGCGCAGCCCGACGGCGTGACCGACGCGGAGGGCATCGCCCTGCCCGTGCCGCCCGAAGGCCGCCCGTATCCCGAGGGCCAGCTTCAGGAAGAAAGGGTGCGCGCCTAATGGCTCCGACCGCCTATTACCTGGCCCTCTCGGGCCTGCTGTTCGCCATCGGCATGATCGGCGTGCTGACCCGCCGCACCGCGATCATGATCTTTCTCAGTGTCGAGCTGATGCTGAATGCCGCCAACCTCGCGCTGGTGGCCTTTGCCCGGTCGTGGGGGGACCTCGCCGGGCAGACAGCCGTCTTTATCGTGATGACGCTGGCCGCCGCCGAGGTCGCCATCGGCCTCGCGATCATCGTCGCCATCTTCCGCAAGCGTGAGACCACCAACGTGGACGACCTCGCGACCCTGAAAGGCTGAGTCTGCGCGTGCCCCTGTACCTGCTTCCCTTGCTGCCCCTCTTGGGCTTCGCGCTGCTGATGCTCTTTCCCCGTCTCTTTCCCGGCAAGTCGGGCGGCTGGCTCGCGTCGGGCACCGTGCTGGCGAGCTTCGTGATCGCGGTGCTGCGCTACCTCGGCCAGGGCGACGAACCCGCCCGCGAGGTGCTGTGGACCTGGCTGCCGGGCATGGCGCTGAACGCCAACCTGTCCGTCGGCTTCTGGTACGACCAGCTGTCGGCGCTGATGGCGCTGATCATCACCGGCATCGGCTTTCTGATTCACCTCTACTCGGTCAGCTACATGGGCCACGACCGCCAGTTCACGCGCTTTTTCGCGTTCCTGAACTTCTTCGTGGCGATGATGCTGATTCTGGTGCTGGCCGACTCCTACCCCCTCATGTTCGTGGGCTGGGAAGGGGTGGGCATGGCGTCCTACCTTCTGATCGGCTTCTGGTTCAGCGGGCGCAACTCCGAGGCCTCGGACAGGGACCTGCGCGAGGCCAGCGACCGCGAGGGCGTGGCGAACTCCAACGCCGCGCGCAAGGCCTTCATCATGAACCGGATCGGGGACCTGGGCTTTATGTTCGGGATGTTCCTGATCTACCGGCTCTACGGCACGCTGGTCATTCCCGAACTCGCCGTGCGGGTCGAGGGGGCGCAGGTGGCCGTCGCTGGCATCGAACTCGCCTGCCTCTTCTTGCTGGTCGGCGCCATCGGCAAGTCGGGTCAATTGCCGCTGACGACCTGGCTGCCTGACGCGATGGCGGGGCCGACGCCCGTCTCGGCGCTGATCCACGCCGCCACGATGGTCACGGCAGGCGTGTACCTGATCACCCGCAGCCACTTCCTGTACGAGCTGGCGCCGAACGCCTCGACCTGGGTCGCCTGGGTGGGCGGCCTGACCGCGCTGTACGGGGCCCTGTCGGCCCTGAACCAGCACGACATCAAGAAGATCTTGGCGTACTCCACCGTCTCGCAGCTCGGGTACATGTTCATGGCGGTGGGCCTGGGGGCCTACTCGGCGGGCGTGTTCCACCTGCTCACCCACGCTTTTTTCAAGGCGCTGCTGTTCCTCGCAGCGGGCGCGGTGATCCACGCGCTGCACGAGGGGCAGGACGTGCGCCAGATGGGCGGGATGCGCAGGTTCATGCCCTTTACCCACATTGCGGCCCTGATGGGCGTGCTCGCCATCGCGGGCATTCCGATCTGGAGCGGCTTCTTCTCCAAAGACGCGATCCTGGCTGCCGCCTTCGAGGCGAGTCCGGGGCTGTACGTGGTGGGGCTGGGCGTGGCGTTCCTGACCGCCTTCTACATGGGCCGCTGGTACTTCCTGGTGTGGCGCGGCGAGTACCGGGGAGACGTGGCCCATCCGCACGAGGCCGACGGGCTGATGAAGGTGCCGCTGGGCATCCTGGCGGCGGGCGCCACCCTGATCGGGTTCCTGAACGTCCCGACCTTCCTGGGGGGCGGGCACGCCTTCGACGACTACCTGGGCCGGGCCATTCCGGTCCACGCCCATGAGATTCCGGTGGCGACCGAGTGGCTGCTGACCCTGCTCGCCGTGGCCGCCGGAGTGGGCGGGCTGCTGTGGGCGCTGGCCGAGCACCGCCGCCGCACGCTGGCGGACGGCCCGCTGGGGGCCGCGAGCACCAACGCGCTGTACCTCGACCGGGTCTATGACGGTCTGGTGGGGGCGCCCAGCCGCGCAGTCGCGAGCGGGCTGGACGTGGTGGACCGGGGCGTGGACGGCACGCTGGCGGGGATCGCCCGCACCAGTGCCGCGCCGGGCGGTCTCTTTACCCTGTGGCAGAGCGGCTTCGTGCGGGCCTACGCGGTGTCCATGCTGCTGGGCACGGCGCTGATGCTGGGGTACTGGGCGCTGCGCACCATTGGAGGCGGCGCATGATTCACCTGATGATTTTTCTCCCCCTGCTGGGGAGCCTGCTGCTGTTCGCCTTTCCCCGGCAGTGGCGCGAGGAGGTCGCGGGCTTTTTCGCGGCGCTCACCCTGGGGCTGGGCCTGCTGATCTGGCGCGGGGGCGGGGCCGAGCTGTTCAGCATCAACTGGGTGCCCGCGCTGGGCGTGACCTACTCGGTCGAGCTGGGCGGCGCGAGCCTCGCGCTGGCGCTGGTAACCGCCTTCATGACCCTGGTCGCGGTGGTCTACGCCGCGCGGCGGGTCGAGAACCCCGGCACCATGCTCTCGCTGGTGCTGGCGATGGAAACCGGGCTGCTGGGCATCTTCGCGGCGCGCGACCTGGTGCTGTTCTACGTCTTTTTCGAGGACGCCCTGATCCCGGCCCTCCTGATGCTGGCGATCTACGGCGGCCCCGCGCGGATGCGGGCGCTGGTGAAGTTCGGCGCTTACACCCTTTTCGGCAGCCTCTTGATGCTGCTCTCGATCATCGGCGTGAAGTACTACGGGGGAAGCCCGACCTTCGCGCTGAGTGACCTGGTGCAACACCCGGTCGAGGGTCCGGCGCAGACCTGGCTGTACCTGGGCTTCCTGGCCGCGATGGCGGTCAAGCTGCCGCTGTGGCCGCTGCACGCCTGGCTGCCCGACTTTCACGAACAGAATCATGCCAGCGGTGTGCCCGACGTGATGGGCACCCTCTACAAGGTGGGCGGCTACGGGCTGTTCGTCTTCGCCCTGCCACTCTTCCCCGACGCCTCGCTGGCGCTGCGGCCGGTGCTGATGGGCCTCGCGGCCTTCACGGCGCTGTACGCGGCCTGGATCGCCTTCCGCCAGACCAACTGGAAACGGCTGCTGGCCTACGCGGGGCTGTCCCACATGGGCATCGTCGCGCTGGGCATTTTCAGCCTGAACGAGACGGCGACCGTGGGCGCCCTGTACCTGCTCGCCTTTCAGAACGTGTATACCGGCGCGCTGTTTCTGGCGGTCGGGATGCTTCAGGAGCGCGTCGGCAGCCTGGACACCCGCGTGGGCGGCGTGATGACCCAGGCGGGCGCGCTGGGCGGCCTCACCATGAGCCTGTGGTTCGCGTCCATCGCGGTGCCGGGGCTGGCGGGCTTCGTCGGAGAGTTCAGCGTGCTGCTGGGGGCCTATCAGGTCGCGCCCTGGCTGACCTTCGTGGCGGGCCTGTCCACCATCGCCGCCGCCGCCTACGCGCTGACGGCCTTCCAGACGACCTTCTGGCAGGGGAGACCGCCCGGCGGGGTGCGGGTGGCGGACCTGCGCCAGACCGAGTGGCTGGTGCTGGGGGTGCCGCTGGCGGTCGCCATCTTGTTCGGCGTGTACTCGGCCCCGGCCCTGAACCTGATTCAACCTGCCGTGCGCGGGGTGCTGTCTACCCTGGGAGGAACCTGAATGCTTACCCCTCCTGACGTGGCGCTCGCGCCGCTGCTGCCCATCCTGCTGGTGCTGGCGGGCGCGGTGGCCTCGACTGTGCTGGGCTTTCACCTGCCCCGCCGGACCCTGACGTATCTCAACCTCGCGCTGCTGGTGCTGAGCGGCCTCAGCATGGCCCTGCTGTGGAGCGGTCCCGGCGAGGTGCCTGCGACCTCCTTCGGCGGGGGACTCCAGGCCGACAACGTGGCGATCCTGCTGGGGCTGACCCTGCTGGTCGGCAGCGTGATGACCCTGCTGGTGAGCCTGGACACGGCCTTCCGCGCCCGGGTGAGTTTCCCCGAGTTCGACGCGATGCTGATGTACGCGGTGACCGGCACGCTCTTGATCGCCTTTTCCGGCGACCTGATCGTGATGCTGATCGGGCTGGAGATCATGAGCCTGAGCAGCTACGTGCTCGCCACCCTGCAAGACTCGCGCCGCGCCGAGGAATCCGGCCTGAAGTACTTCCTGCTGGGGTCGGCGGGCAGCGCCGTGCTGATCTACGGCCTCGCCTTCGTGTACGGGGCGACCGGCAGCCTGGGCTACGCGGGCATCGCCCAAGCGGCGGCGGGCCTGAATCCCGGGAATCTCGCCCTCTTGGTCGGCGGCGCGCTGCTGATGCTGGCGGGTTTCGCCTTCAAGGTCGCGCTGGCGCCCTTTCACCAGTGGACCCCCGACGTGTATTCGGGCGCGCCGACCTCGGTCAGCCTCTTTCTGAGCACGGTGGTGAAGGTCGCGGCCTTCGCGGGGATGCTGCGGGTCTTCGGCGGCGCCCTACAAAATGCGCCGGGCTGGGCAGGCGTCCTTCAGATCCTGATCGCGGCCACCCTGATTATCGGCAACGCCGCCGCGCTCTTTCAGCCCAACTTCAAGCGGATGCTGGCGTACTCGGCGGTCGCGCACACCGGCTTCCTGGCGATGACGCTGCTGGGCACGCCGGAGGTGGGCGGCTCGGCGCTGAGCTACTACCTGCTGGTGTACACCCTGATGACCGCCGCCGCGCTCGCCATCGTGGCCGCGCTGCAACGCACGGAAGCGGGCATGGAGATCAGTGACCTGCGCGGCCTGTACTACCGCCACCCGGCCTACGCGGCGGCGCTGGCGGTCTGTCTGGCGAGCCTGGCAGGGTTGCCGCCCTTCGCGGGCTTTTTCGGCAAGTACCTCGCGTTCCAGGCGGCCTTCCAGAACGGCTACGTGTGGCTGAGCGTGCTCGCCGCGCTCGCCAGCGTGGCCGCGCTGGTGTACTACCTGCGCCCGGCGATGCTGCTGTTCATGCCCGACCGCACGCCTGCCCGCGAGTACGCGCACGGTCAGCGCACCCCCACCACCCTGACGGTCGCGCTGGGCGTGGTCGGCGTGACGGTGCTGGGCATTCTGCCCAACCTGTGGTACGGCTGGGTCTCCAACCCCGGCATCTGGCAGGCGCTGGCGGGGAGATAGGGTGTAGGCACAGACGGCAGGCAGGGCCGCCCGGGTGGATGGGGCGGCCCTGCCTGTTTTCCGCAGCCTCGGGGCTTACGGATTGACGGGAGACGGAGCGCGTCGCCCCGGCCTCATTCGGCGGGCTTAACTTTGAAGCATGCGTCGCCTCGTCTCCCTGCTCCTGCTGCTCAGTCCGCTGGCCCAGGCCGCCCAGGTCACGCTGCGTCAGGGGGAGACCGGGCGGCTGGGGGCGCGCCAGATCACGGTCCTTGGGGTGCAGGACCGGCGCTGCGGCCCCACAGAAGACTGCCTCGCCGACGTGGTGGCCCGGGTCCGTGTCCAGCAGGGCGCCCAGACGTCGCTGCTGACCCTGCGGTTCCCGCCAGACCGCTTGCCCCGCTGGAGTGGGGTGGGCGTGGCCGGCATGACCGGGGGCGTCTCTTCCAGGGTGACGCTGACAGATCAGCCCTCTGGCAGCCACCAGAACGCCCAACGGGTCACGCTTGGGCGCGGTGAGAGCGGACAGCTCGGTCCCCGGCAGGTCAAGCTGCTTGGCGTGGAGACGCGGCGCTGCCGGGAAGGCGTGTTCTGTACCCGGCCCGTGCTGACCTCCGTTTACGTTCAGGTCCGGTGGGGCAAAAATGCCAGCTGGCTCGCGCTGGCATACCCCCCTCCACCAGCTTGGCCGGGCGTGAGCCTGATCGGCGCGACCGCTGGCCCACGTCCGGCCCTGACCCTGTCCGACCAGCCGCGCTGAGGCCCGGCGACCTCTCCCCGCTACGCCTCCTGTTCGCGCTGGTACTTCATGCGGTAGCGGCTGCGGCTGGCGGCCTCGATCAGTTCGCTGGGGGTGTGGATCTCGGGGCCGGTGGAGGCGGCGCCGACGCTCGCGCGCAGGCGCAGATCGCGGTAGCCGAGGTCGGCGAGGGACCGCTGCGTGCCCTCGCTGATGGTCTGGATGCCCGCTGGCCCGACGTTGTCCAGCAGCACCGCGAACTCGTCGGGACCCCAGCGGAAGACCAGATCGCCCCGGCGCTTGTGGGCCTGAAGGCGGCCCGCCAGGTCGCGCAAGACCTCGTCTCCGGCAGCGCGGCCGTAGGTCTCGTTGACCTGCCGGAAGCCGCTGAGGTCCACCAGCAGGAGGCCGATGGGTCGCCCGCCCCGGCCCGGCCAGCGGTGCTCGACCGCGCGGGTAAAGCCCAGGCGGTTGCCGAAGCCGGTGAGGGGGTCGCGGGTGCCGATGTTCCGCAGGGTCCACCAGCGTTCCAGCGCGACCAGGGCGCTGCCCAGAATCGCGGCGACCGAGACGGTCACGCCGGGAAACAGCACGCCGAGCTGCCACAGCGGCACCGACAGGGCCAGCACCCCCAGCGCGATCACGAAGCCCCACAAGCCCCGCAGCAGCACCGCCAGCACCGCGACCGCCACGCACAGCAGCGCCGTGAGCCACAGCGGCAGGCTCAGCAGCGGCGCGCCCAGCAGGGTGGACACCGCCCGCGCCTGAAGCACCACGCCCGGCGTCTCCTCGCCGGAAGGCCCGCGCCGGGTGGTGCCGGGCAGGCTGGAGGCCGTGAGGCCGATCAACACCACCCGGCCCTGGAGGTCTCCGAAGCGCACGTTGCCGTTGACCACGTCTCGAAAGGGAACCACCCCCAGCCGCGAGGGATCCTGCCGCACCTGCCGCAGCAGCCGGGGCGTGGTGTCCAGCGGCACGTTTTGGCCCGCGCTCTGGGCGAGTTGCCGGGCGAAGCTGGGGCGCAGGGTGCCGTCAGGGTCCGGGTAGGCGGTCTGGAAGCGGCGCACCACCCCGCCGGAGTCGGCATTCAGGGCGCTCACGCCGGTCGCGGTGCGCTGGCCGCTCAGGCGGCGCGGCACCTCGCCGGGGGGGCTGGACAGCACCACGTTGGGCCGGGCAAAGACCCCCGCCAGCTCGGGCGTGCGCGCCAGCGCCGAGAGCCGCACGTCCAGGCCGACCGTCTGCACGCCCGCCTCGTCGAGGGTGCGCAGGGCCTGCGCGTACAGGTCGCGCGGCCAGCCGGACAGGGGGCCATAGTCGCGCAGCGAGGCGTCGTCGATGCCGACCACGACCACGCGGGGATCGGCGGGCGCGGGCAGCGCGCGGTTGAGGCTGTCCCACAACCGGCTGTTGTCGGGAAGAAGCAGGCCCAGCCCCAGCGCCAGCAGCGCGGCGGCCGGCACCATCACCCGCCTGAGCGAGCGTTCAGGGGAGGAGCGCATACGTCTCGTTTCCGGCCTCGTCGCGCACCGTCACCCGGACCGGGGTGCCCGGCGCGGGGGTGGGCAGCGGCACCCGCAGCTGGGCCGCGCCATTGGCGGCCAGCGTCAGGCTGCGCGTGAAGCTCGCCCCCGGCGGGGTCTGGCCCCCCAGCCGCACCGTCACCGCGAGGCGCCCGGCCCGGGTCGCCGCCGTTCCCGCGTCGCGCACCTCGCCGCTCAGGAGCAGCACCCGGCCGCTGCGCTCGGCCCGCACCCTGCTCAGCGCCGGGGGGGTGCGGTCGATGACCACCGGCAGCGTGCGGGTCCGTACCTGCCCGCGCCACTCGGCCCGCACCTGCACGGACGCGGTGCCTTCCGGCAGCGCCGGGGCAGGTGGGGTCAGCCGGAAGCGCCCCGGCTGCCCGGCGACGGCGGTCAGCGGCAGGCTGCGGCGGCCCACCCGCACGCTGACCCGCGCGCCCGGCAGGCTGGTCGCCTCCAGGCTGAGGTTGCGCTGCGCTCCGGCGACCTCGGCAAGTTGCAGCGTCAGCACCTGCGGCTCCCCCGTGGTGGGCGGCGGGTCGGGGCGGCGGGGTGCCGGGGAGGGCGCCGCCGGACTGCTCGCCGGACGGCCCAGGGGAGCGGCGCCGAACGTCTGCGTCAGGCCCGCAGCGCCCACCTGAAAGACGCTGCCGCGCAGCGCGGACCCCACCAGGGAGGCGCCTCCCTGCGCCACGTTCCAGGCGCTGCCGCGCGTGAGCTGCAAGGTCACCTCGCGGCCCCGCGCGGTGCGCTGAATGCCCAGCACGCCCAGCTCGCTGCTGGCCTGGAGCCGCAGATCGCCGCCCTCGGCAAAATGGATCTCGGCCCAGGCCCCTTCGCCGGTCTGGAGCCGCTCGCCCGCCTCCAGCGCGGCCCCCACCCCCACGATCTGCCGTCCCGACGCGCGGGCCACGTATACCGGCCCGCGGGTGGCCTGCACAGTTACCCGTCCCAGCCCCACGAACTGCGCCGCGTACCAGGGGTCGCCCCCCGTGAAAGGCGTGACCTGCCCGCCGCGCAGGGCGACCTGTTGCCCGGCTTGCAGGTTGGTCACCCGCCCCAGCGCCAGCCGGGCGCGGCCCTCCAGCACGGCGACCCGGGGCGCGGCGCTGGAGGGCGGCAGGTCCACCCGCGCCTGCGCTCCCGGCTCCAGCACCAGGTGGCTGCCCAGCACATGCACCGCCAGCGGCCCGGCCAGCAGGAACTGTCCGGCTTGCAAGTCGGCCTCGCCCCGGTACACCCGCAGGCGCGACGAGGCGCCCACCAGCAGCGATCCGGCGCGCCCGCCCCCCGCGCTGCTCAGCCAGGCCCGCCCGTTGCCGGTCCGCAGGCCCTGGGTGACTGGCCCGCTGCCGGAAACCGGGCGCCAGGTCAGGCCCTCTTGACGCTCGGCGCGGCCCAGCAGTTGCTGAAGCCGCAGCGGGGTGGTTTGCGGGGTCTGGACGGACGAGGTCTGCGCCCGCGCCCCAGCTCCGGCAACGAGCAGCGCGGCGAGGGCCAGACCCAGGGGCAGCGGGGCGGGGCGGGCGGCTCTCGGCCCCGGGACAGCGGCTCTCATCACCTCAGTCTAAAGCATAGATAAAGCCTGTGCCCACCCGGCGGCGGCCTCGCGCGCCCGGCCCGCCGCTCCCCGGGAGGCAAAACGTATACTGCGGGGCGTGCTTGTCGCCGTTCAGGACGTTACCAAGGAGTACGGGCCGCTGACCGTCCTGTCGGAAATCAGTTTTGCCGTCGAGCCGGGCGACCGGGTGGGGCTGGTGGGCCGCAATGGGGCGGGCAAAAGCACCCTGCTGGGGCTGCTGACCGGCGAGCTGCGCCCCGACGGCGGAACCGTGCGCCGCGCCCCCGGCGTGCGTGCCCGCGCGCTGCGCCAGGACCCCACCTTCGCGCCCGGCGCCACGGTGGATCAGGTGCTGGAGGCCGCCTTCCACGACCTCGACGCGCTGGAGGCCGACCTCGCCGCCGCCGCCGAGGCCATGGGCAGCGGCACCCCCGAGAGCGTGCTGCACCACGAGGCCGTGCTGGAACACTACGTCCGGCGGGGCGGCTTCGAGCGCCGCAGCCGCAAGGAGGCCGTGACCCTCGCCTTCGGGTTCCGGGGCCGCGAGCACGACCCCGTCTCGGGGCTGTCGGGCGGCGAACGCACCCGCCTGGGCCTCGCCGCCCTGCTCGTCGAGAACCCCGACGTGCTGCTGCTCGACGAGCCGACCAACCACCTCGACATCGTGATGGTGGAGTGGCTGGAGGGCTTTCTGGGGCGCTACCCCGGCGCGGTCCTCGTCATCAGCCACGACCGGGCCTTTCTGGACGCGGTGACGAACGAGACGGCCTACCTGCGTGGCGGCGGCCTGAGCGTCTACAAGGGCGGCTACACCGCGTTCCGCGAGGCGCTGGCCGCCGAACTCGAACAGCAGGCCGCTCAACACGCGCAGGACGCCAAGGCGATCGCTGCCCTCCAGGCCAGCGCCGACCGCATGAAGATCTGGGGCCTGGGCATGAGCAAGCTGGCCCGCCGTGCGGGGGCGATGCAGGCCCGGGTGGACCGGATGCAGGCCCGCGCGGCGGCGGCCCCCCCACCCGAGGAGCGCACCACCCGCATCACCTTCCACGCGCCGGAAAGTGGCGACGTGGTTCTGGACGCGCGGCACGTCTCCCGGTCGCTGGGCGGGCGGACCCTTTTCCGGGACGTGAACGTGCAACTGCGCCGGGGGGACCGGGTGGCGATCATCGGGCGCAACGGGGCGGGGAAGACCACCCTGCTGCGCGCCCTGCTGGGCCTGGACCCCTCTGACGATCCCCGCGCCCGGGTGCTCACCGGCGCCCGCGTCAGCGTGGGCTACTACGACCAGGCGCTGCGCGGCGTGGATCCCTCCCAGACCCTCTACGACGTGGCCCGCGAGTACGTGGGGAAGGACTTCGAGGCCCACAACCTGCTGGGCACCTTCCTCTTTCCCTACGACCAGCACGACAAACAGGCCCGCATCCTCTCGGGCGGCGAGCGGGCGCGGCTGGCGCTCCTCAAGCTCGCGCAGGAGGACCACAACCTGCTGGTGCTCGACGAGCCGACCAACCACCTCGACATGGAGATGGTCGAGGCCCTCGAAGACGCCCTGACCGCCTACGCCGGGACCCTCCTGATGGTCAGCCACGACCGCGCCTTTATCGAGGGCCTGGCCGACCGCATCTGGCTGATCGAGGACGGGCATTTTTACGAGTACCCCGGCTGGGCCGACTACCGCGAGAAGCACCGCCCCGTGGTCCCCGAGGCGCCGAAGCCGAAGGTGGAGGCCAAGCCCGCGCCCGCCGCCCCGAAAGGCAAGGGCCTGTGGCACCTGAGGCGCGAGGTCGGGGCACTGGAGGCCGACATCGCCCGGCTGGAAGCTGAATTGATGGACGCCCAGGCGGCCCTCGCCAGCGCCGCACCAGACGCCGATTTCGTGGTGCTGGGGCAGGCCGCCCACGACCTCGAAGTGCAGTTGGAAGCCAAGATGACCGCCTGGGGCGAGAAACAGGCGGAGGTAGAGGCGCGGGGGGGCTGACGCTTACAGCCCCGTCGGGTACGTCTCCGGCACCTCACCTTCCTCCTCCGCGCCCGCTGTGGCGTCCAGCGGCACTAGCGCCGTCGTCCCGTCGAAGTGCAGCAGGGCGCCATACATGTCGGCCGGGCGGGTCGGCACGTAATGGCTCTGGCGCTCGGTCCCCGGGCGGTAGATCACGCCGATGAAGCGCTGCAAGACCTCCTCGCCCAGCGCCCCGGCGACCTCCGGCGAGCGCAGGTCGAGCCAGAAGTCGCCCCCGACCGCGTGCAGCCGCTCTTCCAGGCTGCCGGGCAGGCCGGGCCGCACCTGCTGGACCCGTGCTGGCTGGTCCCAGCCGCCCGAGGCGGTCACGCTGCCGTGGTGGGTGGTCTGCCCCAGGATGAAGGTCGAGTCCGGCCAGCGCTCGCGCGTGAGCTGCCCCAGGTTGAGTTCGCCTCGCGCCCAGCCCATCTCGCTGGCGCGGGCGTCCCCCAGGTGCGAGTTGTGCGCCCAGACCACGATCTTCTGGGGGCGGCCCTGGGCCTCGCCGTGGGCCACCAATGCCGCCAGCGTCCCGGCCATGTGGGTGTCGCGGATGTTCCACGCCTCGCCCCGGCCCCGGAACACGGCGCGGGAGTAACGCTCGGCGTTCTGGACCAGCCGCGCATTCTGCTGGGCAGAGAAGAGGTCGTCGCCGCCCAGTGGTCCCCGCGCGGGGTCCGGCCCGCGCCGCTGGAGTTCGAGAAGCTGCGCGGCGGCGGCCGCCTCACAGGGTTCCTGGTGGCCGTGTTCGGCCGCGTGGCCGTAGGTCTGCGGGTCCCCGCCGGAGCCGTCGAAACAGGCGTAGCGCTCGCGGGCGCGGGCCGCCGCCCCAGGGTCCACGCCTTCCAGATACTCGGTCACTGCCCGCATCGAACGGTGCAGGCTGTAGAGGTCCAGGCCGTGAAAGCCCGCCTCCTGTCCCGGGTGGCGCCTGGTGTGCTCCCGCAGCCACGCCACGAACCGCCGCACGTCCTCGTTGCGCCACAGCCATCTCGGGAAGCGGGTGAAGTCGCCCAGGGCTTCCTGCGCGCTGCCGTCCTCGCCCCCGCCGCGCACCCAGCGGTTGACCCGGGAAGCGTCGGGCCAGTCGGCTTCGGCCGCGACCGCCGTGAAGCCCCGTTCCTGGATCAGCCGCCGGGTCAGCCGCGCCCGCGCCCGGTAAAACTCGTGGGTGCCGTGGGACGCTTCCCCGATCAGGACGAACCGCGAGTCCCCGATGCGCTCCAGCAGGGCGTCGTAAGCACGGGAAGCGCCGGTCAGGGGCCGGGCGGCCGTCTGGAGGGGGTCGGTCATGGTGACTCCTGGGGACGGGCGTGGCGGGCCAGCAGGTCCCGCACCTCGCCGTCGCTGGTCTGGGCAAAGTCGCGGTAGAACTGGCCGACCGCCCGGAAGTCGGGCGGGGTGAGCAGGCAGACCACCCCGTCGGCCAGGGTCCTCAGCGTGCGGCAGGCGTTCGGCGGGGCCACGGGCACGGCGACGACCACCCGCGCGGGGGACAGGGCGCGCAGGGCCGTCACCCCGGCCCGCAGGGTGGCCCCGGTCGCCACGCCGTCGTCCACGAGCAGCGCGGTGCGGCCCGCGACCGGCGCCGGCGTGCGGCCCTCGCGGTAGACGCGTTCGCGGCGGGCGAGTTCGGCGCGTTCGCGGATCTCCACCGCCGCGAGGGCTTCCGGCGTGACGCCCGCGCGGCGCACCAGATCGTCGTTGAGTACCCGCACCCCGCCCGAGGCGACGGCGCCCATCGCCACCTCCTCGTGGCCCGGCAACCCCAGCTTGCGGACCACGAACACGTCCAGCGGCGCGCCCAGCACGGCCGCGACCTCGGAGGCCACCGGTACCCCGCCGCGCGGCAGCGCGAGGACGGTCGTGTCCGGCCAGTCGTGCAGCGAGGCGAGCCGGGCGGCGAGCTGCTGTCCGGCGTCCTGGCGGTGAAGAAAGGGAGGCTGGGGCATAGACACCTCGCCCCGATTCTCAGCGCCCCCCGCGTGCGCCGCCAACCCGGGTTCACTTCATGGCCTCCGGGGGCGGCACTCATGCGTTCAGGCCAGGGCAGAGGCCCGGACGACAAAAGGCGCGGCCAGGTCGGTGTTGTCCACCACCACGCCCGCGCGCCCGGAGGGGTCGGCCTCGCGGAAATACAGGCGATGGCCCTCCACATACCGCCGGTTGGAGGCCGCGTGCGGGTCGGGTGAGCCGTACCCCGGCCCCCGCGCGGCGCCGCGCGGCACCGAGACCCCGAACGGCACATGCAGGAAGACCGAGTCGTCCCACACGTCGCGCAACTCCGGGCGGTGCAGGAAAAGGCCGTCGAAAATCAGAACGCTTCCGGGTGGGGCGACCTCTTCCGGTGGATGCACGGGCGAGTCGGTGGTGTGGTCGAAGATCGACGTGCGGTAGCGCCCCGACCCGCCCGGTCCCAGCGGGTCCAGCAGCGCCGAGCGCAACCCCGCGAGGTCATAGGAGTCCCGGTAGAACCCCTCCGGTGAGGTTCGGCCCCGGCGGTAACGCACCTCGCGTGGCGCGTGGAAGCCGTCCACCGAGGCGCGGATCACCGTCCGGCCCCTCTCCCGCAGCACGCCCGCCAGCTCATCCGCGAAGGTGGTCTTGCCCGCGCCGTCCACCCCATCCACGGCGACGCGCAGGACCGGGGCGGCGGGCTGGGGTTCCAGGCGGTCAGCCAGAGCGCGCAGCAGTGCTGTGCGGAGGCTCACCCCCGGCTCCGACGGTCGCGCCAGATCAGGCCCGCCCCGGTCAGGTACACCAGACTCGATACCGCGCCGAAGATCCACGGGTCCCGCGCCTGCCAGTCGCCAAGGGCTTCCCAGCCCCTTGAAACCCCGAGCAGCAGGATCAGCAGGGCCAGGGCAAGCTTCCAGCGGCCCCTCACAACTTCAGGTCGCCCTGCTCGGTCACGTTCAGCCCCTGCGCCACGTCTCTTGAGGTGCGCTGGCGTTCGCGGTCGAGGTAGCTCTGGGCCTGCCCCACCTCGCGGTCGAGGACCTGGATGGTGTCCTTGAAACGGTCGAGGGCCTGGGCGCGGTAGGTGCTGATCGCGTCGAGCGCCCCGTACACCTCGCGGAAGGCGTTCTGGATGACCTGCGGGTCCACGGTAGCGCTGCCCGCCTGCTTCTGGATCTCGGTGGACTGCTGCCGCAGCAGGCTGGCGGTCGAGCCGATCATGCGCCCCGTCGTGTCGTTGAGCGCCGTGACCTGCCCCAGCACCGCCTGCTGGGTGCCCAGCGCCTGCGCGACCATGATGGCGGTCCGCAAGGCACTGACCGTCGTGGTGGTCGCCCGGTCCACGCCCTTGATGAGTTCGATGTTGTTGCGCCGCACCAGGTCGAGCGCGAGGTAGCCCTGAATGCCCACCGCGAGCTGGGTCAGCAGGTCGGTCACGCGCTGGCGCACCGCGAACAGCAGCTCCTCACGGACGATGCGGGCCTTTTCGGGGTCACTCTGCGCCAGGCTGTCGAGCCGGGTGGTCAGCGCCTCGTCCACCGCCTTGCCGACGTGGGCGTACTGCCGCAGCTTCTGCATCGTCTCCCAGAGGTGGACCTTCTCGGTCTCGATGCTGGCGTTGTCGCGCCGCAGCTCGTCTTGCGAGCGGTAGAGCGACTCCAGAATCGCGTTGAGGTGGCTCTGCGCACTCTGGTAGCGGTCGAGCGCGTTCTGCGCCTTGCGGCCCCCCGGCAGCTTGCCGAAGAAACCGCGCACGGTGGGCGTGCGGCTGGGGTCGAGGTCCTCGACCGTGCGGCGCAGGTCGGTCAGGCCCTTCAGGATGTCGCTGCCCTCGGCCAGGGCCCCGGCGCGGGTCGCCCGCAGCGGGCGCTCCAGCATCCGGCTCGACACCTGCGCCGCCGCGCGCTGCTCGGGCGCGCCGAGGTCATGCACCGCGTCGAGCTTGCGCTTGAAGTCGGGGCTGTGGGTGCCCGCGTGCAGCACGTCTTCCACAAAGGCGCGCGCCAGCGTGTCGAGCCGGGCGCGGTCCTCGGGGGAAAGGGGCACCATCTCGGGCGCGTCGTCCGCCTGCACCGGGGCCACGGCCTCGGGGGCCTTCAGCAGGGACTCGGGCGGCGTCAGGGGACCGGGCTTGTCGGCGCTCATGTCCCACAGTACGCCCCGGGGGGAGTCAGGGTTGCATCGGGCGAAAGGTGGAGGAGACAGCGGCCAGCCTCCGGCAAAAAGCCCCACCTGCCGGGGCGGGTGGGGAAGGAAGGGCGGCTCAGCGGATCAGGCCGCCGCCCGTGCCGAGCTGCACCGGGCGGCCCGCCGCGTCCACCAGCCTCACGTCGCGGAAGCTGCCCGGCACCCGCACCAGGGTCCAGGGGCTGGTCAGCGCCTGGGTGGTGATCGCCCCCGCCCCCGGTGCGCGCACCTCCACCGTCAGCGTCAGCGTCTCGCCCTGTCCGCTCGCCCCGGTCACCCGCACGCTGTAGCCCCCGGTGGGCCGCTGGCCCAGGAAAACGCCGACCACCGTCTCGTCGGCGCGCAGGGTGGGGACGGGAGGGGCGCCGGTCTGGTTGCCGTAGGCGACCCGGTACAGGGTGCCCAGGGCGCCCGGGGTGGTGGCGAGCTGCACGGCAGGGGCGGTCTGGGCGGCGTTGGTGCCGCTGGCGAGTTCGGTCACGGGCACGCGGCCTCCGGAGACGGGCGTGATGATGGGGTCGGTGGTGCCCACCGGGGGCGTTGCGGCGGGCGGGGCGCTGGGCGTGGGCGCGGTCGGCGTCTCGGTCACCGTTCCGGTCGCGCCCCCCGTGCTCGTCGTGTAGGTCACGATGCCGCTCGGCAGCCCCGCCGCCGACAGGCGTTGCAGCACGGCCACGCGCTGCACGGCCGTCCCCACGCTCACCCGCACGCGGCCCTGCGCCGTATCGATCTCCTTGGCGGTCAGGCCCGGCAGGCCCTCCAGCGCGGCGGAGGCGGCCTGAAGCTGCGAGAGCCGGTAGCCCGAGCGGTACTGCGGGTCCGCCGTGGGGCTGGCCGTGGTGGGCGCCGTGGGCGCGGGCGCGCCGGGCGGCGTGGCGGGAATGGCGGTCACGCCCTGGGCCGAGGCGCAGGTGCCCAGGGTCAGGGTCAGGGAGAGCAGCAGTCTGGCGGTCATGGACCCAGACTCGCGCGCCGCCCCTGACGCTGCATGAGCGCCCGTATACTCCCCTTTAGAATGAGCACTGGCATGATTGATGCGGCGCAAGTTTCCCATCTCGCCCACCTCGCGCGGCTGGAATTGACCCCGCAGGAGCGGGAGACGATGCGGCACGACCTGAACACCATCCTGGGCCATTTCGAGCAGCTCAGCGCGGTGGACACCACCGGGGTGGAGGAGATGCAGCGCCCGGTCGCCCTGGTCAATGTGCTGCGGGACGACGTGCCCGGCGAGGTGTTCGGCGCCGGGGTGGTCGCCGCCCTGGCCCCCGAGATGGAGGGCGGCTTCGTCCGCGTTCCCCGCACCGTGGAGACGGACTGATGCTCGACCTCAAGTTCATCCGCGAGAATCCAGATGCCGTGAAACGCGCCATCGAGGTCAAGGGCGTGGCGCTGGATCTGGACGAATTGCTGCGGCTCGACCGCGACCTCGTGGCGATGAAGCAGCAGGTCGAAGCCCTTCAGACCGAGCGCAACGCCAACGCCAAGCTGGTGCCCAGGGCCGCCCCCGACGAGCGTCCCGCCTTGATCCAGAAGGGCAAGGACCTGGGCGAGGAACTCAAGGGGCTGGAGCCTCAACTCCGTGCCCACGAGGACAGGCTGCACCAGCTTCTCCTGCGCGTGCCCAACATCCCGCACAGCTCGGTGCCCGTCGGCCGGGACGACTCGGAGAACGTCGAACTGCGCCGCGAAGGCACGCTCCCCGAGTTCGCCTTTTCGCCCCTCGACCACGTCGAACTGCTGGAACGCCAGGGCTGGAGCGATCCCGAGCGGGTGGCGCGGGTGTCGGGCAGCCGCTCGTATCTGTTGAAAGGCGACGCGGTGATGCTGGAGATGGCGGTGCTGACCTTTGCGCTTGGTTTCCTGCGCGGGCGCGGGCTGGAGCCGCTGAGCACGACCGCGCTGGTGCGCCCCGAAGCCTTCGTGGGATCGGGCCATTTTCCGGGCGGCGAGGATCAGGTCTACAAGATCGAGGGCGACGCGCTGATGCTGGCCGGAACTTCCGAGGTGCCCGTCAACAGCCTCTACGCGGGCGAGCAGCTCTCGTACCAGCAACTGCCGCTCGCCTTTGCCGCGATCAGCGCCGCCTTTCGCAGCGAGGCGGGGTCGGCGGGGCGGGACGTGCGCGGGCTGATCCGCGTCCACGAGTTCCGCAAGGTCGAGCAGTACGTGATGACCCGCGCCGACGAGGCCGAGGCCCTGGACTGGTTCGCCCGCATTCTGGACAACGCCGAAGCGCTGCTGCGGGCGCTGGAGCTGCCCTACCGGGTCGTGCAGAACTGCACCGGCGACATGGGCGCGGGCAAGGTCCTGATGTACGACCTCGAAACGTGGGTGCCCAGCGAGGGGCTGTACCGCGAGACCCACTCCTGCTCGTACCTGGGCGACTGGCAGGCCCGCCGCACCGGCCTGCGCTACCGCGACGAACAGGGCAAGCTGGTCTACGCCCATACCCTCAACAACACCGGGGTCGCCGCCCCGCGCATCCTGGTGCCCTTCCTCGAAAACCACCAGCAGGCCGACGGAACCATCCGCGTTCCGGCGGCGCTGAGGCCGTATCTGGGTGGGCGCGAGGTGTTAGGGACGGCGGTGCGCGACGTGGCGACGGCGTAGACATAAGCGGAGGTGGGCGCGGGCCGGTGTCTTCGTGAATAGAGACCCTCACTTCAGCTTTAGGTTACTATTGACAGGTCCCGCGAGGGACGGGGCGCATGACAACCGGGGAAAAGCGAGGGGGAACAACGAAACGGAGCGTGGAAGCGCCCGGATCGTGACTCCGGGCGCTTCAGAAAGGGGGTGGTACTTGTGACTAACCATCGCAAGTCTACCAAAAACCCCCGCCGGAGACCACTGAAGCCTGCTGAAATCGCCGCGATTCTCGTGGCGTTCGGTACGGTGCTCAGTGGCCTGGCGGCCCTCATTCAAGCCCTGAGATAAGCCCTCTCGCCTCCCCGGTGGCGCCTTCTCTCCTTGGATCACGGCGAGGTCAGGTGGCCTGGCCCTTTTTTCTGTACCTTGTCCGCATGAGCAGGCACGGGCTGTCGGCGCTGGCGCTAGCTGTGCTCCTGAGTGGTGGGGCTGCCGCAGGTGGCGCAACTCCTCCTGCCTCCTGGCTGGGCCAGCGGGTGGACGTGGCGCAGACGGCGTTTTGCCGGGCGCAGGGGTGCGCGTTGGTCGAGGTTCGGGAAAACAGTTTCAACACTCCGGGCTGGCACGACGGAACGAAGCGAACCTACCGACTCCGGGGCGGCGAACGGCTGGAGGTGGACGTGCGTCCGGGCGGCTGGATCAGTAACGTTTTCCTGCTGAAAGACGGGGCGCGGCTGGGCAGCTCGTTGACCCTGCGGGAGCGTCGGCTGGCCGCCGAGTTCCTGACGCTGGCGACCGGGCGGCGCTTTCCTTCCCAGGCGGTCGCCCAATGCGTCGCGGCAGGGCTGACTGCACAGAGGCGCAATCCAGACGTGTACGGTCCCGACCAGCCCCTGAGTCAGTGGTCCACTCCGGCAGGTCTGCCCTACAAGGCGCGTTGCGGTGTCGCGGGCGCCGGGCCGCTGGGTGTCTGGGCGGGGTGGATGCAGCAGTAAGCCGATCCCCGGCGACCCCCTCACCCCCACCCGTTACCCTGACCGGCATGGACATTCCGCCTGAGGTACTGGAGCAGACGCAGGCCCGCTTCATCCAGCGCGACCCCGAGCGCGGGGAGTGCCGCGAGCGGCTGAGAAGCGGGGGACCGCTCGCTGCCGACACGGAGGCGCGGGTGGAGGCCCGCCTGGCCCGCCTGGGGGTGCCGCTGCCCGACGCCCGGGCGGTGGCGGGGGGCCACGAGGACGCCCTGGCCGTCGCGGCCCGCCTGCCCGAGGAGGCCCGGCTGGGGCTGGAGCGGGTGATCGGCGCCAACGATCTGGTGGGGGTGGCCTACCTCGACCTGGCGCGGGCGGCGGCGCGGGCGGTGGGGCGCATCGTCTTGCGGGACGCGCGGGGCCGCGCCGCCGGGTACGGGACCGGCTGGCTGTGCAGCCCCCGCGCCCTGCTGACCAACCACCACGTGCTGGAGGGGGCCGAGGCTGCCCGCAGCGCCGTGATCGAGTTCGACTACGAGCTGCGCCCGGACGGCACCCTGCGCGACCGGGTGACGCTCGGCCTCGACCCGGCGGCGCTTTTCGTGACCTCGGAGACGCTGGACTATTCGCTGGTGGCGGTGCAGGGCGACACCTCGGCGTTCGGCTGGCTGCCCCTGTTCGGCAGCACCGGCAAGGCGCTGGTGGGCGAGGCGCTGAGCATCGTGCAGCACCCTTCCGGCGAACCCAAGCAGATCGCGCTGCGCGAGAACCGGCTGGTGGACCTGCTGCCCGACTTTCTGCACTACGAGACCGACACCGCGCCGGGGTCGAGCGGCAGCCCCGTTTTCAACGACGCCTGGGAGGTCGTGGCGCTGCACCACAGCGGCGTGCCGCGCCGGGACGCCCAGGGCCGCCTGCTGCGCCGGGGCGGCCAGCCCGCGCAGCCCGGCGACCCCGACACCCTGCTCGACTGGATCGCCAACGAGGGCGTGCGCGTCAGCCGCATCGTGGAGGACCTGCGCCGCCGCCCGGACGCGGCCGGAAATGCGCTGGTCGCGGAGGTGCTCGCCGCCCACCGCCCGGCGCTGGCCGCCCCGCTGACGGTCGCCCCGGCCGCGCAAGTCTCCCCGGCGCAGGGTGGACCCGAGGCCGCCCGCGTCCTCGACCTGGGCACGGTGACGGTCGGGGAGGGCGGCGTGGCGACCCTGCCCGTCACCCTGCGCCTGCGGGTGGGCGGGGGAGAGGCGGGGCGGCCCGCTGGGCCTGGCCCCGCACGCCCCTACCTTGACCCCGCCGACGCGGAGCAAGCGGCGGCGTACTACGCGGGGCGGCCGGAGGGCGGGACCCCCCAGGCCCGCTTCCTGGCCCTCTCGGACCTCGTGACGCGCACCCACACGCGGCCCCTGGGCTACGACCCGGCGGACGACCTGTACCCCTGGGTGGACCTCTGGCCCGACGGCCGGCTGCGCAGCCTCTACTCGGCCCGCGAGCACACGCCGGAGGAACTGATTCAGGCCGACCGGGCCGTGCAGGAGCGCCGCCTGACCCTGGCCGCCCGCGAGGGCCTGAACGTGGACGCGCTGGAAGCGGCGCTGCCGTACAACTGCGAACATGTCGTGCCGCAGTCGTGGTTCGGCAAGCGCGAGCCGATGCGCGGCGACCTGCACCACCTCTTTGCCTGCGAACCGGACTGCAATTCCTTCCGGGGCAACACGCCGTACTTCGACTTTCCCGACTACGGCGAGGCCCTCAGAAGCGATTGCGGGCGGCGCGACCCCGGCGAGTTCGAACCCGCCCACGGCAAGGGGGCGGCGGCCCGCGCGACCCTCTATTTTTTGCTGCGCTACCCCGGGGTGGTGCGCCAGTACGGGGAGCGCCACCTCCAGACCCTGCTGGCCTGGCACGCGGCCGAGCCGCCCGGCGACTGGGAGCGCCACCGCAACGCCGCCATCTTCGAGAAGCAGGGCAACCGCAATCCGCTGATCGACCACCCCGGGTGGGCCGGGGAGGTGGCTTTCAGCGAGGGGCTGGGGCGCTAGCGTTCAGGGCACGGGCGGCGGTCGTGCGTTCCTGAAACAGCAGGAAGTCGAAATCGGAACGGTCGCCAGCCTCCCCCGTCACCCGCTACCCTCCTGCTATGACCAAGCCCCCCACCTCCACCCGCACCGACAAGGGCGTGCGCGGCTTCGACCTCGACCTGCACGTGACCTTTGCCCGGCCCCTGCCGCGCGAGCAGGCGCTGGCCGTGCTGCGCGCCGCCGAGGGCTTCACGGTGGACCTCTACGCCCCGCACGACCAGCCGCAGGCCCCGGTGCCCTCCGCGCGCCTGACTGGCCCGTTGCGTGACCCGGACACGCTGCGCGCGGTCCTCACCGCCTGGCTTCAGGGGGAGGTGCGTTCCGTGGAAGTCGGCCTGCACGGCTTCCTGCGCTCGGCGACCGGGCAGACCGAGTGGATGCCCTGGCGGCGCAACGCGGTGCTCCCGCGCGATCAGGTGGCGCGGGTGGCCTTCGACGAGGGCGTGAAGTACGTGCTGGAGTAGGGGGAGGGCTTAAGCGCTCAGCGGCAGCACCAGCGCCCGCGCCTTGGCCGCGTCGGTGCCCGGCGGGCGCAGCACCAGCACCGCCAGCCGCGCGTCGGGCCGCAGCAGGTAGGGCAGGCAGGTGTAGTTCAGCGTCAGCAGCGCCTTGCGGGCCTGTTCGGCGGTGTCCACCAGGCCGATGCCGCGCAGCACCAGCACGGCCCGCTCGCCGCCCTCGCTCGCCCACACGTCCACCACTCCTGCCCGGTCGATGCCCCGGTGGTCGCGGTACTCGAATTGATGCCTGCGCCTGAGCAACTGCATTCCTCTTCACCCTCCCGTGTCGTGTGCCCGCAGCCCTGGGTCAGGCGCCGCGCCTCCCGTGACAGGCGGCGTGTGCCCCTCTCCGTGCCCGGTCTGGACTGTGGTTGCCTGTCCAGCGTACCGGGCCGCGCGATGGCCTTTGTCCCGCTGGAGGCGGCCTGCGGGGCACGGGGGGAAGCTAAAGGCCCCGCCTGCGCCCCAGCTCACGGTGCTGCGGGCGGGCGTTTCTAGAATGGGCGGGTGACGCGGGGCGGGCTGACCGAGATGCTGCTGGAGTTTCAGGGCTACGTGCTGGCGTGGCGCCTGCGCGCGGCGGTGGGCGGCCGGGTGGCCCCGCCCGGCGAAACCCTGACGCTGGAAGGCTACGCGGCGCGGCGGCTGGAGCGCCAGGAGCTGGCCCGCCGCCTGGTCCGGGCCGGGCTGCATCCCCGCGACCTGAACCGCCTGGAGACGCTGTCCGACGAGCTGATGTTCGGCTTCTGGCTCAACCCTGCCGAGGTCGCCGCCTTTCTGCGCGCCGCCATCCGTCAGGGCAGCCACCCGGCGCTGGGCGACCCGCGCGCCTTTGCGGCCCTGCTGACCGCCTCCGAGCGTGACCGCCTGGGCGAGACCGGGGTGCAGCTGGTGTGCGCCCACCACCTGAGTTGCCTGTCGCTCGCTGCGCCCATGCTCGACCCCGACGCGCTGGCGGGCGTGTGGGCACGGGTGGAGGCGACCACGCCGCCGCTCTTCGTGGATGAACTCGCCTCGGCGGGGCGGGCCTGAGCGTGGACCTGGCGGGGGTGCTGCGGGCGCTGCTTCCCCGCCGCTGTCCGGGGTGCGAGGCCCAGCTCGGGCGCGAGGCGGGGCTGTGCCTGGCCTGCCGGGCGGCGCTGCGGCCCCGGGTGGAGACGCACTCGCCGCTCTCTTCCCGGCCCGCTCCCCACCTCGTCACGCTGGGGGCGTACGGGGGCCGCACCCGCCGCGCCGTCCGCGCGCTGAAGTTCGGCGGGGCGCGGGACCTGGCGGGCGCGCTGGGCGGGGCGCTGGCCGGGGGCGTTCCGGCCGGGTGGCAGGTGGGCGCGGTCGTGCCGGTCCCGCTGCATCCGGGCCGCGAGCGCCAGCGCGGCTTCAACCAGTCCGAGTTGCTGGGGCAGGCGCTGGGCGCCGCGCTGGGGGTGCCCTGTGTCCCCGCCCTGCGCCGCACCCGCGCCACCGCCCAGCAGGCCCGGCTGCACGCGGGTCAGCGCGGGGCCAACCTCGCCGGAGCCTTTGCCGTGGACGCCCGGCGGTTGCCCCCCGGCCCGGTCCTGCTCCTGGACGATGTGCTCACGACCGGAAGCACCCTGCTGGCCTGCCGGGACGCGCTGCACGCGGCGGGGGTGGGGCCGGTCTACTTCGCGGTGGTGGCGCGCTGACGCGCCGCCGCCCTCCGGCTGGATGACGGCGCCCTGACGGCCTCCGCCCGCCCTTTCACCCCGCGTGTGGCGGCGCCTCATGGGAGCGGGGTACGGTCGGGGCATGAAGTCTGCCCTCCTGACCTCCCTCGCCGCCGCCCTGCTGCTGGGGGGCGCTTTTCCGTCCAGCGCTGCGGCCCAGACCGGGGCCGCCCAGACCCTCGTGCCCTTCAACGACGCCCGCTTGCCCTTCACCCTCACCCTGCCGCGCGGCTGGTTCGGCGCCAACTTCGAGGACGGCTCCAGCGGCGTGAGCGTGGTGTCCGCGCAAAAGCCGCCCGCCACCCTGATGCGCTTCCTGTTCGTGGACAAGAAGGGCAAGGCCGCCGACCTCAAGACCGAGTTCCAGAACTTCGAGGCCGGGGTCAAGGGATCGGGCGGCACCTTGCGGCTGATCGCGGGCAAGAACAGCGCCTACGGCGGCGTGCGCGGCGTCGAGCGGATGTACGCCCTCAAGCACGCGCAGGGCGAGCTGCGGATCAAGGTCTGGTTCGGCAACGGCGCGAAAAACCTCTACTCCTTCCAGGTCACCGACTCGCCCACCCGGTTTGCCGCCAGCGACGCCCTGTTCAAGCGGGTGCTGGGCAGCGTGCGCTTCCGCTAGGGGCGCGGGGGAGGGTCAGGGAGATGCGGCGAGAAGGGTGGGTCCGGCGGGGGCTGCTGGCCCTGCTCACCCTAGTGACTACGGCCCAGGCAGGTGACCGTCTGGACGTGCAGGGGGTCCGCTTCTCGCCCCCCGGTACCCGCGCCCTGGTCGTGACCGGGGGCGTGCAGGACGGCAGCGGCTTTCGCGTGGCGGCCCTGACGGTGCTGGAAACCGCCACGGGCCGGACCCTGCTCAGCGCCCGCGCCCGCTCGGAGACCGCAACGGTGGCGAGCGTCGTGGAAACCCTGCTGCGGCGCGAGCGGGCACGGCTCGCCGCGTGGGGGCTGGAACAGGCACGTCCCGCCCGGCCGGTGTATGCCCGCTCCTTCCCGGTGCAGGCCCCGGTCTGGGGCGAGGGCGTCCGCGCCGGAGCCAGCCAGACCACCCCGGTGCGGCTGTGGACCCGTACGGTCCCGCTGCGCCTGAGCGTGCGGCCCCTGGCCTCGCCTTGCGCGTCTCCCGAACTGCTCCCGCCCGGCGAGCGGCCCGCCGGATTCAGTCTCACGGTGCGCGATCAGGTGGTTCACCGCGACCACGTTCTGCCTCCTGGCCGCGCCTGCGCCGCCCGTTACACGCTTGACCGGGTGTATGTGCAGGGCAACCGCGCCGTGTTTATCGTGCGGGCCTACACGCCGGGCTTCGAGGGACCGAATGCGGACGTGGTGCCGGTGGCGGCGCGGCTGCGGTAGGAGCAACAGGGAAGGGGGCGCGGAGTGTGCTCTCTCGCGCCCCCTTCCCTTTACACCTGTCCCGCCACCCGCTGCATGACCGTCCGCACCGCGTCCAGCTCGTCCGTGTTGATGCTGTGGCCCAGGCCCGGATAGACCCGGGCGTCCACCGCCGCCCCCCGCGAGCGCAGGTGCGCGGCGCTCTGCTGAAAGCGCGAGAGGGGAATATGGGCGTCGTCGGGGGCCACGCCCATAAATACCGGGACCCCCGACAGGTCGCCCGCCCGGTCCAACGTGATCAGCCCGCCGCTGAGGGCCACCACGCCCCCCAGGGGTCGCCCGGAGCGGCTGGCATATTCCAGCGCGAGGCACGCCCCCTGCGAGAAGCCGCCCAGCACCACGTTCTGCGGCGGAATGCCCTGGCGCTCCAGCTCGGTCAGCACCCCGTCCACCGTCGCCAGCGCCCGGTCGAGGTGCGGCTGGTTTTGCTCCACCGGGGCCAGGAAGGACAGCGGATACCAGGTGTTGCCCGGCGCCTGCGGGGCGAGGTACGCGAAGGCGCTGAGGTTGAGGTCGTCCGCCAGCGAGAGGATGTCCGGCGCCGTTCCCCCCCGCCCGTGCAGCAGCACCGCCGCCACCCGCGCTTCCCCGAGGGGCCGCCCGGCGGTGTGAACCTCGATGCCCGTTACGGCGTCGGGCGAGACGGGCGCGGCGGCGCTCAGGTCGCGGGACCCCAGCGTGCTGCCATACTCGCGGTTCACGATCTTCGGCACGTGCGCCTCGATGGTCGCGCGGCGGTCCTCGTACCACGCGGGGAGCTTGAGGTGCTTGCCGAGTTCCTCCACTGCCTCGTCGTCCGGGAAGCCGGGCGCGTCGGTGGCGATCTCGAACAGCACGCTGTTGGGTTCGCGGAAGTAGATGGAGTGGAAATACTGGCGGTCCTGCACGGGGGTGGGGCGGTAACCGACTTCCGTCAGTCCCGTCAGGTACGCCTCCTGCTCGGCGTCGTCCCGGGTCCGCAGGGCGACGTGGTGGATGCTGCCCGCGCCGAAGGTGCCGCGCGGCTGGCCTGGCCGCTCCACCACGTCCACGTACAGGCCCACGCCGTCGCCGCTGCCCCGGAACCGGGTGCGGGTGCCCTCGGGGTCCGGTTCGCTTCCGGCCTCCGTGAAGCCGAGGTGCCCCACCAGCAGCTCGCGCACCGCGCCCGTGTCGCGCACCCAGGCGGTCACCGAGTGGAAGCCGCGCAGCTCGTGTTCGGCGGGGACCGGGCTGGCGGGCCAGGGCTGCACGGCCCCGCCGTCCTCGAACACCAGTTCGACCCAGGTGCCGTCGGGGTCTTCGACCGTCAGGACGGGCTGCCCGAAGCGTTCGGAGCGGGTCGGCTTGAAACCCTGCTCGCGCAACCGGGCCTCCCAGTACTGGTCGCTGCCGCGCGGGGCGCTGTAGGCGGTCGCCACCACCTCGCCGTTGCCGCGCACGCCCTTTTTCGCGCCGGGCCAGGGAAAGTGGGTCATGATCGTGCCCGGCTGCCCGGTCAGGTCGCCGTAGTACAAGTGGTAAGTGCCGGGATCGTCGAAGTTGACCGTCACCTTCACCAGCCGCTGCCCCAGCGTCTGCGAGTAGAAGTCGATGTTGCGCTGCGGGTCGGAGGCCATCACCGTGACGTGATGCAGGCCCTGCACCGGGCTGGTGCCGGGAAAGGGGGAAAGGGTCGTCATACCCCCAGTATAGTTCAATGTTGAACGATTGGGGTCGGGTGGAGCCGAACGGTGAAGGACTTCAGCGCCGGGCGGACGGGGCCGGTTCGGCCGCCTCGCCTATCAGCGAGCGCCCCAGCTTGCGCGAGAGGGCGGCGAGCTGAGCCAATTCCTCGGGGTCCAGGCCCGCGAACACCTCGCGGATGCCGCGCACGTGGTCGGGCAGGACGCGGGCGACCAGCGCCTCGCCGCCCGGGGTCAGGAAGACGTTGATGACCCGGCGGTCCCCGGGATCGCGCTCGCGGCGCACCAGCTGGCCGCGCTCCAGGTTGTCGATCACCATGGTCAGGTTGCCGCTGGAGCGCAGGATCTTGCCCGCCAGTTGCCGCTGGCTGAGGGGGCCGAGGTGGTGCAGCGCTTCCAGGACCCCGAACTGGCTGACGGTCAGGCCGTGGTCTGTCAGGTGCCGGTGGGCCGCGACCTCGACGGCGTGCGCGGCCCGCCACAGCTTGATGTAGGCGTCCAGCGCGGCGCGTTCTTCGGGGAGACCGGGATAACGGGTGGGCATCTCCCCGCCATGGTCGGGCATGGGGGCGCCGGGGGCAAGGGAATTTGCCTCTGGACCCCGGCCCGCCGTCAGGAGCCTTCGTCCGCCGCGCGGCGTTCCTCGGTCGCCAGCCGGATGCACGCCGCGAGGCCCTGCATCGCCACCCGGACCTCCTCCAGCGGGGGACGCGTGGGCGCGAGGCGCAGGTTGCGCCCGGTGGGGTCTTTGCCCCCCGGATAGGTCGCCCCGGCGGGCGTGAGGCTGACCCCGGCCGCGTCCGCGAGTTCGACCACCCGCGCCGCGACGGGTTCGGCGGTATCCAGGCTGATGAAGTACCCCCCGCGCGGCACCCGCCACGTCGCGTACTCGCCCTCCGTGCCCAGCTCGGCCCGCAGCACCTCGTCCACCGCCCGGAACCTGGGCGCGATCAGCCGGGCGTGCGCCTGCATCAGCCCTTCCAAGCCGCCGGGGTACCCCTCCAGAAACCGCACGTGCCGCGCCTGCTCGACCTTGTTGGGGCCGATGCTCTGGGCGTTGAGGTACTTCGACAGCCACTTCACGTTGTCCTCGCTGGTGCCCACGAAGCCCAGCCCCGCGCTGGCGAAGGTGATCTTGGACGTGGAGGCGAAGACAAAGGCGCGGTCGGGGTGCCCGGCGTCGCGGGCCAGGGTGACCAGATTGACCGGCTCGTCGCGTTCGGTGTCGGAGAGGTGGTGCGCCCGGTAGGCGTCGTCCGCGAAGACCGTGAAGTCGGGGGCCGCTGCCCGCACGCCCATCAGCCGCCGCGCCTTTTCCGGGCTGATGCTTTCACCGCCGGGGTTGGAGTAGGTCGGCACGAACAGCACACCCTTGACCGAGGGGTCCCCCGCCGCCAGCCGCTCGATGGCGTCCACGTCGGGGCCGTCAGGCTGCATGTTCACCGCGAGCATCTCGAAGCCCAGCGTCTCCAAGAGTTGGAAGTGGCGGTCGTAGCCCGGCACCGTCACGATCATCTTGGGCCGCTCGTGAATCCAGCCCCCCTCGGAGCCGCGCAGCCCGTGCAGCAGCGCGAAGGTCAGCACCAGCCCCTGCAACTCCAGGCTGGAGTTGTTCCACACGATCAGGTTCTCGGCCTTGAGGTCGAGATACCCGGCGAACAGCGCCCGCGCCGAGGGCAGGCCGGTGACCCCGCCGGGGTAGTTCCGGAGGTCGAGGCCGTCCATCTTCACGTCGTCCTCGCCCAGCGCGGTCAGGAGTCCGTTCGAGAGGTCGAAGTCGGCGTCCGACGGCTGGCCGCGCTGCATGTTGAGCTTCAGGCCCCTGGCCCGGAAGGCGTCGTAGGCGGCGCGGGCCTGGTCCAATGCCGGGGAGGTGGCGTGCTGGGTCATGCCCCCACGTTACCCGCGCGGGGCCGGGGAGGGGAGGGGGCTGCTTAGGAGGCCGCCCCCGCGTAGGCACGCTGGAGTTGTTCGGTCAGTGCCTCACTGTCTTTGGGCGTCAGAGGCCGCACCGGGGCGGGAACCGCGTAATGCGCCGGGTAATCGGGGTCCGTGAAGGTCTGCCCCCCGAACTTTCTCGGCCCGCTGTATCTGGGAATCACGTGCAGGTGAATGTGCCGGTCCTGATTTTGCAGGAAGGCGTAATTGAAGTGGTCGGGGGCAAACACGTTCCCCAGCGCCCCGGTCGCTCGCCCCAGGACCACGTGCAACTCGGCCCACTCCTCCGGGCGGAGGTCGGGCACGGCCTCGGCGTGGTGGCGCAGGACCAGCATCAGCTTGCCCAGCAGGTTCTGGTTGCGGTTCAGGACCACGGTCCAGTGCGCCTCCTGGGCAATCACCGGGCCGAGCGTGGGCGAGCAGAGGACGCAGGGAGTCGGCACAGCCCACCTTACCGGCAGCGGGAGGGGTCTACACTGCCCCATGACTCCGCGTTCCGGCCTGCGTCTGCTGCTGGCCGCCCTGCTCGGCGGGTTTGCCCTGGTGCTGGGCTGGACAGCCCTCCCGGTCGCGGAGAATGGCGCGTCCTGGCGGCCCTTTCTCGTGGTCAGCGGGGCGGTCGCCGTGCTGGCGCTGACGCTGGGTTGGCTGGTCGCGCCCGCCTGAGCCGCAGCCACCCTCCTTCCCGATTTGCCCTATCCTGCATCCGCTTGCCCGACCGGGTGGGCTTTCATACCGCCCCCCTTTTTCCGGCCCCACCCAACAGGAGACTTCCAATGCAGTACGTCGTGTCCCGCCCCCGCGTGGGCGTTTTTATCGATACCCAGAACCTCTACCACTCGGCGCGCGACCTGCTGGAGCGCACGGTCAACTTCGAGACGATCCTGCGCGAGGCGGTCGCCGGGCGCGAACTCGTCCACGCGATCTCGTACACGGTCGAGCGCGAGGGCGAGGCGACCGCGCGGCCCTTCATCTACAAGCTCTCGGCGCTGGGGTACAAGGTGCGCCGGATGAACCTGACGCTGCACCACGTCGCGCAGGACGGCCGCGCGATCTACGAGGGCAACTGGGACATGGGCATCGTGGCCGACATGGTGCGGCTGATGGACCACCTCGACGTGGTGGTGCTGGGCAGCGGCGACGGCGACTTCACCGACATGGTGGAAGTGTTGCAGGAGCGCGGCAAGCGGGTCGAGGTGATCGCCTTCCGCGAACACACCGCCCAGAAGCTGATCGACGCCGCCGACCGTTTCACCCACCTGCCCGACCTCGACGGGGCGCTGATGCCCGCTCGCCAGAAGAATGGAGCCAAAGCCAGCAGTGACGAGGCCTGACCCCGACGCGGTTCTGGCGTGGCTGCACTTCGAGCTGCCCGAGTCGCGCATCGCCCAGACCGGGGCCGAACCGCGTGACTCGTCCCGGCTGATGGTGGTGGGCGA
Organism: Deinococcus budaensis; assembly: GCF_014201885.1. NCBI lineage: Bacteria > Thermotogati > Deinococcota > Deinococci > Deinococcales > Deinococcaceae > Deinococcus > Deinococcus budaensis. The sequence goes on along the minus strand of NZ_JACHFN010000002.1, from coordinate 194,203 downwards.
GAGCGTGGAGCATCACGTCTTCCGCGACTTGCCCGACCTCTTGCGGCCCGGTGACCTCTTGGTCTTCAACGAGAGCCGCGTCATTCCGGCCCGCGTAATGGCCCGCAAGCCCGTGGTGAACGGCATGGGCGGCGGTCAGATCGAGGTTTTGTTGCTGAGGGAGGAGGAGGCGAATGTCTGGTCCGCGTACCTCAAGCCCGCCAAACGCGCCGGGAACGAACTCTGGCTGGGTGAGCACAAGGCCGAGGTCGTCGGCGTGCTGGAGGACGGCGCCCGGTTGCTACGCTTTGAGCACGACATCAAGCCGCATCTGGACGAGATCGGACGGCTGCCGCTCCCGCCCTATATCGCGGCGGGCGACTCGGACGAGACGTGGCGCGAGCGGTACCAGACGGTCTACGCCCGCGAGCCGGGCAGCGTGGCCGCGCCGACGGCGGGCTTGCACTTCACGCCGGAGTTGCTCTCGCGGCTGGAGGCGCGGGGCATCGAGCGCGTGGCCGTGACCCTGCATGTGGGGGCGGGCACCTTCAAGCCCATCACCGGGCCGGTGGCAGAGCACGTCATGCACGCCGAGCGCTACACGATTCCGCATGCTACGGCGAACGCGATCAACCGAGCCAAGGCGGAGGGCCGCCGCGTGGTCGCCGTGGGCACCACCACCGTCCGCGCCCTGGAAAGCAGCGCCCAGGAGGACGGCACCGTGCGCCCCGGCGAGGGAGATACCCGCATCTTCATCACGCCGGGGACGCGGGTGCGGGTGCCCGACCTGCTGATCACCAACCTGCACCTGCCCGGCTCGACGCTGCTGCTGCTCGTGGCCGCCTTCGCTGGAGAGGAGCGCATTCGGACGGCCTATGACGCGGCGCTCGCGGGGGGCTACCGGTTTTACTCGCTGGGGGACGCGATGCTGCTGGAGAGGGAGCATGGAGTGTAGAGCGTGGATCGTGGGAGCCTCGGCTAAAGCAGAAGTTCCTACGATCTACGATCCACGTTCCGAACCAGCGTCACCGTCGCCGCCTCCCGCACGAAGCCCAGCCGCTCGTTGATGGCGAGCATGGGACGGTTGCCGGTGTGGTTGCTCGTGCGCGAGTAGGTGTAACCCCGTGCCAGGGCTGCCCGCGCCGCCGCGAGCTTGAGGGCCAGCCCCAGCCCGTGTCCGCGCCATGCGGGAAGCACCCCGGTCAGGCCGTTGTGCAGGCTGCCGGGCCGCGCGGGGAGAGGCTGGGCCAGTTGGCTGGTGCCCACCCATTCGCCGTTCGGGGTGACGGCCACGAACAACCCTTCGCGCTCAATGCCATTGCCGAAGCGCCGCTGCCACACCTCGAAGGGCCAGGGTTCGATGCGCCGGGTGCTGGGCACGTCTGCAAGCAGGGCGATGGTCAGCTCGTAGTAGCGCCGCTGCTGTGCCTCATCCCAGGGGCCGAGTTCGGTCAGGGGGAGGAGGCGGAACCCAGCCTCCCGCGCCCTCGCCTCCTCGTCGGCAAAGGCCGCGAAATCCAGCGTCCGCAGGTCGAGGGTCGACGGCCACATCCGGTCGTGTTCCTGCCAGCCCCGCGCGAGCAGGAAGGGAAGGTCCGGGGTGTCCTCCTTCACGCGGGTGACGGCGGTCTGCGCTCCCGCCGCTGTGACGGTCGCTAACGCCTCGGCCCACAGCGCCTCCCGCACCGCGTCCTCCGGGCGCACGGGGTGGACGACGAGTTGGAGCCAGCCCTCGAAGCTGTCCATGCGGGGTAGCTCGGTTTCCAGGGCGCCCACGATTTCCCCGCCCTCCCACGCGAGGCGGCGGGTGTGGTGCTCGCCGGGAACGCGGGCGGCGTCAAGGCGGTGCAGGTCGGCGGCGGAGACGGGCGCATCGGGGGCCGAGGCGTTCACAGCGGCGGCAAAACCCTCCGCGTCGGCAGGCTGAAAGGTAAGTTGGGCGGGCGGGGCGGCGCGTTCCATAGGGCAGGACAGCATAGGTGCTGGGGGAAAGAACATCCGCCGTTTGGCGCAGTCGCCCCTCTGCACGGCTGCCTATACTCGGGGTCATGACGCAAGCGCCACCCGCGCCCGTTCAGAGCGACAACCCGCTGCTGAACGTCGGCTTCCGCATTCCCTTCGACCAGATTCGCCCCGAGCACGCCGAACCCGCCGTGGATACGCTGCTCTCGCAGACGCAGGAGCGGCTGGAGCATCTCGCCCGCGCGGGCGAGCGCGACTATGCCGACTTCATGGCCGACCTCGACACGCTGACCGAGCAGCTCGACACCGTGCGCGTGATCGTCGGGCACCTCGACAGCGTGGTGACCAGCCCCGAGTGGCAGGCGGCCAAGCGGGCGATTCTGCCCAAGGTCACCGAGTTCTACACGGGCCTCAGCCTCCATCCGGGGCTGTGGACGGCGCTGAAGGGCTTCGCGGAGACGGAAGCGGGGCGCGGCCTCGACCCTGTGCGGGCGCGGCACCTCAAGCTCACGCTGGACGAGTTCCGCCGCCAGGGCGCCGACCTGCCCGAGGACCAGAAGGCCCGACTGCTGGAGGTCAACACCCGCCTCGCGCAGATCACCAACGACTTTTCCAAGAACGTGCTGGACGCGACCGCCGCCTTCGAGCTGTACGTGCCCACCGAGCGACTGGCGGGCGTGCCCGAGCGCGTTCAGGAAGCGACCCGCCTCGACGCCGAGAAGCACGGGCAGGAGGGCCACCGCCTGACCCTGCACCTGCCCACCCTGGAACCCATCCTGACCTACGCCGACGACCGCGAGCTGCGCCGTGAGCTGTGGCTGGCGCAGAACTCGGTCGGCAGCCAGGAAGGCCGCGATAACCGCCCCCTCGTGGGCGAGATTCTGCGGCTGCGCCGCGAGCAGGCCCGGCTGCTGGGCTTCGGCGACTTCGCCGACTACGTGCTGGAAGACCGCATGGCGGGCGGCGGCGAGCGGGCGTTGACCTTCGAGCGCGACATGGAAGCCCGTGTGCGCCCCTTCTACGAGCGCGAGAACGCCGAGCTGGAAGCCTTCTACCGCGAGCAGGTCGGCGCGGATGCACCCGCTTTGGAAGCCTGGGACGTGGGCTACTGGGCCGAAAAGCAGCGGCAGGCCAAGTACGCCTTTGACGAGGAGGCGCTGCGGCCCTACTTCGCGATGGACAGCGTGCTGTCGGGCCTCTTTGAAATCTGCCGCCGCGTCTTCGGTATCACGGTTACGGAGGCCGAGGCCCCCGGCTGGCACCCCGAGGTGCGCTACTACGACATCCGCGACGAGGAGGGCACGCACCTCGCCTCCTTCTACACCGACTGGTTCCCCCGCGACACCAAGCGGGCGGGCGCGTGGATGAACGCCTTCCTGACCGGCGGCCCGCGCGAGGACGGCGTCGAGCCGCACCTGGGCCTGATGTGCGGCAACATGACGGCCCCCAGCGGCGACACCCCCGCGCTGCTCTCGGTGCGCGAGGTCGAGACGGTCTTCCACGAGTTCGGCCACCTGCTGCACCACGCGATGTCGAACGTGGAGGTTCGCTCGCTCAGCGGCACCCGCGTGGCCTGGGACTTCGTGGAGCTGCCCTCGCAGATCATGGAGAACTGGGTGCTGGAGCGCGAGGCCCTGGACCTCTTCGCCCGCCACTGGCAGACGGGCGAGCGCCTGCCCGACGACCTGTTCGAGAAGCTGGTCGCGGCCCGCAACTACCGCGCGGCGAACGGCACCATGCGCCAGCTCTCGTTCGGGACGGTGGACCTCGAATTGCACGTCACCTTCGACGCCGACGCGCCGGGGGCGGACCCGATCACCTTTGCCCGCGACATCATGGCCCGCTTCTACCCTTACGCGCTGCCGGAGGATTATGCCCGCATCGCGCAGTTCGGGCACCTGTTCTCCAGCCCGGTCGGGTACGGGGCGGGGTACTACTCGTACAAGTGGGCCGAGGTTCTCGACGCCGATGCCTTCTCCCGTTTCGCGCAGGAGGGCATCTTCAACCGGGAGACGGGGCGGGCCTACGTGGAGAGCATCCTGAGCCGGGGCAACAGCAAGGACGCCGCCGAGCTGTACCGCGACTTCATGGGGCGTGACCCGGATGCGGAGGCGCTGCTGCGGCGGAGTGGGTTGGTCGAGGCTTAAACACAGCTTGGTTTTGGGCCTCTGCCTTCGGGTAGAGGTCTTTTTTTGTGGGCAGGGTGTCTTGATCCGGCTTCGTCCCCACCCCCCAGCCCCCTCCCCCAGACTTGCAAAGCTGCGAAGCAGAGGGGCGGGGGGAGCGGCGCTGCGCTGGGCGAAGGTCGTTCCCCCCTCGGCGTCTCTGCTTGCCCCGCTCCCATCTCCCCCTCCACGCCATCCTCCGCCCGATTGGGAGGCCTCGGCGCTATCGCGCCGAACGGCTCGGCTGCCTGGAAGATGGCCTCGCCGGGTAGGGACGTTGAGAGCGGCTGACACAGGAAAAAGATGGCTTTTGCGAGAGCAGCGGTTGATCCCTCTCCCCCCGTGGGTGACTTGCAAAGCTATGAAGCAGAGGGGGCGTGTAACCATCCCCCCGCCCAGAGGCCCTGTACCATCCACCGCCCCCTCCCGTCTGCCCCCCAGTTCACTTCGCGGTGTGAGCCAGGTCTTTATCCTGCGCCCATCATGCTTCGTGCAAAACTCACGATTGCGGCGGGGATGTTCGCGGCGCTGGCCGCCTTCCCGGCGGGGGCGCAGTCCCTGGCCGAGACGCAGATTCTGGCGGGGCTGAACGCCGCGCGGGCGCAGGGAGTTACGTGTCCGGGGACGGGGAGGCGGCCGGTCGCGTCGCCGCTTTTTGCCAGCGGGACCCATGCCCTCGCTGCCCGCACCCAGGCGGGGTACATGAGCAGCCGGGGAGGAATCACCCATTCCGGGGCCGGGGGCAGCACGCCGCGCGTCCGGGCCGCCAGCGTGGGCGTGGAGGCCGTCAGCGTGACCGAGATCATCTACATGGGCGCGGGGGCGGGGCCGCAGGGCGCCGTGACGTGGTGGCTGAATTCCCCGGTTCACTGCGCGATCCTCACCGACGCGCGCTACACCCACGCGGGGGCCGCCGTCGTGCAGGGGGCACGGGGCACCGCCTACGTGGTGGTGCTGAGCAGCCAGCCCAAGTAGGCGGGTGGCAAAAGGCTGCGGTCGCCCCGGCCTCCGGCCTTCCGCCTACCGCGCCGTCCACCCCAGGTCGAGGTCCAGCACCGCGCCGGTCATGCCCCAGGCGGCGGGGCTGACCACGTAGCTGGCGAGGGCGGCCACATCCTCGGGATCGAGCAGCCGCTTGATCGCGGCAGGTTCCAGCATCACCTTCTGCTCGACCTCCTGCTCGGAGAGGCCGCGTGTGCGGGCCTGGTCCGCGATCTGGCCCTCGACCAGCGGCGTGCGCACGTAGCCGGGGCAGATGGCATTCACGGTCAGCCCCTGCTCGCCCGCCTCCAGCGCCGCCGTGCGGGTGAACCCGATCACGCCGTGCTTGGCGCTGATGTAGGCACTTTTAAAGGGGCTGGCGACGTGCCCGTGGATACTCGCCACGTTCACGATCCGGCCCTGCCCCGAGCGCGTGAGGAACCCCCAGGCGTACTTGCTGAGCAAGAAGGGAGCCGTGAGCATCACGTGCAGCATGGCGTCCCAGGTGTCTTCCGGAAACGCCGCGATGGGGTCGATGTGCTGAAAGCCCGCGTTGTTCACCAGCACGTCCAGGCCGCCCAGCGCCGCGACTGTCTCGTCCACCGCCCGGCGGCAGTCCTCCCGGCGCGAGAGGTCGGCCCCGACGAACGTGAAGCCGTGGCCGCGTGCCACCTCGCGCGCCTGCGGGCGGTCGAGGTCGAGGACGGCTACCCGCAGCCCGTCTTGCTGAAGCCGCCGGGCGATGGCGAGGCCGATGCCGCTGGTGCCGCCGGTGACGAGGGCGGCGCGGGCCGGTGCTCCCTGGGAGTTGGGCTGGGTCATGCGGCGAGTGTAGGGTGGGGGCGTCACGGGGCCGTTTCAGCCGCCCTCTTTTCTGTTCATGTCAGAAACAATGAAATGTTTTAGTCTGGAGGCGTGACGTATCCGCAGGTGAAAGACCTTCTGGCGGCGCCGTTCCCGGCGGCGCGGATCGCCTGGAAGCCCCAGACGCTCAGCCGCGACCGTTCCTCGGCGCTGATGGTCGCGTTCGTGGACGCGCGCACGGTGATGGAACGGCTGGACGCCGTGTGCCCGGGCGACTGGACCTTTGACGTGAAGCTCTTTCCGGGACAGGCGGGGCAGCCGCCCACCGCGCGGGGGCGCCTGACCGTGCTGGGCCTGACCCGCAGCGACGTGGGCGAGGCGGGGGAGGGCGAGGCCGGGACCCTCAAGGCCGCCGCCTCGGACGCCCTCAAACGCTGCGCCGTGCATTTCGGGGTGGGCCGCTACCTGTACGACCTGCCCCGGCTGTGGGTCGCCTGGGACGAGGGCCGCCGCGCTCCCCTCGACCCCCCGAGGTTGCCTGACTGGGCGCTGCCCGAAGAAGAACGCACCCCCGGCGCCGCGCACGTGCTGGGCGCGCTCGAGGCCCTGCGCGCGGGGCTGCCCCAGGACGTGGCCGAGCTGCGCGAGGTGTACCGGCACCTCAGGGCGGCGCTGGACACGGCCGAGCGCTCCGGCCGGTCACAGGAGGTCGTCTAGCACGTCGGGCGGGTGCCCTCAGGGGCAGACTGATCTGGGCGGGTGCCCCAGGTTCAGGGCCGCGCCCGCTGGGTCACCCGCCGCGCTGCTCTCTGCCCTGCTCATGCCCGGTCAAGGCCCGGTGCAGGGCCTCGGTTTCGGGCAAGGGGGTCAGGCCCAGCTCCGCGAGGGCGGCGCGCAGGGCCGCGTAGGTGCGCGCGGCGGCGGCAGGGTGGGCGCGGGTGTGGTGGACGCGCAGCAGGGTGCGGGCGGCGGGTTCGAAGGCGGGGTCGAGGCCTAGGGCGCGCTCGGCCAGCCGGGCCGCGAGGTCGGGCCGGTGGGCGCGCAGGGCCTGGTCGGCCTCCTGGGTCAGGGCCTCGGGCAGGTGGGCGGCGTAGCGTTCGGCCTCGGCCTGCACCGGGGCCAGGTCGCTGGCGGCCACCTCGCCGGGGAGGGCCAGCAGCGCGGCGGCGCGGCCCGGGGCGCCGGGAGGCGCGTCCAGCCAGGCGTGGGCCTCGTGCAGGTCCACCGTCAGGTCGGGGCCGCCTCTCAGGCGCAGCCAGTCGCCGCGCTCCAGAAAGGTGCCGCTGGTCACCCCGTCTTCAAGCACCTGCCCCAGCGCGTGCAGCGTGACCCGGAAGTTGCGTTCGCCCACCCCGGGGTCCACGCCCGGAAACAGCGCCTCCTGGGCCGCCTCGCGTGGCAGGCCCTGGGGGTGGACGGCCAGCAGCGCCAGCAGGTCGCGGGCGCGGGCGCGGCCCCACTCGCGCCCCGCTTCCCCCCCCCGGGTGACCGCCACCCGGCCCAGCACCTGCACCCGCACGTCGGCGTCCGGGACCTCGCCGGGACGCGGCAGGGCGGGGTAGCCCAGCGCGCGGGCGACCGGCAGGAGGTCCGGCCCCGCCTCGGGCACCGCCGCTCCCAGCCGTGCCAGCAGCGCCGCGCGGCCCGCCCGCCCCGGCGCGGGCGAGAGCAGCGAGCGCCGGGTGAGGAGGAAGGGAAAGGCGGCCGCGGCCCGGGCCGCCGCCTGTGCGTCTTCACCCGCAGCCGCGTACTGGGCCAGCGCCGCCGCCGCCGCCCCGAAGCGGTCCCCGCAGGCCGCAAAGACTTCGGCGGCCTGCCGCAAGCCGGGCAGCGCGCCCGCCGGGTCGCCGCCGTGCAGCCGTCCCAGCGCCGCCGTCAGCCGGGTCAGCCCGGCCACGTAGCGGTCGCCGCCCGCGTGGGCCAGCGCGGCCCGCTCGTGGTCGGCGGCCCGGTCGGGCGCTCCGGCGCGGCCCTCCAGGTAGGCCAGCCCCATCTGCGGCTCGACCTGAAGCCGGGGCACCACGTCCTGCGCGAGCGCGAGGGCGTCCGCATACGCCTGGCGCGCGGCCCCGTCCTGCCCGCGGGTGGCCTCGGCGTGGCCCAGCCGGGCCAGGGCCAGCGACCGCACGAAGCGGCTCTCCAGCCGCTCGCCCTCCTGAAGCCCCGCGCGGGCGCGCCGGGCCGCCTCCTCCGGCTCGCCCAGCACCGCGTGCAAGAAGGCGGCGAGCAGCAGGCCCTCGCGGTGGTTCTGGGCGGCGCGGTCGCCCCCCGCCTCGCCCTGGGCGGCCGTGAGCGCCAGCGCCAGGGCGCGCGTCAGGTCGCCCGAGCGCAGCGCGTAGCGTGCCCCGCCCGCCAGCTCGGGCGCCAGCGCCAGCGCGCGGTCCAGCTCTCCGGCGTTGAGGTGGTTCTCGGCGCGCATCCGGGCGACCTGCGCGCGGGTGGCCGCGTCCGGCGCGAGCGCCCCGGCGGTGTCCAGCGCCTCCCAGGCGTGACCGGGCTGCACGGTGTCCAGCGCCACCTGCGCCTCGCCCAGCGCCCGCGCCAGCGGTCCCGCCTGCGCGTAGGCCGCCAGCGCCTCGGCGTAGCGCGACGAGAGCCGCCGCGCGTCGCCCGACAGCGCGTGCAGCGCCGGGGTCCAGGCGCTGCCCGGCAGCCGGGCCAGGCTGCGGCCCACCAGCGTGACCCGGCCCTGCGCCAGCCAGCGCCCCCCCGACCCCGCGAGCAGTTCGGCGGCCCGCGCCGCGTTGCCCGCCTGGAGATGCGCCGCCAGCGCCCGCCGGGGCCGCCCGCTGCGCTCGAAATAGGCGGCCCCGCGCGCCGCGATGCGCTGCGCCTCGCCGGGGGCGAGCAGGCCGCGCAGGTGGGCGCGCAGCAGCGGATGCGCCCGGTAGGTGTCGCCCGTGCGGGTCAGAAAGGTGCCCTCGCCCGCCAGCGTGCCCAGCAGCGCCGCCGCCTGGCGCTCCTCCAGCACGTCTTCGAGCAGCCCCGGCGAGAGTTCCTCGAAGACGCTGCCGCGCGTGAGCAGCCCGCGCAGGGCTGGCCCCAGCGGTCCCAGCACCTCCTGCGCGAGGTAGGCAAAGAGGGTGCCCAGCTGCGCTTCCCCGCCGTCGAGGTCGGCCAGGTCGGGCAGCCGCACCCGCCCCTGCGCCGCCGCCTGCGCCAGAAATCGGGCGGCGATGGGCCAGCCTTCGGTCAGGGCGTGGGCCAGCCGCACGTCGGCTCCGCTGGCCGCCACCCCCTGCGCGGCCAGCAGTTCGCCCAGTTCGTCCGGCGTAAAGGCCAAGTCCAGCGCCGTGACGCGCGCCAGCTCGCCCCCCGCCTCCAGCCGGGTCAGCGCCGGGGTCTCCAGCGGGGTGCGCGACAGCAGCGCCACCCGCCCGCCCAGCAGCTCGCGCAGCACGCCCTCCGTGAGCGGCCCGGCGAGGTGCCCGGCCTCGTCCAGCACCAGCAGCGCGCCGGAAGCGTCCAGCACGTCGGCCACCCGCGCAGCCACCCGCCGGGGCACGGCGCCCGCGTCGAGCAGCGCGCCCGGCGCCTCGCCGCCCGGCAGCCCCGAGACCGCCACCGCCAGCCCCGACACCAGCACCTGCGGGTCGGCGTCGTCCACGTCCAGGGTCAGCCACGCCGCGCGCCCCAGCTCGGGCAGGTGCGCCGCCAGCGCGGTCGTCTTGCCGTAGCCCGCCGGGGCGACCACCGTCACCACCCGCGCCGAGCTGAGCAAGGAAAGCAGCCGGGGCCGCGCCACCGCCCCGCGCACCTGCGGGGGCCGCGCCCGCCGCGCCGAGGCGTGTTCGCGCCAGTCTGCCGTCACGGGGGCATGCTAGAGCATCCCTCCGCTGGACTTCAGGACAGGCGTAGGCGCGGCGAAGGGGTCCAGCCCCCTGTCTGGAGGCGAGCCAGGAGCCACAGGCGGGGCTGGACGCGGCGCCGAGCTGCCCCACAGCTTCCTGGGGCGACTCCGGGCCGGCCAGGATCACAGCCCCAGCAGCGCCCCCAGGACGGCCGCCCCCAGCACCACCACGGCGCTGTTCACCCGCGTGCGCCACAGCAGCAAGAAGGCGAGCGCGGCCAGCCCCGCCGCCCCCCAGGAGGTCACGCTGGTCTGCCCCAGCACCAGCGCCCCGGCCAGGACCACCCCGCCGCCGAAGGGCAGCAGGGCGTTGCGAAAGGCGATCACCCAGGGGTGCGCGCTGTGGCGCTGCCACGCCAGGGCCGCCCCCGCGCTCACCAGCGCCGTCGGGCCGTAAAAGCCCAGCGTGGCGACGAGCGCGCCGCCCAGCCCCGCCGCCGCGTAGCCGTAGTGGGTGACCGCCAGCATGTTCGGCCCCGGCATCAGCTGGCCCAGCGCGAAGCCGTTCGCCAGCGTCTGCGCGTCGATCCAGCCGCGCTCCAGCACCAGCGCCCGCTCGATCTCCGCGACGTTGGTGCCCCCGAAGCTGATCAGGCCCAGCCGCGCGAAGGCCAGGAACATCTCCCCGAGGTCCGTCACGGCGCCCGCCGGGGACGGTGGACGACCAGCCCGGCGCCCACCAGCACCAGCAAGACGGGCAGCAGGTCGAGCCGGAAGACGCCCAGCGCCAGAAAGGCCAGCACCGTGATCACCGGCCCGCCGCGCACGCCCCAGCCCACCCGCACCACCGGCAGCGCGGCGCCCAGCAGCACGGCCAGGGCGGCGCAGGCCGCGCCCCGCAGCGCGCTTTGCAAGGTCGGCGGCAGCCCGCCGGGGTGTCCCAGGGTGACCACACTCACGGCCAGCATGGCGGCCAGCCCCGGCAGCAGCACCCCCAGCACCGAGGCGGCGGCCCCCGCCTTGCCCGACAGCCGCGCGCCCACCATCGCCGCGAGGTTCACCGCGTTCGGCCCCGGCGTGAGCTGCGCCAGCGTGAAGGTCTCCGCGAAGGCCTCGTCACCCAGCCAGCCGCGCCGGGCCAGCGCCCGCCGGGTGTGGGCCGGGAGGCCGCCGCCGATGCCCGCCAGCGCCACCCCGGCGAACATCCGGGCCAGCGCCAGGGGCGTCGGTGGGGCAGAGGTCGCCGGGTCGTCCTCCGGCACGCTGGCGGCTGGGGGGGCAGGCGAGGGCGCAGTCATGGCCCGAGCCTAGACCCGCGCCCGGGCGGCGACCCCGTGACTGGGCGGGGAACAGGGAGGGCGCCTGGGGAAGCGCTCAGAGCGCGGTTCGAGCGTGGGACGGGAAGCCTCGCCAACCCCGTGACGGCACTCTCTGTGCTCCTGTGCAAGCCGCTCTGCGGGTCCCGCCTCCCTCCTTCACTGGAGAGAAGGCCCCTCTATGACCAGGTGCTCAGCGCCGCCCGCTTCTCCGGCCGGCCTCCTGCCGCCTCACCGCCCCCGTGACGCTCTCCTCCTTGCCCGGCGCGTGGGCCAGCCAGACCGTGTGGTGAGCGCCCTTGCCGGGGCGGGCGCGGACGGTGTGGACCTCGGTGCGGAAGCCTGCCCGGTTCAGGCGGGTGGTGAAGCGCGGCTCGGGCGTGGCCGACCAGACGGCCAGCACGCCGCCGGGGCGCAGGGTGCGCTGCGCGGCCGCCAAGCCGGGCGGCGAGTACAGCCAGTCGTTGCCGTGGTGGGTCATGCCCTCGGGGCCGTTGTCCACGTCGAGCAGCACGGCGTCGAACGTCCCCTGCCCGCGCCGCAGCAGCTCGGCCACGTCGCCCACGTGGACGCGGGTGCGCGGGTCCCGCAGCGGGTGGCCCGCGCACTCGCCCAGCGGGCCTTTGTTCCACTCCACGACCTCGGGCACAAGTTCGGCCACCGTGACCGTCCCCGAAGGTCCCACCCCCCGCAGCGCCGCCGCCAGCGTGAAGCCCATGCCCAGCCCGCCCACCAAGACGTGGGGCCGCGCCCGCCCCGCGATGGCCGCGCAGGCGAGGTCGGCCAGCGCGTCTTCCGAGGCGTGCTGGCGGCTGTTCATCAGCTCGCTGACGTAGCCGGAAATCTGAATCGAGAACTCCAGCAGGTCGCCCCGGCGGTACAGGCACAGCGCCTGGTCGGTGCCGGGGATGGGCGCGCGGCCCAGGGGCGCCCAGGGAATCACGCGGGCACCGGACGAGTAGAGGGGAGGAGAGACGGACTCATCCCCTGAATCTATCCGGCGGGAGGACCGCCGACAGGTCAGAGACAGACAGGAGCCTGGCCGTTGCTAGCTTGCTAGCATCCTAGTATGCTGCCGGTATGGGAGACGACGACAAGCGGCAGTTCAACATCTACCTGCCTGGGGCTTTGATCCGTGAGGTGAAGATCGCCAGTATCGAGGCCCGCGAGAGCCTCAGCGCCTATGTCGAGCGGGCGCTGCGCCAGCACCTGCTGATCGAGGCCGAGGCGAAGCGGGCCGGGGACGAGGCCGCCGCGCAGTTCAGCGGGAAGGCCGGAGCATGAGGCCCAACGTCCTGATCTACGCCACGGACGTGAACCGCAGCCGTGACTGGTACGAGCGGGTGGGGTTTCGGCTGCGGCGGGTCAACCGCAACGGCGGCTGGGCCGAGCTGGAATGGGGAGAGTTCCTGCTGTACCTGCATGGCGCGGCGGCGGCCCGCCCGCCGGGGTTTGCCCTGCCCGGCTTCGAGGCGCAGGAACCGCTGGAACTCCTGGCCGCGCGCCTGACCTCGGCAGGCGTCCTGCCTGATCCCGAGATTCTCGACGAGGGCTTCGGGCGCGTGCTGAAGCTGCGCGACCCCGACGGCTACCAACTCGACATCGTGGAGCATGACCCGGAGCTGTACGCCTGAGCGCGCGCCAGGCGGCGCCGTCCCCCTTCTCATATACCCCGTCCTCACGCCCCCCCTTCAGGCTGCCCGCGCCCGCTGGGCGGACCAGACACGCCAGTTTGCCCCCATGCCCCGCCTCCCCCCGCCGCGTACTCTGAGGCCACCTATGACCACACCCACCCCGGACGCCCGCGTGCGCGTCCGCGACCTGCGCAAGAGTTACACCGTCCACGAGAAGGAACCGGGTTTTCTGGGCAGCCTCCGCAGTTTCGTCCACCGCAAGAGCCGCAGCGTGGAGGCGGTCAAGGGCGTCTCCTTCGACCTCGCGCCGGGGGAGGTGGTGGGCTTTCTGGGGCCGAACGGGGCGGGCAAGACGACCACCCTCAAGATGCTCTCGGGCCTCTTGCACCCCTCGGGCGGCGAGGTGCGGGTGGCAGGCTCCGAACCCCGGCGCCGCGAGACGGCCTTCCTGAAGAACATCACGCTGGTCATGGGGCAAAAGCAGCAGCTGATCTGGGACCTTCCGGCGCTCGATTCCTTTCTGGTCAACCAGGCGATCTACGAGATCCCCGACGCCCAGTACCACGCCACCATGCGCGAATACACCGAGGTCCTGGGCCTGGAGGGCATCCTGAAAAAGCAGGTCCGCAAACTCTCCCTGGGCGAGCGGATGAAGTGCGAACTCGCCGCCGCGCTGCTGCACCGGCCCCGGGTGCTGTTTCTCGACGAGCCGACCATCGGCCTCGACGTGAACATGCAGGAAGCCGTGCGGACCTTTATCCGCGACTACAACGCGCGCTACGAGGCGACCGTGATCCTGACGAGTCACTACATGGCCGACGTGACGGCCCTGGCCCGCCGCATCCTGGTGATCGACCAGGGCCAGCTCGTCTTCGACGGCGACCTCGCGCGGCTGGCGGAGCAGGGCAGCGGCGGCAAGACCGTGCGGCTGCAACTGCGGCGGCCCGTCACCGAGGCGCAGCTCGCCCGCTACGGCTCGGGGGTCAAGGTGGACGGCCTGAGCGCCGAACTCACCGTGCCCCGCGCCGAGGTGAGTGTGCGCGCCGCCCGACTCCTCTCCGACCTCGACGTGGCCGACCTGACCGTCGAGGACCCGCCCATCGAGACGGTGATGGGGGAGCTGTTCGGAGGCAAGGAGGCGGTCCGTGGCTAGTGGTCCGTGGTCCGTGGGGCGCGGCTCTCGCCCCCCGCGTCTTTCCTCCTCGCCGCTCCCCGCTTCCCACCCACCGCGCCGGGAGCGCCCATGACCGCCACCTGGAAAAAACTCCGCACCCTCTTCGCCGCCCAGTTCGCGGAGATGGTCGAGTACCGCGCGGAGGTCGTGATCTGGATGCTGTCGGGCACCCTCTCGCTGGTGATGATGCTGGTGTGGATGGCGCAGGCGGCGGCGGCCCCCGGCGGCGAGATCAACGGGTACACGCCCTCCGAGTTCGCGTCCTATTTCCTGGGCACCTGGACCGTCTCACAACTGATGGTGGTGTGGGTCGCCTGGGAACTCGACCTCGACATCCGGCAGGGCACCCTGTCGCCCAAGCTGCTGCGCCCGCTCGACCCGCTGTGGACGTGGTACACCGGGCACCTCGCCGAGCGGGTGGTGCGTTTCCCGCTGATGCTGGTGCTGGTCGCCGTGTTCGCGTGGCTGGCGGGGGCGCGCTTCACCACCGACCCGCTGGCCTACCTCGCCGCCCTCGGGCTGGCCTTTCTGGGCTTCAGCGCGCGCTTTCTGTGGGAGTACTGCGTGGGGCTGCTCGCCTTCTGGACCGAATCGAGCACCAGTTTCCAGGAGGTCGTGTGGCTCTTTTACGCCGCGCTGGGCGGCATGTTCGCGCCGCTCGCCTTTTACCCCCAGTGGGTGCAGAACGTGGCGGTGTGGACGCCTTTCCCCTACATGCTGGGCCTGCCCGCGCAACTGCTGGCGGGCAAGGCGTCCCTGGCCGACGCGGGGCGCGGGGCGGCGGTCCTGGCCGCTTGGCTGGTGATCTTCTGGTTCCTGCGGCTCCTGGTGTGGCGGGTGGGGCTGCGGAAGTACGGGGCGGTGGGGGCGTGAGGGGGTTAGTGGTCAGTGGTCAGTGGTTAGTGGGTCGGTCGCTTTTCCCGGTCCACTTCCCACTCACCACTTCCCACTCACCGCGCCGGGGGCGCGAGTGACCCGCTACCTGCGCCTCATCCGCATCTTCACGGGGGCCACGCTCTCGGCACAGCTCGAATACCGGGCCAACTTCCTGGGCGCCGTGCTTGCCAGCGTGGGCGAGGCCGGGGTGGCCCTGCTGGGCATCGCGGTGCTGTTCGGGCAGCCGGAGCTGGACACGGTGGGCGGCTGGACTTTCCACGAGGCGCTGCTGGTCACGGGGCTGTTCATGCTCACCGAGGGGGTCATCAGCGTCTTTATCCAGCCCAACATGAGCAAGATCGCCGAGGCCGTGCGCACCGGCAGCATGGATTTCACGCTGCTCAAGCCCATCGACGCGCAGTTCGGGGTCAGCACCCGGCACCTCAACGTGCTGCGGGTGACCGACCTGTTGATCGGGGCGGGGCTGATCGGCTACGCGGCCTCGCACCTGACGGTCACGCCGGGGGGCTTGGCGGGGGCGGCGCTGCTCTACCTCTCGGCGGTCGTGATCGTGTACTGCATCTGGCTGGCGCTCTCCACCACCGCCTTCTGGTTCGTCAAGACCCAGAACGCTTCCGAGCTGTTCAACGGCGTCTTCGGGGCTGCGCGCTTTCCGGTCACGGCCTTTCCGGTGCCGGTGCGGGCGCTGCTGACCTTCGTGGTGCCGGTCGCCTTCATCACGACCGTTCCGGCCCAGGCCATGACGGGCACCCTCACGCCCGCGCTGGCGCTGGCCTCGCCGCTGGTGGCCGCCGCGCTGTTCGTGCTGACGCGCCTCTTCTGGCTGAGGGCGGTGGCGAGCTACACCAGCGCGAGCAGCTGAGGCCGGGTGGCCGCGTCAGCGGGCGCGCAGGAAGCGCAGGAGCGCCCGCCAGTACTCCTCGCTGGCTTCCGGGCCGTCCATCGCGGCGGGGTCCAGACTCTGGGCGCCGGGCAGGCCGAAGCCCGGCGGGACGTACTGCACCTTGCGGGCGCTTTGCGCGGCGTGCAGGAAGTTTCCTGCCGTCTCCACCGCGTACGGGCCGTTCTCGCTCGTCACGAACACCGGCACCCGCACGTGCCGGGCCGCCGCCAGCGCGTCCAGGTCAGGAAGGTCCGAGGGATTGGGGCTGAAGGCCAGGATGCCCGCGAGTCCTGGCTGCTTTGCTGCCAGCCCAAACAGCAGCGTGGCGCTCCGGCCGCTGCCCAGCGCGAAGAGGGGCCGCCCCGGATAGCGGCGCCTCAGCCAGCCCAGGGCGACCTCCAGGTCCGCCAGCTCGTCGGCCCCGGTGAGGACGCGCTGGCCCAGGCCCTGCGCGGTGAGATTGGGATGACCCCCGTACTCCCCGCCCGAGCGCTGGTCGAGTGCCAGCGAGGCGTAGCCCTCCTGCGCCAGCCGCCGGGCCACCGCGTCCAGTTCGTGCCGGTTGCGGGCCGCCGAGTGCAGCAGCAGAACCGCTCCCCAGGGCCGGGCCGCTCCGGGCTGGGCTGCCGGGGTGGCTTCCGCGTGCAGCGTCAGGCCGTCGGGCGCCCGGAGCTGGACGGGCGTGGCCCAGGCGGCAGAGAGGGCCAGCAGCAGCGGCAGGATCAGGTGACGCATGGGGCCTCCAGCGGTGTTCCTCGGGGAGAAGTTGGGGTGGCCCGGTCAGTCTAGGCCGCCTGGTCCGGGCGTGTCTGGGAAGCCGCTCACACCACTCTGCCGCGCGTAGTTCCGCAGGGACATCGCGTTGCCCCGTTCCATCCCCAGCCGCTCGTAGAAGGGCACCAGTTCCGCGTCGCAGCTCAGGTCCACGGCGTAGAGGTGCTCCAGTTGACCGAGCAGATGGCGCATCAGCCGCGTGCCCAGGCCCTGTCCCTGGTGCTCCGGCAGGACTTCCAGCAGCGGGATGAAGGCGGTCAGCACGCCGTCGCTGATCGCCTGCGCGAAACCGGCAACCCGCCCACCTTCCTCCACGGCCAGCGAGATTCGGTACGACCCGGCGAGGAGGCGGTGGAACGTTTCGGGTGAGGGCGGGTTGGGCCAGCCCGCGAAAAAGCCCTGCAAGTTCTCCGGCGTGAGGCCTTCCAGCGAGTCGGTCAAGCGCATCACCCCACTCTGCCCGCCCCGGCCTGCATGAAGCGTCCGCCATCTGGCGCAGGGGAGGGGCGCGTGGCTAGATTCGGGGCATGACCCAGCCCGTCCCGGCGCCCGCCGCCACCCCCGCCACAAGCGCGCCGACGCCCCTGCTGTTTACGCCCGTCAAACTGGGCGGCCTGACCCTGCCCAACCGCGCGGTCGTGTCGCCCATGTGCATGTACAGCGCCAAACACGGCCTGGCGAACGACTTTCACCTCACCCACCTGGGCCAGTTCGCGCTGGGCGGCGCGGGCCTCATCCTGACCGAGGCGACCGCCGTGTCGCCCGAGGGCCGCATCAGCCCCGAGGACCTGGGCCTGTGGAGTGACGAGCAGATCGTGCCGCTGGGCCACGTCACCGATTTCGTGCACCGCCACGGCAGCCTGATCGGGGTGCAGCTCGCGCACGCCGGGCGCAAGGCGAGCACCTACGCCCCCTGGCGCGGGCGCGGGGTGGTGGCCCCGGAAGCGGGGGGCTGGCAGGTCATCGGCCCCTCGGAGGACCCCTACAACGCCGTCTTTCCCCATCCCGTCGCCATGAGCACGGACGACATCCGGCGCGTGACTTCCGACTTCGCGGCGGCGGCGCGGCGGGCGCAAGTCGCGGGCTTCGACGTGGTCGAGATCCACGCCGCGCACGGCTACCTGCTGCACCAGTTTCTCTCGCCGCTGGCGAACAGCCGCGCGGACGAGTACGGCGGTCCCTTCGAGAACCGCGTGCGCTTCTTGCTGGAAGTCGTGCGGGCGGTGCGGGCGGTGTGGCCCACCCACCTGCCCCTCTTCGTGCGGGTCAGCGCGACCGACTGGGCGCCCGGCGGCTGGGACCTGGGGCAGACGGTGCAGCTCGCCGGACTGCTGCGCTTCGAGGGGGTGGAAGTCCTCGACGTGAGCAGCGGGGGCCTCACGCCCCTCCAGGAGATCAGCGCCGGGCCGCTGTATCAGGCGCCCTTCGCCGCCCGCATCCGCGCCGAGGTGCCCGACCTGCGGGTGATGACCGTCGGCATGATCGAGACCCCCGCCCAGGCCGAAGGTGTGCTGCAAGACGGCGTCGCCGACCTCGTCGCGCTGGGCCGCCCCTTCCTGCGCGACCCGCACTGGCCCCAGCGCGCCGCCCGCGAACTCGGCCTGACGCCCGCGCTGCCCGACGTGTACGCGCGGGCCGGGTGGTAGGGGGCGCGCCCCTGGCCGGGAGAAGATGAAAGAAGGTGGGCGGCGGAAGCTCCGCTGCCCACCTGCCTTTCCGCGCCACCCGCCTACCGCAGCCGCTCGTCTCCCGGCGCCACCGCGAACACGCCGCCCCAGGGGCGGTAGTGGCTGAGGGTCTCGTCGCGGCGGACCTTTCCGTCTCTGCGCACCGTGCGTTCAATGCGCACCCGCATCCCGGAGGCGGGCAAGTCGATGCGGCGGGCTTCCCCTGGCTTCAGGTCGGGGGCGGGCACGAAGGAGGGCGCCAGTGCGGGCCGCAGGTCGCGGATGCGGGGAGGGGAAACCTGCACCTGACGGTCGGGCGGGCCGCCGAACAGGTGGATGCTCAGCGTCCCCGCCTCCAGGTCCCAGGCGGCCTGCATCAGCAGGGGAGAGGCCGTGTCGTTGCGAAAGCGCAGGTTCTTGGCGGGCGCGTACACGGTCGCCTCGAAGCCGGGCGGGTCGTAATAGGCCACCTGATGCGAGTGGGCGTGGCGCTCGACGACCTCCAGCCCCGCCAGATACGCGGCGCGAAACACGGTGGTGCTGACCTGGCAGATGCCCCCGCCGGGTTCCATCGTCAGGCTCTGGCCCGCGATCACGTAGCCGGGCACGAAGCCCCGCTCCTTCGAGATGCGGCCGATCAGCGCATTGAAGTCGAAGACCGCGCCGGGCTCAAGCCAGACCCCGTGCAGGCGGCTGCTCCCCACCCGGATGTTGTGGACCCGGAACTCCGGGCTGCCCGCAAAGCCCGACTCGCCCGACGCGAGGTGCGCCACCACGCCGCGCTCGTGCAGGTCGGCCACCGTCCGGGCCGGGGGGGTCAGGCGCAGGGCGACCTCGACCTCCAGGGCGCCCCGGCCCGCTGCGGGGCGTTCCAGGGCCGCGCGCAGCCGCTCCGCCGTCTCGGCCCGCCGCACCCGCCAGCCGGTCTGCGCCTGCGCGGTCCACTCGCCCCCCACCCGCACGAAGCGGGCGTCTCTGGGCGTCCTCGCCTCGATGCGGGCGTAGACCTGTTCCAGCAGCGCGTTCAGGTCGCGGCTGGGCTGTTCCCGGCTGGGTTGGCGGGCGCGCAGCAGGCGGCGTTCCCCGGCATCCAGGGTCAGACTGTAGGTCCGGGTGACCTGGCCGGGCACGACCACGCCGCCGCGCAGCACGGGTTCGGGGGCCGTGACCTTCAGCAAAAGCGGACGGGGCGCCGCCGGAACGTCCGCGCGCACGGGGGGCGCCAGCCCGGCCGACACCAGCATCAGCGCCGCCGCCAGCGTGGCGGTGCGGGTCAGCCCCCGCCTCAGGACCAACGGCCGGGAGGGTCTCTGGTCTGCCTGATGGGTCATGGGCACCGTCCTGGGAAAGGGGGGCAGCCAAATCCCGGCAGCAGAGGAAAGCTGCGCCTCTGGCTGCCGGGGTCCGGGTCTGTGCCGAGCGTCAGGCGCTCAGTTGGGCGGCAGCAGCACAGTGTCGATCACGTGGATGATCCCGTTGCTGGCGCGGATGTCGGCGCGCGTGACAGTCGCGTCGTTGATCTGCACCGTGCCGCTGCTCGCGCTGACGCTCAGGTCGGCGCCCTGCGCGGTGCGCGCGCTCGTGAGGCTACTGACCTGCGCCGCCGTGACCCTTCCCGGCACCACGTGGTAGAGCAGCACGGCGCGCAGCTGCGCGGGGTTGTTGAGCAGCGCGGTGAGCTGGTCGGCCGGAACCTTGGCAAAGGCCGCGTTGGTGGGCGCGAACACCGTGTAGGGGCCAGGCTGCGCCAGCGTCTGGGTCAGGCCCGCCGCCTGCACCGCCGCGAGCAGCGTGCTGAAGTTCGGATCGTTGGCGACGATCCCGGCGATGGTGTTCGCCGCAGGCACAGAGGAGCCGCCGCCCGCCAGGGCCGGAGAAACGAGGAACAGGGCGGCGCTGACCATCAGGATTCGCTGCTTCATGGTGTCCTCCAGAACAAGGCAAGACGGGGGCGCTTCTTGACAAGAGAGCCGACCTCTCTGCCATGACGCGCGGGACCTTTCGATTGACCCGTCCTGTTGTGCTTTCAAAGCGTAGATGACACGTGCCGCAGCTGTCGTAGCGCCCCGTACAATCAAGTGTTCGGGCGTTACAATAAAGACCCGGCCAACAACTGACTGACAGGCGAAGTGGGCCTCTGGCGCAGGCGCGCGGTCTGTTTTGGACCGGGTCAGGCGCGGCCGATGAGAAAGAATTCAGCTGGTGAGGGTGCGGGCAGCGAGGGTCTGGCGCTCAGGCGTCCACGATCCGTCCGTCGAGCAGGTGCAGCGCCCGGCCCGCATGCGCCGCCAGCCGCTCGTCGTGGGTGACCAGCAGCACGCCCGCGCCGTCCTCGCGGGCGAGGTCGAGCAGCAGCGTGGCGATCACCTCGGCGTTGGCGCGGTCGAGGCTGCCGGTCGGCTCGTCGGCCAGGATCACGGCGGGGCGGGTCGCCAGCGCGCGGGCCACCGCGACCCGCTGGCGCTCGCCGCCGCTCAAGACACCGGGCAGGCTGCTTTCCCGCCCGGCCAGCCCCACCCTTCTCAAGAGGGCGCGCGCCCGCTCCTGGCCGTCTTGCCGGGTCAGCAGGGCGGGCACCAGCACGTTTTGCAGCACGCTCAGGTCCTCCAGCAGGTAGTGGTGCTGAAAGACCAGCCCGACCCGGCCGGCCCGCCGCAGCGCCCGCGCCTGGGTGCCCAGGCTGTCCACCCGCTCGCCCGCCCACCACACCTCGCCCGCCTGCGGCGTGTCCAGGCCGCCCAGCAGGTGCAGCAGCGTGCTCTTGCCGCTGCCCGAGGGGCCGGTCACCGCGACGACTTCGCCCCCCTCCACGCTGAGCGAGACGCCGTGCAGCACGGGCGTGCTGCCAAAGCCGTGGCGCAGGTCCCGGGCCGCGAGCGCCGGAGCCGCTTGGGCCGGGGCCAGGGTCGCAGGGGCCAGGGAGGGGAAGGCGGGCGGCGGAGTCACGCGGAGCACTGTAGCGCAGCGGGGGAGTCCGGCTCAGCGCGGCGTGATCGGTCCCTCGACCCGCGAGAAGACCCGCAGCCCCGCCGCCACCACCTCGGGGTCGAACTGCTGGTCCGCCTGCCGCTGCAATTCCGCGAGCGCCTGCGCGCGGGTCCACGCCGACTTGTAGGGCCGCTCGTTGGTCAGGGCGTCGAATACGTCCGCGACGGCCACGATGCGCCCGGTGAGGGGGATGCTGTGTCCGGCCTGGCCCAGCGGGTAGCCGCCGCCGTCCCAGCGTTCGTGGTGCGACAGGGCGATTTCCTCGGCCATTCGCAACAACCGGGAGTGCCCGCCCGACAGGATGCGGGCGCCGATCAGGGTATGGACCTTCATCCGCTCGAACTCTTCGGGGGTGAAGCGCCCAGGCTTGAGCAAGATGGCGTCGGGAATGCCGATCTTGCCCACGTCGTGCAGGCGCGCGGCGATCCGCAGCAGGGCCACGTCCTCCTCGGGCAGGCCCAGGTCGCGCGCGATCAGGGCCGAGACGTGACCCACCCGCCAGGTATGCTCGCCGGTCATGTCGTCGCGGTACTCGGCCGCCACCGCCAGCCGGGTCACGATCTCCACCTGGGCCTGTTCCAGCTCGGCGGTGCGCGCTTGCACCAGCGCCTCGGCCTCCTCACGCGCCGTGTCGGCCAGCTCGCGTTGCAGGCGCTGCACCTCGGTCTCGTGGCGGGCGCGCTCCACCTCGAACTGCGCGCCCAGTTCACGGGTCTTGCGGTCACTCTCCTCGTTGAACAGTGCGCGTTCGGCCTGGTGATAAAGCTCGTGGTGGCGCAAGGCGCGCTCAAAGTCTCCAGCCCGCTTGTGGACCTCTGCCAGGGCGCGGTGGGCCTCGTACACCGTCTTCTTGTGGTCGGCGTCCTGGGCGAGCGTCAGGGCGCGCTCCAGCGAGGCCAGGGCAGCGGGGAAGTCGCCCTGTTCGGCCTGAACCTCTCCCAGGTGGTTCAGGGCATCGAGTTCGCCCTCCAGGTCCTCGATCTCGCGGGCGATGGCCACGGCCTCGGCGTGGGCGGCGGCGGCCTCGGTCAGTTCGCCGCGCTGCGCCAGGAGCCTGCCCAGGCCGATCAGCGCGGAGACCTCGCCGGTGCGGTACTGGATCTGGCGGGCGGTGGCCAGCGCCTCGCTGTAGGCAGCCTCGGCCCGCTGGGGGTCCCGGTTGCCGGTCCACGCCTCGGCGATGTTCAGCTTGGCCGTGGCGATGGTCAGCCGGTCGCCCCGCTGCACCGCGATATCCAACGCCTCCTCGAAGTAGCGCGCCGCTCTGGTGAATTCCCCCATGTCCAGGTGAACGGTGCCCAGATTGATGAGGGCTATCGCCTGCATCCGCTCGTCGCTGAGGCTGTCGCGGAAGATCCGGTAGGCCTCGGACAGGTGCGCGAGGGCATCGGGGTAGTTGCCCAAGCTGGTGTGGAGGGTGCCCATGTTGCCCAGCACGTTGGCGACCTCCCGCTGGTCCCCCAGCAGTTCATGGATCTGCCGCGCCCGGTGCAGGTGGCTCAGGGCCTGCGCATATTCCCCGCTGGCATGGTGGGACCCGGCCAGCAGGTTGAGTATCTGGGCCGCCTCGGCACTCTGTTTTTCGGTCAAGGACAGCGCCGCCGCCAGGTGGTCCCGGGCGACCAGAAAGTCCCCCAGTTGCATGCCGATGCGCCCCAGGGCCGTGAGGGCGTCGCGCTCCCCGGCGGGATGGTCGGCGGCCCGGAACAGCCGCAGTGCGTCCTGCAACTGCGCCAGCGCCTGCTCGCTCTCGCCGCGCCGTGCATAGACCGACCCCTGAATCAGCTGCGCCCGGGCCAGTCCAGCCACGTCGTGGGTGCCCGCGAGGCAGGCGGCAGTCTGCGCAAGACTCAGCGCCCCTGCCTCGTCGGTCTTTAGCAGGGCAGAGGCAGCCTCGTTCAGCGCGGCTACCCTTGCGGCGGGATCGTCGCTGCCAGTGTGCTGTGCAGCGCTCCCAGGTCCGAACATGGGGGCATAGTCCCCCCCGGGGCCTGTCCGGACTCTTACAGCTGCGGAGGTAGACAGCATCAGGGACAGGAGAGGGCGGCGAGCCTTTCTCCTGTCAGTCTGACAGCCTGCTGGGCCGCTGGGTTCAGTACCGAACGACGTTGATCAGGAACTTCTCCAGATCGAGGCGGCCCTTGCCCAGCTTGTCCTTGTAGGCGCCGTTCATGCCGTTGTTGTAAAGGTCCTGCCCATTGTCGGCCATCTTCTTGGTGACGTCCTTGAGGCTGACCGCCAGCGTCTGCCCCTGCGCGAGCGCCAGCCCGCCCGCGACCATCGGCGCCGCCATCGACGTGCCGCTCCACGACACCAGCAGGCCTTCTGGCCCCGCCGCGTAGACGTTCTCGCCGGGGGCGACCAGTTCCAGCTTGTCTTTCTGGTAGTTGGAGAAGTCCGACTTGAGGTCGAGGGGGTTGACGCTGCCCACGCTGAGGCTGCGTTCGCCCGCCGCGCCGTCCGTCGCCTGGGCCGCCGGGTAGGTGATCGCCGCGAGGTCCTCGTTGCCCGCCGAGGCGACGACCAGGATGTTCTTCTTCTCGGTCGCGTATTTGATGGCCTTTTCGATCACGTCCGAGCGCTCGGCGCTGCCCAGGCTGAGGTTGATGACCCGGGCCCCCACGGCGGCGGCGTGGTAGATCGCGTTGGCGACCTGCAAGGTGTCGCCCGAGCCGTCCGGTCCCAGCACCCGCAGCGGCAGGATGGTGGCCCGGGGCGCGACCTGGAGAACGATGCTGGCGACCGCCGTGCCGTGCCCGTACCCGCCGATACCCAGGGTGCCTTCCTCCTGCGGCAGGTCGTCGTTGCCCACAAAGTCCTTCCACTCGGTGGACGGCGCCAGAGCACCGACGAAAGCCGGGTGGCTCAGGTCGAGGCCGGTGTCGATGACCGCCACCTTGACCCCCGCGCCGAGGTTAGGCGCGAGCTGGTGGGCACGCTCCAGTCGGATCTGCTGGAAGGTCCCCGAGTTCTGTTCGACCGGGGTATAGGTGCCGCCCATCCATATAGTCCGGCGCGCTCCCGCCCAGGTCTCCCATTCGCCGCCCATCCATATGCTGCGGCGGGCACCCATCAGGGCCGTGTTTCCGGCGCGGAACTGGTCGAGGTTGCGCTCGGCCATCCCCAAACGGCTGCCTGTCTGGGCGCTGAGGTTGTGGGCCTGCGCCCCGGCCCGGTCCAGCCCCAGGACCGCGTAGCCTGCCGCCACGTTCAGCCCGGCGACCTGGCCACCGTAGCGCGCCTCCAGGCTCTGCGCGGTGTCCTCAGCCGTGACCGGCACGCTGACAATGTAGGCCGGGCGGTACGCCGCGGGGGCCTTGGCCACTGGGGCCTGCGTACAGCCAGCCAGCAGGCCCGCCGTACACACGGCCACAGCAAGTTGAAGTGTTATTCCTGGCTTCATGTGACTCCTTTCATCGAAAAAGTCGCGGAAACTGGGCTAGGCTCCCACACTTCTTCAGGTCAGATCATCAAGAACTTAGCATGTAAGGTTTCTTACATGAAGCCTGTGTAAAGAGCGGTGGCCTGAGACGGGGTGGCCAGGGCCTGCGGACCGCCGGGCGCTCTTTGCCCCGGGGTGGCCGGATGCTCTAGGATGCCCCGCGATGGCGCGCCTGGACGACCTGAAACGTTCCCCCCTCTTTCAACAGGTTCCCGAGGACGCCCTGCGGGAGGCCGCGCAGATCGTGACGCCCCGGACCTTCCGGCCCGGTGAGCTGGTCGTCGAGCAGGACGCCGAGGGCGAGGCGCTGCACCTGATCACCGCCGGGGTGGTGCGGGTGAGCCGCATCAGCCTGGGCAGCCGCGAGCGGGTGCTGGGCGACATCTATGCGCCCGGCGTGGTGGGGGAGACGGCGGTTCTCGCGCGGCAAGACCGCAGCGCCTCGGTGCGCGCTCTGACCCCGGTGGGGACCCTGATGCTGCACCGCGAGCACTTCGAGACGATCTTGCGTCGCCACCCGCGCGTGCTGTGGAACCTCGCGGAGATGCTCGCCCGGCGCGTGACCTTCTTGAACGACGAGCTGATCGCCTTTGGCCTGAACACCGAGGCGGCCCTGGCGCACGTCTTTGCCAACCTGCACCAGCAGCGGGTCGCCGCCGGGGTGCCCCGCCCCCAGGAGCTGCCGCTCACCGCCGCCGACATCATGGCCCGCACCAGCAGCAGCCGCGAGACCGTCTCGCGCGTCCTGAAAAAGCTCGAAGCCCAGCGCCTGCTGCGGGTCACTCCCCAGGCCGTGATCCTGCTCGACCCCGGGGCGCTCGACCACGTTTCCATCGAGGCCGCCGAGGGAGACTGACGGCGGCGTCCCGTGCCGTGGAAGGGAGGAGGGTGGCCCCTCCCACGGCGCGCCAGCCACGGTCGAGCGCGGTCCCTCGCTTCCGGTCGCCTGATGACCGTTGTGAGGCGGGGCGTCCCGTCACGCGGCGGTCTGCCCGGCCCCGGTCGGTCCATCCTGGAGGCGGCCCAGACCGGAGCAGCCCAGACCAGGCCCCGGCGAGGTCCGTTTCCCCCGGCCCTCATCCCTCCTTGCGCAGCAGGATGCTCTTGAGGTAGAGGCTCTCCGGCACGCTGAGCCGGTGGGGATGGTCGGCAGGCTGGTAGGTGATCGCCACGACCTCGGCGCCGGAGCCTGCCTCGCCCGCCGCCACCCGCGCGGCGTCGAGCAGGTCGCTGACCCCGATGTAGTGGGCGCAGGTGCTGACCAGCAGGTGTCCGCCGGGCCGCAGCATCCGCAGGGCGCTGGTGGTCCCCTCGGTAAAGACGCGCTTGGCCCGGGGCACGTCGTCCTTGCGCTTGGCGAGGGTGGGGGGGTCGAGCACCGCCGCCCCGAAGGTGCGCTTCTCCTTTTCCAGTGCCCGCAGCGCCTCCAGCGCGTCGCCCCAGCGCACGCCCACCTGGACCCCGTTTTCGCGGGCCTCGCGCTCCAGCACCGCCAGCGCCTTCTCGTCCTTGTCGATGGCGACCGGCTTTCCTCCCGCCCGCGCCGCGTGCAGGCTGAAGCCCCCCGTGTAGGAATACACGTCGAGAAAGCCCTCGCCGGGCTGCACCACCGAGCGCATCAGGCGGCGGTTGTCGCGCTGGTCGAGAAAAAAGCCGGTCTTCTGCGCGTCGAAGGGGTGGAAGTGCAGTTCCAGGTCGTCCTCGTGAAAGGCCACGCGCTCCGGCACGTCGCCCCACAGCACGCCGGTCCGCAGGTCCAGGCCCTCGCGGCGGCGCTCGCCGGTGTCGCTGCGCTCGAAGGCCGAGGCCGCGCCCGTCTCCTCGCGCAGCGCCCGCACGATCAATTCGCGGTGGCGCTCCACGCCCGCGTTGCGAAACTGCACGCTCAGCACGTCCCCGAAGCGGTCGGCGACCACGCCGGGCAGGCCGTCGGCCTCGGCGTGCAGCACCCGCATGGCGTCGGTGCCCGTGATGCGCCCCGCCCGCCGGGAGAGGGCCGCGCGCACCCGCGAGCGGTAGAAGTTCAGGTCGATGGCCTCGCCCGGCGTCCAGGTCAGCAGCCGCAGCGGCGTGGCGCCGTCCGGGTTGAAGTACCCGCGCCCGATCAGCGTGCCGTCGGGTGCCCTGACGTCCACCACCTCGCCCGGCGTGAGGCCCGCGTCCGCGTCCGCGATGTCCCCACTGTGCCCGAACGGGTAGCGGCCCGCCACGCGCCGCACCGCGCCGGGCTGGAGGGTCACGCTGCTGTGGGTGCCTTTGGGGGAACTCTGCTTGCTCATCGGCCTCGCCTCATCCGGCCAGCCTAGCAGGGGCGGCAGACCGCTGCCCCGGCGCGCCTGACAGCCTCTGGCACCCCCCAGGGACGCGGCCCGCAGGGGGCGGGAACGGGACACGCGGCGGCACCCCGCGTCACACGGGGGCGCCCTACCACCCCTCTTCTGACAGGACTGTCACCGCTGACGGGCGGTTGACCCTCCAGGCTTTATACTCCGCTCATCCAGAACAGGGTCGCTCTCCCGCCTGGACCGGGACGACTTTGCGGCTGGACCACGGCGGCCACTTTCCCTGCCCTCCCAAGGAGACCTTTTCCCATGCCCAAGACCCTGCCTAAGACACTTCCGACCGCCTCCAAATGCCTGCTGCTCGCAGGCCTTCTTGCGCTGGCCTCCTGCGGCCAGACCCCCCAGGCTGCCGGGCAGACGGCGCTCCGGACCCAGAGCCTCGGTGAGGCCGACGCCGGTCCCGTCACGAACATCGCGGCGGTGCAGGGCCAGACGGCCAGCGGCAACGCGCCCTCGCTGCTGCTGGGCCAGCGGGTGACGGTGGAAGGCGTGGTCACGGGGCTGCGGACCTCCTATGTGGCGGCGACCCGCTCGGCGCAGGTGGACGGCTTCTTTCTCCAGGAGGAGCAGCCGGACGCCGACCGCAACGAGCTGACCAGCGACGGCCTGTTCGTGTTCTGCGGCGGCACCTGCCCCAGTCTGGGCTCCAGCCTGGCGCCGGGCGACCTCGTGCGGGTCAGCGGCACGGTGGCCGAGAGCTTCACGGCGACCCAGCTCACGGCGGAGGGGCTGACCAAAGTCGCGTCGGGGCTGGAATTGCCCGCTGCCGTGCGCGTCAAGCTGCCGTTGCCGGTGGCCGAGCGCGAGCGCTACGAGGGGATGCGGGTGGGCACGGCGGGCGTGGTCACCAACAACTTCACGCTGGGCCGTGGGGCGAGTTTCGACATCGCCGACGCGCGCATCCCGACCTACACCCAGGTCAACCGTCCCAGCGCGGCGGGCCTCGCCGCCTATCAGGCGGAGGTCGCGAACCGCGTGCTGCGAATCGACGATTCCAGCCGCTGGCAGAACCCCGATCCCGTGATCTTCGCGCGGAACGGCCAGCCGCTGAGCGCCGCCAACACCCTGCGCGGCGGCGACCGGGTGGTCGTGACCGGCGTGCTGACCTTCAGCAACGACGGCTGGACCGGCAGCGGCTCGGAGGACGTGTACCGCCTGCAAGCGACCTCGGCCAGCATCGACGGCCAGGAGCGCCCCAGCGAGCCGGGCGGCGTGGGCGGGCGTCTGCGCGTCGGTTCGATGAACGTGCTGAACTACTTCACCACCCTGGTCGAGAGCAACAGCGGTTGCACGCTGGGCGGGGTGAGCAGCGCCGCACGCGGGGCCGACGACTGCGTGGAGTTCGAGCGTCAGCGCGCCAAGATCGTGGCGGCCATCACCAAGATGAATCCCGATGTGCTGGGCCTGCTGGAAATTCAGAACGACTTCGAGAAGGGGAGCCGTTCCTCCATCGCCAATCTGGTCACGGCCCTGAACGCCGCCACGGCCCCCGGCACCTACGCCGCGATCAACCCCGGCGAAAATGTCGGCACCGACGCGATCACGGTCGCCCTGATCTACAAACCCGCCAGCGTGACCCCGGTCGGGCAGCTCGCGGTGCTCGACAACCGCGTAGACCCCACCTACCAGGACACCCGCAACCGCCCCACCCTGGCGCACACCTTCCAGAGCAAGGCGAACGGCGGGCGCGTGACGGCGGTCGTCGCCCACCTCAAGAGCAAGGGCAGCGCCTGCGCGGGCGATCCGGACCTCGGCGACGGCCAGGGCAACTGCAACCTGACCCGCACGAACGCGGCGCGGATCATCGCGGGGTGGCTCGCGACCAACCCCACCGGCGTGCAGGAGGACGACCGCCTGATCCTGGGCGACCTCAACGCCTACCGCATGGAAGACCCGCTGCGGGCGCTGGAGGAGGGCGGCTACCTCAACCTCTTCGACGCGTCGAGCTACTCCTACCAGTTTGGCGGCCAGTGGGGCAGCCTCGACCACGCGCTGGCGACCCCCAGCCTGGAGCGTCAGGTCGTCGGCGAGGCGAAGTGGCACATCAACGCCGACGAGCCGACCGTGCTCGACTACAACACCGAGTTCAAGAGCGCGGCGCAGCTCGCAGGCTTCTACGCCCCCGACCCCTTCCGCTCCAGCGACCACGACCCGGTGCTGGTCGGCCTGAACCTGCGCGCCCAGACGCCGCTGCCCGCCTCGGTCCCCGTCACGCGCGTCCACCTCTCGCCCGACGCGGCCCAGCTCACAGCCACGGTGGGCGCCGAGGCCGTGAGCCAGAACTTCACGGCGAGCAGCGTGAACGTCCCCGACGAGCTGACCGTCAGCGTGACCCCTCAGGGCGGCGCTCCGGCGCTGGCGACTGCGCCCGCCACGGCGACAAGCGGCGAGGCCTTTACCGTCACCGTCTCGGCCCCCGAGGGCACCGCGCCCGGCGTCTACACCTACGAGGTGAAGGCGGCGGCGGGCGGGGCGAGCGACACCAGCCTGCTCACGGTGACGGTGCAGGCGCCCAAGCCGGTCCAGGCCGCCGACCTCTACTTCAGCGAGTACGTGGAGGGGAGCAGCAACAACAAGGCCCTGGAGATCTATAACCCCACCTCGCAGGCGGTGGACCTCGGCGCCTACAGCGTGGAGCTGTACTCGAACGGCGCCACGACCGCCGGGAACAGGGTCACCCTCAGCGGCACGCTGGCGGCAGGCGGCACCTACGTCCTGTACAACAGCCAGGCGGTCGCCGCGCTGAGGGAGCGGGGTCAGCTCAGCAGCGCCGTGACCAACTTCAACGGCGACGACGCCCTGCTGCTCAAGAAGGGCGGCGAAGTGATCGACTCCTTCGGGCAGGTCGGCTTCGATCCGGGCACCGCCTGGACCTCCGGCGCCGTCACCACGCTCGACCGGACCCTGCGCCGCAAGGCCAGTGTGACGGCGGGCGACGCCACCGGCACGGACGCCTTCGATCCCGCCGCCGAGTGGGACGTGTTTCCCATCGACACCTTCGACGGCCTCGGCAGCCGCTGACCCTTTCTCCCCTTTGGCCACCCCGTCTCCCTCCCGGCGGGGTGGCTTTCTATGCTGGCCCGGTGAAGCCTGACCTGACCGCCTGGCTGGGCCAGATCGTCCGCGTCGCCGTGGACCGTCCGCTGGGCAGCGTGCATCCCCGTCACCCCGACCTCGTGTACCGGGTGAACTCCGGCGAACTGCCCGGAACACTCAGCGGCGACGGTCAGCCCATCGACGCCTACCTGCTGGGGTGGGACGTGCCCGTGGGGGAGGCGAGGGGCGTGGTCGCCGCCGTGATCGTCCGCGAGGACGACGTGGAGGACAAGCTGGTCGTCGTGCGGCCGGGCACCACCTGGGCAGATGCGGACATCATGAAGGCCGTTTGGTTTCAGGAGCGGTATTTCCGGGTACGGCTGGTGCGTTAGCCTGCCGCCCATGACCCACTCCACACGGCCCGTGACGCTGATTACCGGCGCGGCGGGCGGCATCGGCGCGGCGCTCGCGCGGGCGCTGGCAGGCACCCATACCCTGATCTTGCAAGGCCGCGACCCGGCGCGGCTGGCGGCCCTGGCGGACGAGGTGGGCGGCCAGCCCCTGCTCCTCGACCTGCTCGCGCCGGACACCTTCGGGGAGGCGCTGGCAGGGCTGGGCCGGGTGACCAACGTGGTCCACAACGCGGGGGTGGCCGAGCTGGGGGCGGTGGCCGAGCAGGGGCACGCCGCCTGGACCCACACCCTGGGGGTCAACGTGGTCGCGCCCGCCGAGCTGACCCGGCTGCTGTTGCCGCGCGTGCGGGAGGAGCGCGGCACCCTGGTGTTCGTGAACAGCGGGGCGGGCCTGCGGGCCAACCCCGGCTGGGCCAGCTACGCGGCCAGCAAGTTTGCCCTGAGGGCACTGGCCGACGCCCTGCGCGACGAGGAAGCCCCCCACGGCGTGCGGGTCTCGACCGTCTATCCGGGCCGCACCGCCACGCCCATGCAGCAGCAGGTGCGCGCGCAGGAGGGCGGCGCCTACGACCCGGACGCCTACCTGACCCCGGAGACGGTGGCCGCCACGATCCATTTTGTGCTGGGCGCTCCCCGGGACGCGGCCCTGCCCGACTTGAGCGTGCGGCCGGGTCCCCGCTGATGCCCAGGCAGGAGTATGACGCCGTGGTAGTCGGCGCAGGTCCGGCGGGGCTGAACGCCGCGCTGGTGCTGGGCGGCGCCCGGCGGCGGGTGCTGCTGCTTGACGGCGGGCCGCCGCGCAACGAAAAAGCCACGGCGGCCCACGGGGTCTTTACCCGCGACGCCAGCCCACCCGGTACCCTCAAGACGCTGGGACTGGCCGACCTCACCGAGTATCCGGTGACGGTGCAGCCCGGCGTGGCCCGCGAGGCCAGGGCGCTTCCTGAGGGATTCGCGGTCCGGCACGACGGCGGCTGGGCTTTTGCCCGGCGCCTGCTGTTCGCGACCGGCGTGCGCGACGTGCTGCCGGGCGTGCCGGGCCTGCGTGCCCGCTGGGGCCGCACCGTCCACCACTGCCCCTACTGCGACGGCTGGCCCAACCGCGAGGCGGCGCTGGGCGTGCTGGGATCGCACCAGGAGGGCCACCACCTCGCCCTGAGCGTGCGCGCGTGGTCCGGCCGGGTGGTGCTCCTGACCGACGGCCCCGACGAGCTGACCGAAGAGCAGCGCGAGGACCTGCGCCGGGTCGGCGTCCCCATCCACACGGCCCCGATCCTGCGGTTGGAGGGCCGCGACGACCTCCGGGTCCGCTTCCGGGGAGGGGAGCGCCTGCACCTCGACGCGCTGTTCCTCAACCCCACCCAGGTTCAGAACAGCGCCCTGCCCGCGTCGCTGGGCTGCGAGCTGAACGAGAAAAGCCGGGTGGTCGTCAACGAGCACGGCATGACCAGCGTACGCGGCGTGTGGGCGGCGGGCGACATGACCGGCGCGCCGCAGTACGTGATGAGCGCGGCCTCGGCAGGGATGCTCGCCGCCGTCTCGCTGAACACCACCCTGATTCATGAGAACGTCCGCGCGCTGGGGGCCGCCTTTCACAAGTCCCCCGACGGGGAAATCGGCAAGGCTCCCAGCGGCGGCGAGGCGTCCTGAGCGTCCCTGCTACCATGCCCCGCGTGACCTCGCCTGGCCTCGCTCTTCCCGTTTTCGAGGTGTTGCCCGAGCTGCGCTCGGCGCTCGCGGCGCACCCGCTGGTGGTGCTTCAGGCGCCGCCGGGCGCGGGAAAGAGCACCGGGCTGCCGCTTGAGCTGCTGCATGAACCCTGGCTCGCCGGGCAGGGCACCGTGATGCTGCAACCGCGCCGGGTCGCTGCCCGGGCGGTCGCGGCCCGGCTGGCCGAAGGGCTGGGGGAGGAGGTCGGCGGCACGGTCGGCTCGCGGGTGCGCTTCGAGTCGAGGGTGTCGAACCGGACCCGCATCGAGGTCGTCACCGAGGGCATCCTGACCCGCCGCCTCCAGCGCGACCCTGAACTGGCGGGTGTGGGCCTGGTGATTCTCGACGAGTTCCACGAGCGCTCGCTGAACGCCGACCTCGCGCTGGCCCTGCTGCGTGAGGTGCAGGGGGCCCTGCGTGACGACCTGCGCGTGCTGGTCATGTCGGCTACGCTCGACCCGGCGCTGCCCACCCGCCTGGGCGCTCCGCTGGTGCAGAGCGCGGGCCGGGCCTACCCGGTGGACGTGCGCTACCTGCCTGCCGACCCGGCAGGCCGCGTCGAGGACCAGGTGGCCCGCGCGGTGCGGGAGGCGCTGGCGGCGCACCCGGAAGGGGACATCCTGGCCTTTCTCCCTGGTGTGCGCGAGATTCGCGGGGCGCTGGGGGCGCTCTCCGGCGTGGACGCGGCCGTGCTGCCGCTGTACGGCGACCTCCCGCTGGCCGAGCAGCGCCGGGCGATCCTGCCGGACCCGGGGGGCCAGTGCCGGGTGGTGCTGGCGACCTCCATCGCGGAAACGTCGCTGACCCTGGCGGGCGTGCGGGTGGTCGTGGACGGGGGCCTGAGCCGCACCCAGCGCTTCGACCCCGGCACGGGCCTGACCCGCCTGGTCACCACCCGCGTCACCCGCGACGGGGCCGAGCAGCGCGCGGGCCGGGCAGGCCGCACCGCGCCGGGCACCGCCTACCGCCTGTGGAGCGAGCGCACCCACGCGGCCTTGCCCGCTGCGCGCCCCCCCGAGATCGTGGAGGCCGACCTCGCGCCGCTGACCCTGGAACTTGCCGGATGGGGCGCGCCCGACCCTGCCGCCCTCGCCTGGCTCGACGAGCCGCCCGCGCCCCGGGTCCAGAGCGCCCGCGCCCTGCTGCGCGATCTGGAGGCCCTGGACACCGCTGGGCGCATCACGCCGCGTGGCTCGGCCCTGCTGGAATTGCCCACCCACCCCCGCCTGGCCCATCTGCTGCACGACGGGGCCGCGCTGGGGCTGGGACCCCTCGCTGCCGACGTGGCTGCGCTGCTGGAAGAACGCGATCCCCTGGCCGCCGGGGCCGGAGCCGACCTGACCGACCGGGTGGCAGCCCTGCGCGCCTGGCGCCGCCGGGAGGGGAGCCGGGGCGACGCGGGGGTGCTGGAACGCGCCGAGCGGCTCGCGCGGCAGTGGCGGCAGGCCCTCGCCGTGCGGCCGGACGACACCCCGCCGGACGGGTTCGCGGTGGGCCAGCTCGTCGCCCTGGCCTACCCCGAGCGGCTGGCCCTGGCCCGCGAGGGGGGTGGAGGCCGCTTCCTGCTCGCGGGCGGTCAGGGGGCGCGGCTGCCCGAGGGGGACGCGCTGGCCGCGAGTCCGGCCCTGGCGGTCGCCCACCTCGACGCGGGCACGGCCGAGGGCCGCATCTCCCTCGCCGCGCCGCTCGCCCCGGCGGTCCTAGGCGCCCGCGCCGGATGGCAGGACGCGGTGCGCTGGGACGCCCGCAGCGGCACCCTCGTCGCCCAGCGCGAACGGCGGGTGGGGGCGCTGGTGCTGGACACCCGGCCCCTGCGCGACCTGCCGCACGCGGCGCGGGTGGAGGCGCTGGCCGGGGCGATCCGTGCGGAGGGCCTCCACCTCCTCACCTTCTCCCCGGACGCCGCCAGCCTGCGCGCCCGGGTCCAGTCGCTGCGCGCGTGGCGCCCGGAAGAAGCCCACGCCGATCCACCCCAGTGGCCCGACCTCTCGGACGCCGCGCTGCTCGCGGGGCTGGAGGACTGGCTGGGGCCAACGCTGGAGGGGGTGCGCACCCGCGAGGACCTGGGCCGCCTCCCGCTGCTTCCGGCCCTGCAAGCGCTGCTGCCCTGGCCGCTCCCGGCCCGCCTCGACGAGCTGGCGCCCACCCACCTGACGGTGCCCAGCGGCTCGCGCGTGCGCCTGAGCTACCAGCCTGACGGCTCGCCGCCCATCCTGGCGGTGAAGTTGCAGGAACTCTTTGGCCTGACCGAGACCCCCAGCGTCAACGGGGGCCGCACGCCCGTGCTGCTGCATCTGCTCTCGCCCGCCGGGCGCCCGGTGCAGGTGACCCAGGACCTGAGGTCTTTCTGGAACTCCTCGTATTTCGAGGTCCGCAAGGAGCTGCGCGGCCGCTACCCCAAGCACCCCTGGCCCGACGACCCCTGGAGCCACGCGCCGACGCGGCACGTCAAGAAGCGCCTGTAGGGCGTGGCCTGCGGCATGGGCGCGTAGGCCAACGAGGAAGGTGGGAGACGTACGACTGCGTCTCCCACCTTCCTTGACCAGCCACCGGCCACACGCTCTACAGCAGGTTCGCCAGCGCCCCGCCGACCAGGGTCAGCGTCAGGATGCCCAGCATCACGGCGGCGAGGTGCCGGGGCTGCACCGGATTCACGCGGCCCGTCCGTGCCCGCCCTGCGGCAGGGGGTGGAGGCTGCCCAGCGCGGCCTTGAGGTGCTTGTACACCTCGCGCTGGAGTTCGAGGTCCTCGGGCAGCTCGTACTTGAGCTGCTCCATGGCCTGCACGATGTGGGCGCCGCCGGGGCTGCGCTCGTGGTCGGGGCGCGCCCACTCGGGCAGCTCGGGGGTCACGGCAGGCTCGCGCCGCGCGTCGTTCCAGTCCACCCACTGCTTGGGCAGGTCGTAGAGGTAGCGCCCGAGGCCGAACTGCACCGCGCAGCGCTTCAGCGCGTCCGACGAGGCCGCCTTGAGGGTCCCGTACTCGCCCTCGCCCGCCTCGCCGATGTCCTCGCGGGTCACGCCCAGCACGGTCAGGCGGCCCTTGACGGTAGGGTGCTGGGTGCCCGGGATGACCTCGATCTCAAACGACCAGCCGTCCGGGCAGATCGCGTCCAGGCGGTCTTGAACGGCGCGGGCGTCCACGTAGGCCAGCAGCAGCGCGCGGGTGCGGTCCTTGGTGAATGCCTGGGGCTTCCAGCCCACCAGGTGAGCGGGAAACGGAGCCTGGAGTCGTTTCTGAACATCGCTCAACTTCATGGATTTAGTTTATAACAGAATGTAATTACGGTCAAGGCGTAATTCTGGGACTGGAGTTGTCGGCTGTGCCGTCCAGCAAAACCCCCAGCACGGGGCTGGGGGGTCGTGGAGGGGACTGAGAAAGAGGGAGACGGCCTGCGAGGCGTTTACCTCGTCTCGGTCAGGCTGTAGCTGCCGCTGCCGGAGTAGGCGTAGACCTCCCAGCGGTAAGTGCCCTGAGCGGCCGCGTAGTTGATGCTCTCGCTGCTGCTGGCGCCCTCGCTGGCGGCCACGTCGGCCCAGGCGCTGCCGTTCCACTTCTGGAGGAACAGGTCGAAATCGGTGCCGCTGGCCGCGCTGAGGGTGCCTTTCAGGGTCCCGCCCGCGTAGGAAAAGCCCCCAGTGCCCGGCTGGTAGCTGCTGGCGCGGCTGCCCACGCTGCCGGTATAGGTCGTGCCCGGCGCGGGGGTGGTCGTGGTGCCCGTGCCCGTGTACAGCAGGCGGTTGGGGCTGCCCGTCTGGGCGC
This sequence comes from Deinococcus budaensis, assembly GCF_014201885.1. Lineage (NCBI taxonomy): Bacteria > Thermotogati > Deinococcota > Deinococci > Deinococcales > Deinococcaceae > Deinococcus > Deinococcus budaensis. Next base: position 158,484 of record NZ_JACHFN010000002.1, on the reverse strand, counting down.
CCGTGACCTTGCCGGTGGTGGCGCCGTTGAGCAGGGCGCTGGTCGCCGCGCTGTTGGTGGTGTTGCCGCCCGCGATCAGCAGGGCGATGGCGCCTGCGACGTGCGGGGTCGCCATGGACGTGCCGCTGATGGTGTTGGTGGCGCTCGTCGAGCCGATCCAGGTCGAGGTGATGTTGCTGCCCGGCGCGAACAGGTCCAGGCACGTCCCGTAGTTGGAGAAGCTGGAGCGGGCGTCGGTGTTGGTGGTGCTGCCCACCGTGATCGCGCTCGCCGCGCTGGCGGGGGAGACGTTGCAGGCGTTCTGGTTCTCGTTGCCCGCCGCGACCGCCATGATCAGGTTCTTGCTTGCCGCGCTGTTCACCGCGTCGTTCACGGCCTGGCTGAAGCCGCCGCCGAGGCTCATGTTCGCCACGGCCGTCGCGCTGCCCTTGTTGGTCACGGCCCAGTTCACGCCCGCGATCACGCCCGAGTTGGTGCCCGAGCCGTCGCAGCCCAGCACCTTGACCGCCACCAGCTGCACGCCCTTGGCGACGCCCCAGGTGTTGCTGCCCACCGTGCCCGCCACGTGGGTGCCGTGGCCCTGGCAATCACTGTTGGTGCCGTCCCCGGTGGTGTTGGTGCCCCACACCGCCCGGCCCCCGAAGTCGGTGTGCGCCGTGTTGATGCCGGTGTCGATGATGTAGGCCTTCACGCCGTTGGCGGTGCTGTTGTAGGTGTAGCTGCCGTCCAGCGGCAGGTTGCGCTGGTCGATGCGGTCCAGGCCCCAGGTCGCGCCGCCCTGGGTGGCGCTCATGCGCATCACGCCGTCTTGCTCGATGTACTTCACGCGCGTGTCGGCGCGCAGGGCGGCGAGGTTCTGGGCACTGAGCTTGGCCGCGAAGCCGCTCAGGGCCTGCGCGTAGATATGCTGCACGGTCACGCCCTGCGGATCGAGGCCCAGCGTGCGGACCAGGGCGCCCGCGTCCTGCGCGCCCAGGTTGGTCGGCAGCGCGCCGTCACTGAACACCACGATGTACTGCCCCGGCACCGCGTCGGGATTGGCGGTGCCCAGCAGCGGCGCGGAGGTGCGGGCGCCGCGCTCGGTGGACGCCTGGGCCGGGGCGACCGAACCGGGAGCCTGCTGACCACAGGCGGCGAGAAGCAACGCGAGACCGAGTGAACCGAGCGCAATACGTGAAGTCATCCTGAACCTCCGGGGGCTGGACTGAGAGCGAGATGGGTTGTGGATGTGTTGACGAGGAAGGTGTAGCACATCCTTCCAAAAGGCCCTTTTGCAAACAGCTAGACAAGCTTGGTAGCGTCTCACAAAGCTTCGATTTCCTAAAAATGTGCTTTTATAAATTTACAAACGCAATCTATAGAGACAGAGAGTTTTACATTTGGTTAAAAGGGCGGCGTCCGCTGAGCCTCTTGTGATGGGCCTGTGTGCTAGGAGTGACGGTGCCGTTTCTGCGCTGGTCCTCTTTGGAGCGTGCAGCCTCATGTTCCGGGAAGGCCGTCCCGGGCAGGGCGCGGCTGGAGAATGACAGAGGACCGGGACGGTCCCGCGCGTGGCGAAACCGTCCCGGCCTGGGGATCGCAGGATTTTAGCGGGGGGCTGTCACCGTCACGGCCGCCGGGTTGGTGGTGATGGTCAGGCGGGCGAGCTGCGAGTCGAGGTACTTCTGGGCGGCGTCGCGGGCGAGCTGTTCGCGGATGACGGGCGCGACCTCGGTCAGCGGAGCCAGGCCCGCCGCCGTGCGTCTGGTCACGACCAGCACGTGCCAGCCGTACTCGGTCTGCACCAGCTGGGGCTGGTTGACGGCGCCGTTGAACGAGGCGCGGTCAAAGGCTTCGACCGTGTCCCCGGGCGACAGGCAGCCCAAGTCGCCGCCCTGCGCGGCGCTGCCGGGGTCCTGGCTCTTGGCCTTGGCGATGGCCGCAAAGTCCCCGCCGCCCTGCACCTCGCGCAGCACGGCCTGACCCTCGGCCTGGGTGGCGACCAGAATATGCTTCACGCAGGCCTCGGCCGGACGGTTGAACGACGCCTTGTTGAGGTTGTAGAAGCTCGCCACCAGCGCGTCTCCGAACTTGAAGCGGTTCTTGGTGGCGTCGAGGTACGCCTGCACGACCGCCTGCCGCTCGATGTCGGCGCGCAGATCGGCCTCGTTGGCAAAGCCGGTGGCCGCCAGGGCTTCTGCAAAGTCGGCGTCGTTCTCGAAGTCCTTTTTGGCCTGGGCGACCTGCTCGTCGATCTGCGCGGCCGGGACCTGGGTGGTGCGCCGGGCGAGCTGGTAGACCGCGCGGTCGCGGGCGTACTGGGTCAGGAACTCGGGCCGGGCCTCTGCAAATTCCGCGAGCATCTCGGGCGTGAAGGGCACCCCCTGCGAGTTCAGGACCCGCGCCACCGCGATGCGGAAGGCCTGCTCGTACTGCGCCAGCGTAAAGCGCTCGCCGCCCACCTGCGCGACCACGGTCTGGGGATCGGCGGCTGGGGCAGCGGGCGTGGCCGGGGCGGGCGCGGTCTGGGTCGGCGTCGTCGGAGCCGGGGCCGTCTGGGCAGGCGCGGCAGGAGCAGGCGGCGTGGCCGTAGGAGGCGTCGGGGCTGTCTGCGCGAGGGCCGCACCGCCCAGCAGCAGGGCGAGCGTCAGGATGCTCTGTTTCACCCGTTCACTCTAGAGCATTTGCTCTGGCGCGCAGGCGGCTTCCGGATAGGCTGGCCCCCGCTTGTCCGGCCACTTTGCGCGGCCCTGCTACAATCCCCCCCGATGCGCCTGACCCTCGTGCCCACCCAAGACCCGCGCCTGTACGACGACGCGGTGCGCGCCCTGCCGCTGACCAGCGCCCTGCAAGGCTGGGGCTACGGCGAAGCGCGGCGTGAGCTGGGGCAGACGCCGCTGCGCTACCTGATTCAGCGGGGCGCCAGCACGGTGGGCGCCGTCCAACTGCTGCGCAAACGGCTGGTGCCCGGCTTTTCGACCCTGTATGCCCCGCGCGGCCCGGCACTGGAGTCGCTCGACCTGCTGCCCGCCGTGGCTGAGGCCATAAGAAAGGTCGCGCGCCCCGGCGACGCCCTGCTCAAGATCGAGCCGCCCTCGCCCGTTCCCGCCGAGGACGGCGTGGCGGTGCCAGACGCTTACGGCCCCTTTCGCCGCGCCGAGAGCGAGCAGCCCGAGCACACCATCCTGGCCGACCTCACCCGCCCGGAAGACGAGCTGTTTTCTAACCTGCACTCCATGGCCCGCCGCAACGTGCGCGCCGCCCAGAAGCTGGGCGTGATCGCCGCCCGCGACGACGACTTCGACGCCTTCTGGGAGATTTTCACCGCGACGAACGAGCGCGCCAAGCTGGGCGCCTTTCCCCGCAGGTACTACGAGACCATGCTGCGCGAGGGCGGCGCCCACGGCGGCGAAGCCTACCTGGTGCTGTCGCGCTTCGAAGGCAAGGCGCTCGCCGGGGGCTTTTTCCTGGCGATGGGGGGCGGCACCTCCTACCTGTTCGGCGGCAGCGTGCGCGACGACCGTACCCACCCCGACGGCAGCCCCTACAAGGACGTCAAGGCCCCCGACGCCTTTTACTGGAACGCGATGCTCGACGCCAAGCGCCGGGGCTACACCACCTTCGATTTCTGGGGCATTCCGCGCAAACTGGACGAGGACAAGCATTCCTTCGGCGTGTTCAAGATGAAGCTGAAGTTCTCCGAGCAGCGGGTGTGGTACCCCGCCTACGACCTCAGCCTCAACCCCGCCGCCCCCGCCATCGTCCGGGCGCTGCGCTGGCGCAAGACGCAGAACAACCTTCGCAAACGCGGCAGCGCCGACGACGTGCTGTAAGGGGCAGTCAGCGGTCAGCTTTCAGCAGTCAGAAAAAACTTGGGGTCAGCGGTTTTCCGGACTCAGCGTGTAGACGACCAGATGGTGCCCGTCGAGGTCGCGGGCGTCGAAGGTGCGTCCGAAGCCCTGATCCTCGATGGCCCTGACGAACGCGCCCAGTTCGGTCAGGGCAGCGTGGACGGCCTCCAGCTCCTGCGTCTCGAAGCCCAGCTCGACCGACCCCGGGCCGGTGCGCTTGCCTACGTCCTCGGTCTGGGCGGCCTTGAGGCTGAGGGTGCAGCCCGGCGCACCCAGAATCAGCATGTGGGGAGGGGCGGATCGGGAGGCGTCCATCACCAGCCCGAAGGCACGTTCGTAGAAGTGCTGCGCCCGCGCCACGTCCGCCACAAGCAGGTTGACGTTGCCGAGCCTCGCCCTGGAGATCATTGTCATGGGTCCACGGTGCCACGACGCTCGCCCCCCGTCTTGAACGAAAACGACCGTCAGGCGCGCAAGCGTTCGGCGAGGCGCGCAGGGGAGAAGCCGGAGAAGGCGCGGACTTCGCGGGTGAAATGCGATTGGTCGGCGTAGCCCAGGCTCAGGGCGAGTTCGGCGAGTGGCAAGGCGGGCGGGGAGGCCAGCGCCGTCACGGCGGCCTGGAAGCGGGCGAGCCGCTGAAGGCCCTTGAGGGTGAGGCCCAGCTCGCGGCGGCTGCGGCGCTGCAATTCGCGGGCCGAGCACCCGGCGAGGTCCTCCAGCTCGGGCAGGTGAAACGTCAGGGGCGCCTCGCAGACCTGCCGGGCCGCCGCCTGAAGGGGACCGGGAAGTGCGGCCAGCCGCCGCCCCACCCAGGCCCGGACTGCCTCGGCCGCCCCCGCAAGGTCATCCGCCCGCAGCCGCTCCAGCACGTCGGGGGCCGCGTTTGCCCCGGCGAGCACGTCCGCGTAGAGGGCGGGAGGGACCCAAGGGGACAGCCGCACCCGCAGGACGTTCCCCTCCCCCACCTGCGCGAGCAGCGGCCGCCGCTGGATCCCCGGGGTGAAGACCGGACCCGGACGCCAGACGCCGCCGCCGGGCGTCCCCAGGGTGAGCCGTGCGGTGCTAAACACCAGTTCTACCCCCGCGTCCGGCCACAGCCAGCGGGGGGCCGGGGCCGCCGCGAGCCGCCCCACCCTGAGGTCCTGGACGAAGGGGGCGAGGTCCACGCTCCGGCCTATCCGCCCGCCCAGACCCGCCGCGCCGGGGCGCTCACGCCCAGCGCGACCCTGCCGTAGCAGACCCTGCCTGCCTTGGGGGTGGGGGCGCTCATCCTCCCAGTGTAGGACTGGTGGCGCCGCGTTCCGCAAGCAGTGACGGCCGCCCTCCTCTCGCCGCCCTAAGGCCCCCATGTTAAATTGAACCGAGTTCAGCGCCCCCCTTTTCCCGGCCCGGCAAGGCCCCGGCGCCGCGCCCTTTTCCAGGAGTGCCCATGATCGATTTCACCTTGACCGACGAGCAAAAGCAGCTTCAGCAACTCGCGCGCGACTTCGCCCGCAAGGAAATCATTCCCATCGCCGCCGAGTACGACCAGAAAGAAGAGCTGCCCTGGCAGGTCGTGGAAAAGGCCTTCGAGGTCGGCCTCCTGAACGCCTCCATCCCCGAGCACGCGGGTGGCCTGGGCCTGGGCATGGTGGACGAGTGCCTGATCGGCGAGGAGCTGGGCTACGGCTGCATGGGCATCTACACCGTGCTGATGGCCTCTGAACTCGGCATCACGCCGATCCTGGTGGGCGGCACCGAGGAGCAGCAGAAGCGCTTCCTGGGGCCGCTGACCGAGAAGCCCTCCCTCGCCGCTTTCGCCCTCAGCGAGCCGAACAACGGCTCCGACGCCGCCGCGATGCACACCACCGCCGTGCTCGACGGCGACGAGTGGGTCATCAACGGCACCAAGATGTGGATCAGCAACGGGGGGCTGGCCGAGATCACGGTCGTCTTCGCCACCACCGACCGCCAGGGCGGCCACAAGGCGACGGTCGCGCTGGTCGTGCCCAAGGACGCGCCCGGCTTTTCGTACAACAAGATCAAGCACAAGATGGGCCAGCGGGCCTCGCTGACCTCGGAACTCGTGTTCGAGAACGTCCGGGTGCCCAGGGAGAACCAGCTCGGCGGCCTGGGCGACGGCTTCAAGATCGCCATGAAGACCCTCGACAAGACCCGTATTCCGGTCGCCGCCGGGTCGGTCGGCATCGCCCGCCGCGCGCTGGACGAGAGTGTGAAGTACGCCAAGGAGCGCGAGGCCTTCGGCAAGCCCATCGCCCAGTTTCAGGCCATTCAGTTCAAGGTCGCCGAGATGGCGATGGGCGTCGAGACGGGCCGCCTGATGTACTGGAAGGCCGCGTGGCTGGTGGACCAGGGCCTGCCCCACGGCTACGAGTCGGCCATCGCCAAGGCCTACTGCTCGGAGATGGCCTTTGACGCCGCCAACGAGGCGATTCAGGTGCACGGCGGCTACGGCTACGTGGGCGAGTACCCGGTGGAGAAGCTGCTGCGCGACGTGAAGCTCAACCAGATCTACGAGGGCACCAACGAGATTCAGCGCGTGGTGATCAGCCGCAACCTGCTCAAGTAAGGCCGCCTCGTGTCCGGCGCCCGGGGTCCGCTCCGGGCGCCTTGTTGTGGGCCACGCTGGATCATCCGGACGTCATTCGTGCCCTTTAGCCTTCAGAACATGCCCCGACGCAGCGTCCTCCTCGCGTGTGCCCTGTCCTCTGCTCCGGCCCTGGTCGGCGTTTCCGCCCAGACGCTGAGGAGTCAGGCCGCGCCGCTTCCCCACGTCACCCTGAAGGCCCCCGGCTATACGGTGCAGACTGAGGTCCGCAAGGCCGTGGTGTACCCGGAAAGCGGGCCGAACGTGGGGCCATATTTCCAGTTCTCGCCCGCGCAGGTGCGGGTGGTCCTCAACCGCCCTGGTGAGCACTGGAAGCCGGGCTTCGAGGCCGACGTGCCGCCCGCCTCCGTCACGGTGACGCCGGTCCAGAACTGGCTGACCCTCTATAAGGGGCCGACGGCGCGGGTGGTCAAAGAGCGGCTGGACCTGCTCAGGAAGATCAATGCGGGCCAGCAGGACATGGGCCAGTTCCGCAACTGGCTGGAGTTGCCCTATTTCCCACTGCGGAACTCGGCGCAGGCGGTCAGCGGTGCGGTCAAGCGCATCAACACCGGGCACCTTCGGGGGGTGCGTTACCTCGCGGTCTACAGCCAGGAATCCCTGAAAGCGTATCCGCGTTCGGCCGCCTTCTACACCTTCCAGGGGCTGACCCGTGACGGCAAGCACCTCGTTTCGGTGCGGCTGCCTTATGCGCCCCGAAGTTTTCCGGTGGAGCCGGGAGAAGGCGTCTTGCCCGAGAAAGGCTGGCTCGCCTACCGCCAACAGGCCCAGACCAAACTTGATGCCGAGAGTGGCAAACTGGGCCAGCTCGACGCCCTCGTGCAGTCCATCCGGGTGCGCTGAGGCCCACGGGCGCTGCGGTTCAAGGGCAAAAATCCGGGCGGGGGCGAGAGCTTCCGCCTTCACCGGGCACCGGCCCAGGCGGGTGCCTTCGGCCTGATCGCGGGACGGGTGTGGGTGGGCGACTTCTGAAAAGTTCTCTCCTCAGATCGCCCAGTCCCCTCCGCCTGCCCCCAGCTTGACTTCCCCTGCCCTCCACCCGATAGTGGGCCAATCCACAACGCAGGATGAGCGGGTGTCTCATCCGGACCGCTGGCTGGCGCGGCCGCCGCCTTCCATTTTGCAGAAACGTTCTCAGGAGGAGTGCCGATGAAACGAGTTGCTTTGACGGTCACGCTCGGGCTGGTCGCCGCTGCCCACGCGCAAAAAGTTCAGGCGCCCATCCCCATCGGGGTCGCGCTGGCGCAGACGGGGAATGTGGCGCTGCTGGGGCAGGAACAGGTGATCGGGGCGCGCCTGGCCGAGAAGTACATCAACGCGCGCGGCGGCATCAACGGCACGCCGATCCGGTTGATCTTCCAGGACGCCTCAGGTGACGAGAACACCGCCATCAACGCCTTCCAGAACCTGATCAGCAAGTCGAACGTGGTGGGCATCGTGGGGCCGACGCTCTCGCAGCAGGCCTTTGCCGCCGACCCCATCGCCGAGCGCGCCAGGGTGCCGGTGCTGGGGCCGAGCAACACCGCCAAGGGCATCCCGCAGATCGGCAACTACGTCGCGCGGGTGTCGGCGCCGGTCGCGGTGGTCGCCCCCAACGCGATTCGCACCGCGCTGAGGCTCGATCCCAAGATCAAAAAGGTCGCCGTGCTGTACGCGCAAAACGACGCCTTCTCGGTCAGCGAGACGGGCACCTTTCAGGAGACGGCCAAGGCGCAGGGCCTCGACGTGGTCACGGTGCAGAAGTTCCAGACCACCGACACCGACTTCACCACCCAGGTCACCTCGACGCTGAACTCGGACGCCGATCTGGTGATCGTCTCGGGGCTGGCGGCCGACGGCGGCAACCTGGTCAAGCAGCTGCGGCAGCTGGGCTACAAGGGCCTGATCGTGGGCGGCAACGGGCTGAACACCTCCAACATCTTCCCGGTGTGCCAGCAGTACTGCGACGGCGTGATTATCGCGCAGGCCTACAGCCCGGCGCAGCCCAGCGCCGCCAACCAGGTGTTCGTGAAGGACTACCGCGCCCAGTACAAGAAAGACCCGCCCCAGTTCGCCGCCCAGGCCTACGCGGGCGTGCAGGTCATGGCCGACGCGCTGCGCGTCATCGACCGCCGCAAGAAGCTGACGACCTGGGAGCTGCCTGCCCTGCGAACCGAGCTGAACAAGCAGATTCTGGCCGGGAAGTACAACACGCCGCTGGGCGAACTGCGCTTCGACAAGGACGGCGAGATTCTCCAGAAACAGTTCTACGTCGCCCAGATCAAGATGAAGGACGCCAAGAACGGCTCGTTCGTGTTCCTGAAATAAACCCTCGGCGGTCAGCCGTCAGCGTTCAGCCGCCTGTTTGCTGAGGGCTGACGGCTGAGTCGTGAACACCTCCCCGCCAGAAAGGGCCACCATGGAACTGAGCCAACTGATCCAGAACCTGCTCAACGGTCTTGCCATCGGCAGCGTCTATGCCATTTTCGCGCTGGGGTACACGCTGGTCTTCTCGATCCTGGGCATCATCAATTTCGCGCACGGGGCCGTGTTCACGCTGGGCGCCTACTTCACCTACACGCTGGTGGTCGGGCAGTTCGAGAACAACGGGCTGCTGAGGGGCATCAACCTCTTTCCGGACGGGTCACCCTTTGCGGGAAATCCCTGGGCTTTCGCGCTGGCGACCCTGATCGGGGCGGCCGTCGCCGGGGTGGTCGCGGTCCTGATCGAGCGCCTCGCGTTCCGGCCGATGCGGGCACGCGGGGCCGATCCGCTGCTCGCGCTGGTCAGCAGCCTGGGCGTGGCGCTGGTGATCGTGAACCTGATTCAGCTGCTGGTGGGCGCGGAGATCTACAACTTCCCGTCGAACGCCTACGGCGAGGTGCGGCCCGCGCTGAGTTTCGAGCTGGGAGGCCGCACCGTGATTGTCCGCACCGTGCAGCTCATCATCTTCGGGGTCAGTCTGGTGATGCTGGCGGTGCTGGGCTACGTGATCGGCCGCACGAAGGTGGGCAAGGCGCTGCGGGCGGTGGCCGAGAGTCCAGGCACCGCCAGCCTGCTGGGCATCTCGGTGGACCGCTTCATCCTGATCACCTTTTTCCTGTCGGGGTTTCTGGGCGGGCTGGCGGGCACGTTGGTGGGTACGGCCTTCGGGGTGGCGGGGCCGTATTTCGGCGTGACGTACGGCCTCAAGGGCCTCGCCGTGATCGTGCTGGGCGGGCTGGGCAGCATTCCGGGCGCGGTGGTGGGCGGGCTGGTGATCGGGCTGGCCGAGGCCTTCGTGCCCGGCGACTACAGCGCCTACAAGGACGCGGTGGCTTTCGCGCTGCTGTTCCTGATCCTCCTCGTGCGGCCGCAGGGGCTGCTGGGCCGCGCCCAGATTCAGAAGGTATGACGTGACCGAGTTTCTCGCGCAGTACGGCTTTCTGATCGTCACGCTGGTGCAGGCGGGGCTGCTGGGCCTCAGCCTGTATTTCCCGCTTCAGGCCGGGCAGCTCAGCCTCGCCAGCCCGGGGTTTTACGCGGTGGGCGGGTACGTCGCCGCGATCCTGCTCACGAACCCGGCGTTCCTGGGCCTGCGCGAGTCGCTGGGGAACGCGGTCTTCCCGCTGAGCTGGCTGGCCGCCGCCCTGATCTGCGGGGTGCTGGGCGTGGTCGTGGGCGTGCCCGCGCTGCGGCTGCGCGGCATCTACCTGGCGCTCGCCACCATTGCCTTTGTCGAGATTCTGCGGGTGGTCAGCCTCAACCTGGCGATCACCGGGGGCGCGGTCGGCATCTTCGGGATTCCGCAGGCGTTCGGGTTTCAGGACCGCTGGCAGTACATCTTCCTGTTCGGGCCGCTGCTGCTGCTCACGCTGCTGTTCGCGCGGCAGGTCGAGCGCTCGCGGGTGGGGCGGGCCTTCCGGGCCATCCGCGAGGACGAACTCGCCGCCGACGCGATGGGTGTGCCGCCGACCCGCTACAAGGTGCTGGCCTTCGTGATCGGGGCGGTCCTGGCGGGGATCGTGGGGGCGATGAGCGCGCCTTTTCTGAACACCTGGAACGCCAAGCAGGGCACCTTCGACGCCTCCATCGCCATCCTGGCTTTCGTCCTGATCGGCGGGTCGCGCAACATCTGGGGGCCGGTGGTGGGTGGGGCGCTGCTGACCGCCGTCCCCGAGCTGCTGCGCTTCCTGGCCGACTGGCGGCTGGTCATCAACGGGCTGGTGCTGGTGGTGGCGAGCCTGTATCTGCCGCAGGGGATCGTGGGCGCGCTGCAAGGAGGAAGGCGTCCGGCTCCGCCCCGGCGTCCGCCTTCCGTGCCCGTCGTGGTCGAGGCGAAGGGAGAGACGCCATGACCGCCACCCTCACCGAGCGGGCGACCGTGCTCGAAGCGCGTGGCCTGACCCGGCGTTTCGGCGGCCTGATCGCCGTGAACGACGTCTCGTTCGACGTGCAGGGGGGCGAGATTTTCGGACTGATCGGGCCAAACGGGGCGGGCAAGACGACCCTCTTTAACCTGATGACCGGCCTGACGCCGCCGAGCGCGGGCACGCTGACCTACCGGGACCAGCGGGTGACGGGCCTGGCGCCGCACCGGGTCGCCGCGCTGGGGATCAGCCGCACCTTCCAGAACATCCGGCTGTTCCGGGCGCTCTCGGCGCTGGAGAACGTGAAGATCGCCCAGCACGTCCGCACGGGCGCGGGGTTGTGGGCGGGCGTGTTCGGCACCGCGCGGGCCGAGGAGGCGCGGGTGGAGGAGCGGGCCTGGGCGCTGCTCGACCTGGTGGGGCTGGCGGACCGGGCGGGCGAGAGCGCCGGGAACTTCAGCTACGGCGACCAGCGGCGGCTGGAGATCGCCCGCGCCCTGGCGACCGAGCCGCGCGTGCTGCTGCTCGACGAACCCGCCGCCGGGATGAACACCGCCGAGAAGGGCCAGCTCACCAGCTTTATCCGCGAGGTGCGGGACCGCTTCGACCTCACCGTGCTGGTGATCGAGCACCACGTTCCGCTGGTGATGAACCTGTGCGACCGGGTGGCGGTGCTGAACTTCGGGCAACTGATCGCGGTGGGGGACCCGGCGGACGTGCAGCGTGACCCCCGGGTGATCGAAGCGTACCTGGGAGGCGAATGATGCCGCTGCTGGAGATCGAGAACCTCAGCGTGAACTACGGCGCGATTCAGGCGGTGCGCGGCCTGAGCCTGACCGTCGAGGAGGGCGAGGTCGTCACCCTGATCGGCGCGAACGGGGCGGGCAAGACGACCACCCTGCGCGCGGTGTCGCGCCTGCTGCGGCCTAGAGCGGGCCGGATCGTGTTCGCGGGCCGTGACCTGTCGCGCGCCGCCCCCGACGAGGCGGTGCGGCTGGGCATCGCGCAGAGTCCGGAAGGGCGGCAGGTGCTCGCCCGCCAGAGCATCCAGGACAATCTGGAACTGGGCGCCTACACCCGGCGCGACCCGGCGGGAGTCCGCGCCGACATCGCCGAGATGTACGACCGCTTTCCCCGTCTGGGCGAGCGGCGCACCCAGCTCGCGGGCACCCTGTCCGGCGGCGAGCAGCAGATGCTCGCCATCGCCCGCGCGCTGATGAGCCGCCCCCGCCTGCTGCTGCTCGACGAGCCGTCGTTGGGGCTGGCTCCCCTGATCGTGCGCGAGATCTTCGACATCATCCGCACCCTCAACGAATCGGGCACGACCATCCTGCTGGTCGAGCAAAATGCCCGCCTCGCCATGAGCCGCAGCCACCGCACCTACGTGCTGGAGGCCGGGCAGATGACGTTTTTCGGGGAGAGCGCCGAACTTATCAGCGACGAGCGGGTGCTGCACGCGTACCTGGGGGGGTAGACGCAGGAAAAATCGGGGTGGCTTCCGACGAGGCCGCCCCTTTTTCGTGCCGCCGGTGTGGTCCGCCGGGTCTTCAGTACCCGCGCCCGCGCGCCACCCGCCCCTGCGGCTCCCGCCCGGCCCTCAGCTCCTCCAGAAAGGCCCGCGTGTACTCGGCCCCGCGCTGCACGAGGTCGGCGGTCGTGCTGGCGATATGCGGGGTGAGGATCACGTTCTCGCGGCTCCACAGCGGGTGCCCCGGCGGCAGCGGCTCGGGGTCGGTCACGTCGAGGACCGCGCCCCCGAGGTGGCCGGAATCGAGGGCAGCGAGCAGCGCTTCCGGCTGTACCAGAGAGCCGCGTCCCTGGTTGCTCAGCCAGGCACCGGGTTTGAGGCGGGCGAGGACTTCCGCGCCCACGATGCCGCGCGTCTGCGGCGTGTTCGGCAGCAGCAAGACCACCCAGTCGGCCTCCGCCAGCGCCTCGTCCCGCTCGGCCTGCGGGGTGCTGGACCGGATGCCCGTGACCCGGACGCCGAAAGGCGCGAGCAGGCTTTCCAGAATCCGGCCGATATGCCCGTATCCCCAGATCACGACCCGCGCCCCGTCCAGCGTGCTCAGGTCGCGGCGGGGCCGCCACTCCCCCCGGTGCTGGGCGTCGCGGAAGTGGTGCAGGCCGCGCGCGGCGGCGAGCATCCCGGCGGCCGCATGGACGGCGACCGCGTGGTCGTGCAGGCGGTGGGCGTTGTAGAGGGTCACGTCCGGCGCCAGCGCCCCCGCCACGTGGTCGATGCCCGCCGTCAGGGTCAGCACCCATTTCAGGCCCGGCCAGCGCAGCAACTCGCCGCGCTGCTCGGCAGTGGCGAGCCACAGCACCAGGCCGTCGGCCTCGCCCTGGGGCAGCCCGGCGGGGCCGTAGGAAATGAGGTCCAACCCCTCCAGCCGCAACGCCCGGAACGCAGGCAGATCAGGCACCAGCACGCGCATCCAACCACTCTCCCCTCGTGATCTCCATGTGAACGTCGGTGCGGCCGGGGCCTTCGCTGCGCCCGACCTCGCGAAAGCCGCAGGCCAGGAAAGCCCGCTGGGCGCGGCGGTTGTGCCCGAAGGTGGTCAGGCGCACCCGGGTGAGGGGCTGCCCCCGCTCCCGAAAGGCCCAGTTCAGCAGCGCCATCACGGCCTCGCGCCCGTAGCCCTGGCCCCACAGCGCGCGCAGGCCGATCATCACCCCCAACGTGCCGGTGGTCGGCGTGGCGGGGGGCGGTGGGCGCAGGTCGTACAGCTCGGCGCTGCCGATCAGCTCGCCGGTTTCGCTCAGCACGCCGAAGCCCGCGCGCTCGCCGGTCTGCTCTTCTTCCAGCATGACCCGGCGAAAGAGCCACTCGGGCAGCCGGATGGGTTTGGCGTCGTTCCAGTCCGCGAGTTCGCGGTCGCGGAAGAAGCGGTAGAGCGTGCTCCACTCGGCGGGGGTGAAGTCGGCCACGGGCTTGAGGGCCACGCGCCCCCACCCGCTCGCCGTGCCGTCCGCCGCCATGCGGGTCAGTCTAGCCCCCCGGCCGCCGGGAGCGCCGCCCGGCCGACAGTGTTCAGCGCCGAAGACCCCAGCACTGATGAACCCAGCGCCCGGGTCACGTCGCGTGTCAGGCGTTCGAGGTGAAAGGCGTCCCCTGAAGCCCGCTCGACCGCGCCGCTGGCGCCCACGACCACCAGCGCCAGCACCTGTCCGGCCGCGTGGCGCACGAACACGCCGGGGTGTCCGCGCAGGGCCGCCTGATCGGCCTCCGGGAGGGTGGCCCAGGCGGGATCGGCTTCAGTCAGCCCCAGGTGGGCGGTGGGCAGCCCGCGCGCGGCGAGTTCGCCCTCCAGCCACGTCAGCGCGTCCAGCCGCCCACCGATGATCCCCTGCTCGATGTGGGGCCGCCCGAGGTTGTAGCGAATGCTCCGCCCGTCGCGCCGCCGCAACTCGCCACCCGCCGCCCGCAGCAGCGCGTGCCCGCCCGCCAGGTCCCATTCGGAACGCGGGGACATCGAAAAGGTCACGTCCGCCTCGCCCGCCGCGATGCGCGCCAGCTTCAGGGCGATGGAGCCGCTGGGCACCAGGCCGGGGAGGTCATGGCGGTGCAGTTCCCGCTTGAACTCGGTGTCCGACACGCTGACCACGTACCCGGCCCGGTCGCTGAAGCCTGCCGCCCGCCCGTTCTTGGTCACGCCTCCCCCGACCGCTCCGGCGAACAGCTCGTCGCCAGCGGGCGCGTAGACCACACCCAGCACGGGTTCGCCGCCGACCGCCAGGCCGATGCTGACCGCGTAGTCGGGGCTGCCCGAGGTGAACTCCTTCGTGCCGTCGATGGGGTCCACGATCCAGACCCGCTGCCGGGCCAGCCGCGTGGGGTCGTCGGCGGCTTCCTCGCTGAGCAACCCGTCTTCCGGAAAGGCCGCGCGCAGCCCCGCCAGGATCAGCTCGGACGCCTCGCGGTCGGCGGCGGTGACGGGGTCGTCCGCGCCAGTCTTGTGCTCGACGGTCAGGCCGCGCGCCAGGTGTGCCCGGAGCAGCGCACCGGCCTCCAGGGCCAGGCGGGCGGCGGTGTCCAGCTCGGCCGCGAATGGGGAAGAAGGGGCGCGGGTCATGGGTGGAGGATAGTGCAGGAGCAGCGGCGCGCCTGCCCTGCCCCGGCGGTTGCTCAGGGGTCCTGACGGGCCTCTGCGGTCCCGGTCCCGGTCCCGCCCGTCGGCAGGGTGGCCCCCGGCGCCTCCAGGGGCGCGCCGCGGTCCAGCCGCAGCAGGGCGGGCGAGAGAAAACCCGCCAGGCACGCCAGCGCCGAGAGCACGCCCCCCACCACGAAGACGCCGCGCACCCCGGCCCACTCGCCCAGCGGCCCGGCCAGCGCCAGCCCGGCGGGACCCGCCAGCCCCATCACGGTGGAGAGCAGCGACAGCGCCCGGCCCTGAAGCTGGTTGGGAATCACGGTCTGGAGCACGGCAGTCATCGGCGCGTTGCCGAAAGAAAAGGTCACACCGCTCACCACCCACCACACGACCGCCAGCCAGAAGGCGTCCCCGGGCGCCAGGGCGGTCAGGGCCACCGTCAGGCACGACAGGGCCAGCGCCAGCAGCACCGTGACCACCCGCCGCTTCGGCGCCAGCACGGCGACCGCCAGCCCGCCCGCGACCATGCCGACCCCCGACAGTCCCTCCATCAGCGCGACCGCCCCCGGCCCGCCCCCGAAATGCGACTTCACCAGCAGCGGCGTCAGGGTAAAGGTGGGCATGACCGTCAGCACGACGGCGCCCAGCAGCAGGTACAGCCGCCGCAGCCCGGGATGGCCCCAGACCAGCCGCACCCCCTCGCGGAACTCGGCCCACACACCCGCGCGCTCCCCCCGGGACAGGCGCAGCTGCGGAATGCGGAACAGCAGCAGCGGCAAGATGCCCAGCAGCGCCGTCGCCACGTCGATGCCCAGGGCCGCCCCCAGCGGCAGCACGCTGATGGCGAGCGCGCCCAGCGGCGCGGCGGCGACCGTCATCACGCCCTGGAGGGTCTGGTTCAGCCCCGCCGCCCGCGGCAAAAAGTCGGCGGGCACCAGCATCGCCGTGCTGGCCGCCGCCGCCGGAGCCTGAAACGCCTGCATCGAGGAGCGGATGAACATCATGGTGTAGACGTGCCACAGTTCCACCCGGCCCGTGCTGAACAGAAAGATCAGCACCAGCATGCACGCGGCGCTGACCGTATCAGCCCCGATCATCAGCAGGCGGCGGCTGTAGCGGTCGGCGAAGGTGCCGCCCAGGGGTCCCAGCAGCGCCTGGGGCAGCAGCGCGGCCATGCCCGCCGTCGCCAGCGCCGAGACGCTGCCGGTCGTGTCTGTGATCCACCACAGCAGCACGAACTGGGTCAGCGCCGAGCCGGTCAGCGAGAGCGCCTGCCCGCCGAAGATCGCCCAGTAGCGCCGCTGCCACCCCGGGCCGGGGTCGAGGTGGCCCGGGAGAGCCGCCGTGTCCGCGCCGGTCATCCCCGCGTCCAGGCCAGCAGCTGCTCCCGCAGCGCGGCCCGCCCCTCGGCGCCCAGGTCCGGCACGCCGGTCAGCGGTCCCAGGGCCAGGGCGTCGCAGGCGAGGCGGATCGCGTGGGCGCGGCCCGGCGGCAGGCCGTCCGCCTCAACCTCCTCCACGACGAACGCCTGCGCCGCCCGTAAGCCCGCGAGCAGCTCGGGATGGCCCGCCAGCGGCGCGAGCGCGGCGATCAATGCTTCCTCGCCCGCCTGCGGCGTGAAGCTCACCTCGATATAGGCGCGCAGCCAGGCGCCCGGCGCCCCCCCGTGCGCGGCGACCTCGCGGGCGCGGGCCTGTTCCACACACGCCCGAAAACGCGCGATCAGCTCGTGCGCCAGCGCCGAGAGCAGCGCCTCGCGGCTGGGGTAGTGGTGCAGCAACCCGCCCTTGCTGACGCCCGCCTCGCGGGCCACGGCGTCCAGCGAGAGCGCCGCTCCCTGCGTCTGGAGCACACGCCCCGCCGCGTCCAGCAGCGCCGCGCGGGTAAGTTCGGGATTCCGGGTCCGGGTCATATCCTCAGCATACCGTCCGGACGGTCGATAGGGGTGAGGGTATGGCCCCTTCTCCTGCCTAGCTCCCCGAGATTGACCCCGCGAAGGTGTGCCGCTACACTTTCCGGAATGACTGCGGCGCTCAGCAACGTGAATGACGATCCCTGTTAGGGGACGCCTCGCCGCATACCGCCGCGCCCCCGACCCCTCCACGAGGTCGGGGGCACTTCCTTTTCAAAAGAGGTCCAGACCATGACCAGCGAACCCCAGACCGGTAAACCCCAGACCAGTGAACGCCAGCCCGCTCCTTCGCAGCTTCAGCGGACGCTGAGCCGTGACCTGCCTGCCCATGAGGGGCAGACCGTGAAACTGCAAGGCTTCCTGCACGCCCGCCGCGACCTGGGGGGCGTGCAGTTTCTGGTGCTGCGCGACCGCGCCGGGGTGGTGCAGTGCGTGGGCAGCGGCCTGGAACTGCCGCTGCCGGAAAGCAGCGTGGAGGTCGTCGGCCGGGTCGCGGCGCACCCCAAGGCGCCCGGCGGCTACGAGGTGCACCTTCAGAGCCTGCGGGTCGTGACTGCGGCCGTGGAGCCGTCCCCGGTCGAGCTTCCCAAGCTGGACTGGCATGTCAACCCCGAAACGCTGCTGGACTACCGGGTGGTGACCGTGCGCGGCCTCAAGGAACGGGCGGCGCTGAAGGTGCAGGCCGAACTGGTGGCGGCCTTTCGCGACCACCTGATCCATGAGGGCTTCACCGAGATCAGCACGCCCAAGATCGTCTCGGCGGGGGCCGAGGGCGGCGCGAACCTCTTTCCCATCGACTACTTCGGGCAGCCCGCCTACCTCGCGCAGAGTCCGCAGCTGTACAAGCAGATCATGGTCGGCGTCTTCGAGCGGGTGTTCGAGGTCGCGCCCGTCTACCGCGCGGAGGAGCACGCGACCTCCCGCCACCTCAACGAATACCTCAGCCTCGACGTGGAGCTGGGCTTCATCGAGTCCGAGGAGGACGTGATGGACCTCGAAACCCGCGTCCTGGCCGCGATCATGGCCCGCCTCGCGGAGCGCGCGCAGCCCGAACTCGCGCTGCTGGGCGCCGCGCTGCCCGAGGTGCCCGCCCACATTCCCCGCATCCCGCTGCTGGAGGCCCGCCAGCTCGTGCAGGAGAAGTACGGCCACGCGGTCCACGGCAAGGACCTCGACCCGGAGGCCGAGCGGCTGCTCTCGGGGCACTACGCCGAGGCCCACGGCAGCGACTTCGTGTTCGTGACCAAGTATCCGCGCGCGGCCCGGCCCTTCTACGCGCACCCCGAGCTGAACGCGGACGGCAGCGCGGACGCCGAACTCACGCGCGGCTTCGACCTGCTGTTCCGGGGCATCGAGATCACCTCGGGCGGGCAGCGCATCCACGACCACGCGATGCTGCTCGAGTCTATCGCCGCCTACCGCCTCAACCCCGAGGCCCTGGCGGGCTACACCGAGGTCTTCAAGTACGGGATGCCCCCCCACGGCGGCTTCGCCATCGGGGCCGAGCGGCTGACCGCCAAGCTGCTGGGAATCAGCAACGTGCGCTACGCGCGGGCCTTCCCGCGTGACCGCCACCGCCTGACGCCCTGAGCGCGGACGACCCCGCCCGATCCGACACTGGGGCGGGGTCGTCTTCTGGGGCGGGGCTGAGCAGGGCTAGCCTTCCAGGTCGAGCTTCACGTCTTTTCCCGGCGGCGTCTTGCCCCCGCTCGCCAGGGTGCGGGCAAAGGCGACGATCCTCCCGATGCTGCTGGAAGGACCGTCCCAGTACTCGGCCCGCGCGGGCGTGACCTTCAGCAGCGTGAGGTTGGGGTCGTCCACCCCGTCCGGAAAAAAGGCCTTCAGCGGGGCTTCCCACAGCTCCTGCATCTTGGCGCGGTCGTCCACCACTTCCGCCGTGCCCGTCACGTTGACCCACAGGTTCTTCTGAGGCTCGTTGTACCCGAGATTGACCTGGGGATTGCGGCGAACGTCCTCCACCTTGTGGCTGTCGGCGTAGCTGAAAAACCACAGGTCGCCGTCAAAGTCGGCCTGCTGGGTCGCCATCGGGCGGCCGTGCAGCGAGCCGTCCTCCGCGACGGTCGTGAAGGTGGCAAAGCGGACGCCCTTGATCTTCTCGGCCAGCAGGCGGGCGGCCTCCTGGGGGTCATCGACGTGCTGCGCTTCGGTCATGGCTCCTCCCTTGCGGGCAGTGTAAGGGGGGGCGCTGGGCGCGGGCTTGAGTCGCCGTTGTCCCTCCGCTCCTGCCGCTCTCACTCCTGCCACAATCACCCGCATGGAACAGTTCGCGCAGTTCAAGGTGGGCGCCCAGCGCGTCTACGGCATGCTGCATGTCCCGGACGGCGAGGCCCCCGCGCAGGGCTGGCCCAGCGTGGTCGTCCTGCACGGCTTTACCGGGAACCGTGGGGGTGACCACCGCCTGTTGCCGCTGCTCTCGCGGCACCTGGCGGCGCGCGGCGTGGCCTCGTTGCGCTTCGACTTCCGGGGCAGCGGCGAGTCCGAGGGGGACTTTTCCGAGATGACGGTCGCCCGCGAGGTCGAGGACGTGGAGGCCGCGTTCGCTTACCTGCGCGGCCTGCCGATGCTCGACCCCGAGCGGGTCATGCTGCTGGGGTTCAGCATGGGCGGCCTGGTCGCGGCCCTCGCGGCAGAGAAAGTGCGGCCCCACCGCCTGGCCCTCTGGGCGCCCGCCCTGCCCGAGCTGTGGCTCCCGCTGCTGCGCGGGGGCTACGCGCCGCCCGTGATCCTCGACCACGGGGGCTGGCCGCTGGGCCGCGAATTTCTGCTGGAGATGCCGCGCGTGAAGCCGCTGGAGGCCGCCGGGCGCTGGGGCGGCGTGGCCCGCGTCTTTCACGGCGACGCCGACACGGTCTGCCCCCCCGCCTTCGGGGTGCGCTACGCCGGGGCGCTGGGCTGCGACGCGGTCGCCATTCCCGGCGCCAACCACACCTTCGACTCGCTGGAGGCGGTGGAGCTGCTGTACCGCGAGACGGGGCGGTTCTTGACGGGGGGTTAGGGCGCGGGGCGCGGGGAAAGCGTATCTCTCCCGCGCCCCGCGCCCTGGCTCTGCCTGCCCCCGGTCTACAGCGCCAGATAAGCCTCGCGCACCTTCGGGTCGGCCAGCAGCGCCGCGCCCGTCCCCTCGTTGACGACCTGCCCGTTTTCCAGCACGTAGGCCCGGTCGGCGAGCTTGAGGCTCAGGCCCACGTTCTGCTCGACGAGGAGGACGGTCACGCCCTCGGCGTTCACGGCTTTCAGCGCCCCGAACACGGTCTGGGTCATCAGCGGCGAGAGGCCCAGGCTGGGTTCGTCCACCACCAGCACCGAGGGGCGGCCCATCAGCGCCCGGCCCACGGCGACCATCTGCTGCTCGCCGCCCGACAGGGTCCCGGCGAGCTGCGCGGCGCGTTCCTGAAGGCGCGGAAAGAGCGTGTACACGTAGTCCAGCGTCTGCACCTGCGCCGCCCGCGCCTCCGGCCGCATCGCCGCCCCGAGGTCGAGGTTCTCGCGCACGGTCATCAGCGGGAAGAGTTCGCGGCCCTCGGGCACATGCCCCAGCCCCAGCCGCACGATCTGTGACGGGGTGGCGCGGGTGATGTCCTGCCCGCCGAGCAGGATGCGCCCGCCCGAGGGCCTCACCACGCCGCTCACGGCGCGCAGGGTGGTCGTCTTGCCCGCCCCGTTCGCCCCGATCATGGCGACGAACTCGCCGGGCCGCACGTGCAGGCCCACGTCCCACAGCACCTGCACCTTGCCGTAGCCTGCGGCAAGCCCCTCGATCACGAGGTCCTGGCCGGGCAGGGGAGGGGTGGCGGTCATCGGCGGGCCTCCGGGTGGGGCACGGTGAGCGGTGCGCAGTGCGCGGAAAAAATCCTCTGCTCGCCTCGTGCGGTGAAAGGCGGCGGATAAAGGGCTGCAAGACCCCGGCCCTCCCTGGCGCCCGAATACCGCACCCCGCGTCCCGCCTCCTGCTTCCCTCTTCTGCTCATGCGTGCAGCCCCTCTTCCGTGCCCAGGTACGCCGCGACCACCTGCGGATTGGCCGTCACCTCGCGGTAGGTGCCCTCGGCGAGCACCTGCCCCTGGTCCATCACGACCACCCGGTCGGCCAGGTCGCGCACCACCGGCATGATGTGTTCGATAAACAGCACGCTGACCCCGCTCTCCTGCACGCCCCGCACGAGTTGCACGGCCTCCTGCGCCTCGGCCGGGCGCAGCCCCGCCATCACCTCGTCGAGCAGCAGGACGCGCGGCTCGGTCGCCAGGGCGCGGGCGACCTCCAGCCGCTTGTCCTGGAGCAAGGTCAGCTCGTGCGCGGCCTTGTCGGCGTGCGCGGCGAGGCCGGTGCGCTCCAGCAGGTCGTAGGCCCGTTCGCGCGCCCCCGGCAGCCGCCCGCCGGGCTTGCCGAACAGCGCCCCCACCGTCACGTTCTCGTGGACCGTCATCTCGGGAAAGGGCCGCACGATCTGGAAGGCGCGGCCCAGCCCGGCGTGGCAGCGCGCCTCCATGCTGGCGGCCGTCACGTCGCGGCCCAGCAGATGCAGCCGCCCCGAAGTGGGCCGGTACACGCCCGAGAGCAGGTTGAGCAGCGTGGTCTTTCCGGCCCCGTTCGGCCCGATGACCGCCAGAATCTCGCCCGCGTACTGGCTGAAGGTCACGTCCCGCACGGCGTGGAGGCCCCCGAAGCGCTTGCTGAGGCCCTCGGCCCGCAGCACGGTGTCCCCAGGGCCGGCCGCCGGAAGCTGGCTGCTGGCTGCCATCACCGTCACAGGTCCCCCCCCTGCTTGCCCTTCTTGAACAACCCCATCAACCCGCGCGGCAGCCACAGGATGCTCAGCATCAGGACCAGGCCGTACACGACGAGGTAGCCGTTTTTCACCGAGTTGTGCAGCAGCTCCTCGGCCACCCGCAGCACCGTGGCCCCCAGGATCGGTCCCAGCGTGGTGTACAGCCCCCCGAAGATCGAGGTCGTCAGCGGCGCGATGGAGTTGGCGAGGCTGAAGGTCTCCAGCGGGTTGATGAAAAAGGTCTTGCCCGCGTACAGCACGCCGCCCAGCGCCGCCAGCGACGAGGAGATGAAAAAAGCCAGCAGCTTGTAGCGCACCACGGAGACGCCCAGCACCCGCGCCGTCTCCTCGCCCTGCCGGATCGCCGCGAAGGCGTGGTGCAGCCGCGAGCGCCGGATCGCGAGGCTGACCAGCGCCGTGAACAAGAGCACCCCGAAGGCCAGGAAATACTGCCCGCGCGCGTTGCCGCCCAGCAGCGCCGGGACCAGCAGGCCGTTGGCGCCGCCCGCGACAGGTTCAGGCAGGTTCTGGATCACCGTCCGCACGACTTCCGTGAAAGCCAGCGTGGCGATGGCGAAATACATCCCGCTCAGGCGCATGGTCACCGCTCCCAGAATCAGCGAGATCAGCCCGGCGAGCACGGCCGCGAGCGGCATCGCCAGGAACCAGGGCATCGCCTTGCTCAGCAGCGCGAAGCCGTAGGCGCCCAGGCCGTAAAAGGCCGCGTGCGCGAGGCTGACCTGTCCGCTGCGCGCCAGGATGTCCCACGACAGCGCGAGCACCCCTGCCACCAGCGTGAAAAAGGCGATCTGGAGGAGGTACTCGGCCCGGTCCCCCAGCGGCAGGAAGGGGAACGCCAGCGCCAGCCCGAAAAAGAGGCCCAGCGGCACCAGCGACCGCGCGGTGAAGTCGGGGCGGCGGGTGACGGTTCGGGCCGCCTCCCGCGCGCGGCTCCCCATCTCCCGCGTCACCGCGCCCCCCGGAACGAGCGGAAGACCAGCGTGGCGAAGATCAGGAGGAAGAACACGGCGTCGCTCCAGCCGCCGCCGCCGGGCACGTAGGTCTGCACCAGCGCTTCAGACACGCCCAGCACGACCGACGCCCACAGCACGCCCGTCAGGTTGCCCAGCCCCGCCATCACGATGATCGCGAAGGCCTTGAGGGCGAACACCAGCCCGACGGTGGGCGAGGCGAACAGCAGCACGGCCACCAGCACGCCCGCGACCGCCGCCAGGGCGCAGCTCACCGCGAAGGCGATCAGGTACACCCGGTCCACGTCGATGCCGATGAGTTGCGATCCCCGGCGGTTTTGCGCCACTGCGCGCATCTGGCGGCCCAGGGTGGTGCGGTACAGCACCGCGTACAGCCCCGCCAGAATCGCGACCGCGAAGCCGAACGCGACGGCTTTCGGCCCGCCCACGCTGAGGTCGCCCAGGCTGAGGCTGCTGCCCTGGTACGGCGTGGTGACCGTGCGGGTGTTGCCGCCCAGCCACATCAGCGCCACGTTTTGCAGCAGGATGCCCAGCCCGAAGGTCAGCAGCATCTGGTTGAGTTCGGGGGCCAGCAGCACGTGCCGGATGCTGACCCGGTAGGTCAGCGCGCCGACACCGAAAACGGCCAGCGCGGCGAAGGGCAGCGAGATCAGGGGGTCCACGCCCAGGTACGCGCTCAGCGCCCAGGCCAGAAAGGCGCCGATCATCAGGAATTCGCCGTGCGCGAAGTTCACGATGCCCACCACGCCGACCGCCAGCGCCAGCCCCGAGGCGACCAGCGCGTAGATGCCGCTCTGGAGCAGGCCGTTGAGCAGGGTTTGTAAAAACAGTTCCATACAGGGAAGCTCCGTCCGGGAAGAAGGGAGGCCGCCCCGGTGCTGGCGGGCGGCCCTGGGAGGCGGTCAGTGTTCAGCCTGGAGCTTTTCGCATCTGACGGCTGAGAGCTGACCGCTGACGGCCTACTTGCCCCACACCATCGGCTTCTGGGCGAACCGGATCGGGAAGACCGGCACGCGGTCGTCGCCCAGGAACTGGAAGTGCAGCCAGTTTCCGGCCTTGAAGCCCTGGTACTGGGTCTTGTTGCTCTTGGAAAAGGTCAGCGGACCAAAGGGCGTGGGCGTGTTCGTCCTGGCAAGTTCGGCGGCGACCTTGTCCTTGTCGGTGCTCCCCGCCTTGTTGATGGCGGCGGCCAGCGTCTTGAGGTTCACGTAGGCCAGCGGCGCGAAGTATTCCTCGGTCACGGTGCCGAACTTCTTCTTGTAGGCGGCGACAAACTTGCGGCTCTCGGCCTGCGGGCTGGCGGGCAGCCACAGGCTCAGGCCCGCGACGTTGTCCGAGAGCTTGTTCTTCTCGAAGCCGACCGGCCAGGAGGGCGGGGTGCCGTACAGCAGCCCGAGTTGCAGGTTCTGCTGCTTGATCTCGGTCGCCAGCGGCAGGGCGTCGGTGTCGTAGCCCACCCAGTAGAAGATGTCGGGCTTGGCGGCCTTGGCCTTGCTGACGATCGGGCCGAAGTTGCCGCTGCCCGTCTTGAACTTCTCGGTCATCACGACGTTGAAGCCCGCTTTCTTGAAGGCCGCGACCGTATCCGCGATGCCCGCCGAGCCGAAGGGGCCGTCCTCGTAGGCGATGGCGATGTTTTTCGCCTTCTTCTGCGTCTTGAGCGTCTTGAAGTAACCCAGGATCGCCTCGAAGTTGTAGTAGGACCAGGGGTGGTAGTGGAAGAAGTAGGGATGGTCCGCAAAGGCGTCCTCGACGGGCACGGCGGCGGCCCCGATCCAGGCCATGAAGGTGTTGTACTGCTTGGCCGGGCCGCTGATGGCGATGGAGGTGGCGCTGCTCACGCCGCCCGCCATGAAGTCCACCTTCTCGACCGTGACCAGCTTGACGAACTCGGGCACCGCCTTGGCCGGGGAGGAGCCGTCGTCGGCGAACTCGACCTCCAGGGGTTTACCCAGGACGCCCCCGGCCCGGTTGATCTCGTCGAGCGCGAGCAGGTAGCCGCTCCTGGCCGCCTGCCCGGACACGCTGCCCGCCCCCGTGAGGGGAAGCAGCACGCCGACTTTCACCGCGCCCGCGCCGGAGAGCGCGAGCAGTACGCCCGTCAGTAGCATCTTTTTCATGTTCGCCGGCAGTCTAGAGGGGGGGCGTCACATCGGCGTTACAGGTGCCCCGTCGCCGCTGCGCCCGCCGCCTCCCCGCCCTGTGACCGCCCCGTTACGCGGTCCCCCTACCCTCTCGAGTAATGCGAGACGACGAGCTGGGGGGGGTGGGGGCGAGCCTGGAGCGGGAAGCGCCGCCGGGTGCCTGGACGCTGGAGGTCACGGCGCTGCTGGCGGGCGTGCCGGTGCCGGTGCGGCTGGGCGTGCGAAGCTGGGGGCGTCTGAGCGCGGCGCGGGACAACGCCGTGCTGGTCTGCCACTACTACACGGGGACGGCGCAGGCGGCGGGCGTGGGCGGCGCCCCCGGTTGGTGGTCGCCCCTGATCGGGCCGGGGCGTGCGGTGGACACGGGGCGCTACTTCGTGGTGGCGATGAACACCCTCTCCAACGTGCAGGCCCGCGACCCCGGCGTCGTGACCACCGGGCCGGACACGGGGCACCCGGACGGCCAGCCCTGGGGGGGGCGTTTTCCCGCCTGGGGCTTCGCGGACCTGCACCGCCTGCAAGCCGAGCTGCTGCGGTCGCTGGGCCTGGCCCGCTGGCACGCGGTGATCGGTCCCAGCCTGGGCGGTATGCAGGCGCTTCAGTGGGCGGCGCGCGCGCCCGAGCTGGCCCCCCGGGTGGCCGCCGTCGCCACCAGCCCCTGCGCGGGGCCGGTGCTGCGCGGGGCCTTCGGGCCGCTGCTGCGCGACGTGGCGCCCACGGGCGGGCTGGAGGCGGCCCTGCGGCTGATCTCCTTTTTCGGCCTGGGTGCCGACGGGCTGGAGGCCACCTTCCGGAACGCCGACTTCGCGGAGTACCTGCGCTCGCGCTCGGAGACGGCCAGCCTGGGCCATATCCTCGACCTCGCGCGGGTGGTGGAGACGCACGACCTGCACGCGGTCCTCCCCCGCGCCGAGCTGTTCTCGCGCTGGCGGGACGCGGGGCTGCGGCTGCTGACCGTGAACATCCGGGGCGACCAGTTCTTCCCCGCCCACGAGATGCGCGCCTTTGCCGGGGCGGGCCGCGCGGCGGGCGTGGCGCACACCCATCTGGAATACGACTCGCCGCACGGCCACCTGGGCTGCGTGGCGGACACGGCGCCCTTTGCCGGGCTGCTGCGCTCGCTGCTGGACGATACGCTGCCCGCTGGGCCGCTGCCCCCCGACCCTCCCCTGGCCGCCGGGGAGGCCTCCCATGCCTGAGCACCCTGTTCCGGAGCGCACGCTGGTCGCGGTCCACGGCAACTTCGCCTCCTCCGCGTGGTGGGCCGACCTCCTCGCCGCTCCGCCCCAGGGCTGGCGCGTCCTCGCCCCCGACCTCTCCGGCTTCGCGGGCACCCCGCACGACGGCGAGGTCAGCATCCCCGCCTACGCCGACTGGTTGGAAGGCTGGTCGGCCGAACGGGGCGTGACCCGCCCGGTGCTGCTGGGGCACTCGCTGGGGGGGGCGGTGGTGCTGGAAGCGGCCGCCCGTCGCCCGGACGCCTACGCCGGGTTGGTCCTGGCGGCGTCGGCGCCCCTGGCCGGCCTGGTGACTCCCGAGGAGAATTACCCCGTGCTGGAACTGCTGCGCGGCAATGCGGGGTTGCGCGAGATGAGCCTGGGGGCGCTGTTTCCGTCGCGCCGCCTTGACAACTTCGGCACGCTGCTGGACCACGCGGGCCAGATGGACCCCAGCCATTACAGCGGCAATGCCCGCGCCCTGGCCGCGTGGAGCGTGGAGCCGGAGCGCCTCGCCGGGCTGCCCGTCCTCGTCCTGGGGGGCGAACTGGATACGCTGGTCACGCCGGAACTGGTGCGGGCGCAGGCGGCGGCGTTGGGAACGGACGCGACCGTGCTGCCCGGCGTCGGCCACGGCTTTCCGCAGGAGGACCCCGCCACCTTCCGGACCCTACTGCAAACCTTCCTCGACACGCTGTCCTGAGTAGGGCGGTCCTGAATTAGTCTGGAGCCGACATGAACAAGGTCTACCCGAGTGCCCGTGAGGCGCTGCAAGATGTGGTCGCGGACGGCCAGACCGTCGCCGTGGGGGGCTTTGGCCTCTGCGGCATTCCCGAGCAACTCATCCTCGCGCTGCGCGACAGTGGCGCGAAGAACCTCACCGCCGTGAGCAACAACGCGGGCGTGGACGGCTGGGGCCTGGGGCTGCTGCTCCAGACCCGCCAGATTCGCAAGATGATCTCCTCCTACGTGGGCGAGAACAAGGAATTCGAGCGCCAGTACCTCGCGGGCGAGCTGGAGCTGGAGTTCACCCCCCAGGGCACCCTCGCCGAGCGGATGCGGGCCGGGGGCGCGGGCATTCCCGGCTTCTACACGAAGACGGGCGTGGGCACGGTCGTCGCGGACGGCAAGGAACACAAGGACTTCGACGGCGAGACGTACATCCTCGAACGCGGCATCCGCGCCGACCTCGCGCTTGTCAAGGCATGGAAGGCTGACAAATCCGGGAACCTCGTCTACCGCAAGACCGCGCAGAACTTCAACCCGATGGCCGCCACCTGTGGCCGCGTGACCGTGGCCGAGGTGGAGGAGATCGTGGAGGTCGGCGGGCTTGATCCCGACGAGATCGACACCCCCGGCATCTACGTGCAGCGCGTGGTGCTGAACCCTGAGCCGGAAAAGCGCATCGAGCAGCGGACGGTGAGGAACTGATGCCCTGGACGAGGGACGAGATGGCGGCCCGCGCCGCCCGTGAGCTGCAAGACGGCTACTACGTGAACCTGGGCATCGGCCTGCCCACGCTGGTCGCCAACCACATCCCCGAAGGCGTCTCCGTGATGCTCCAGTCCGAAAACGGGCTGCTGGGCATCGGCCCCTTTCCCACCGAGGACGAGGTGGACCCCGACCTCATCAACGCGGGCAAGCAGACGGTGACGGCGCTGCCGGGCGCGAGCTTCTTTTCCAGCGCCGATTCCTTCGCCATGATCCGGGGCGGACACGTCAACCTCGCCATTCTGGGAGCGATGCAGGTCAGTGAAAAGGGCGACCTCGCCAACTGGATGATTCCCGGCAAGATGGTCAAGGGGATGGGCGGCGCGATGGACCTCGTGGCGGGCGTGCAGCGCGTGGTCGTGCTGATGGAACATGTGGCGAAGGGCGACGCGCACAAGATTCTGCGCGAATGCGACCTGCCGCTGACCGGTCAGGGCGTGGTGGACCGCATCATCACCGACCTGGGCGTGCTGGACGTGACGCCGGAGGGCCTGAAGCTGGTCGAACTCGCTCCCGGCGTCACGTTGGAGGAGCTGCGGGTGAAGACGGGCGCTCCCATCCACGAGTAGGGGAGAACGGGCGGGCTGGGCGCCTCTGTGGGGGCGTCCGCCTTTGTTCCGCCCGGAAGAGGTCGCGCCTCCTCCTGATCCTGCTCGCCCTCCCACCGGGTGACCTGCTGGTCTGACGGCTGTTCGGGCTGCCGGGGTGGGGCCGCCGCTGCTCGTGCACCTTCCCAGGCGGGTCCAGCCTGGGCCGCCCCAGCACCAGCCGCGCACGAACCGGCGAGAGTTCTGGCCCAGCTGGGGGGATATTCCCAGTTCCCCACGCTTGCGCCCGCGCTGGCCCGGGAGGCGCGCCCCGGGGCCGGCTGCTCAGCCCGCAGGCAGGCCCAGCCGCAGCAGATGTTCCATGTATCTGTCCGAGAGAAATTGCACCAGCAGCTCGGCCATCTGGGCGCCCTCCAGCGCGAGGCTCTGGCCGAACGGTTCATCCACCGTGAACTTGTTGATCTGCGCGCCCTCCACGATCAGCCGACCCGAGTAGGTCACCACCAGCGGCAACTGGACCCGGAAGGTGGGCGATTTCAGGGCCTGGAGTGGCAGCCGCGCCACCACGACCAGCAGCGTGTCGGCCGCCGCATTCGCGCGGGAACACCCCGCCGCCGACGGCTTGACGTGGACCTCGTGGTACCCGCGCCGCTCCAGGGCGGGCTTGATCTCGGTCTGCAAGGCGGCCAGGTAAGCGCGGCCCCGGTCTTCCAACTCCTGCCGGGTTTGCAGCAGCCGGGCAAAATCGAGGGCGCTGGGCCGCAGGGCCGTCATGGCTCGCCCCCGCCCGACGGCCTGAGGGAACCTGCTTTTCGCGGCGCGGAGGGGGGCGGAGGGCACATGGTCGTCCGATTCTGCCGGGCGCCGCTGCCCCGGTGGATCGGGATTGCTTGAAGACCGGTTGACCGATCTTGAAGCTTGCGCCCAGGCGAACTTAACGGCTGTTCATCAAGCCCCGCGCCCGGCACCGTCGCCGGGTCCCCTGGTGACCCTGGCCCTAGAGTGTGAATATGGGCCACTGGGTGCGCGGGCTGCTATCAGTGCTGGCCGCCGTGGGGCTGATCGCCTGCTTTTTCGGGGTGCTGGCGGCGCTGGTCTTCGGGTACTCGCCCAACTCGCCCCTGTCTGCGGGGAACCTGGCGGTTCCGCTGATCGCCTCCGCAGCTGGCATGGTGCTGTCGGGCGCCGCGCTGTGGGCGCTGGGGCGGCGTCCAGAGGGCAGCGACCCCACTTAAGACGCGCCGGGTCGTCCCCTCTTCTTCGCCTCCCCCTAACGACCGTTTGTTAGACTTGTCCCACAGATGACCCAGCCAGACACCCGCGCCGCGGCGCAGCCGTCCACCCCGCAGGGAGCCTGGGCCGAGGCCCTCGCCCGCCTCACCGCCGACCAGCAGCAGGTCCGCGCGGGCGGCGGTTCCAAGGCCCAGCAGCGCCAGCACGACAAAAATCGCCTGACCGCCCGCGAACGCATCGCCCGCTTGGTGGACGGGGGCACCCCCTTTGACGAACTGATGACCTTCGCCGGGTACGGCATGTACGAGGAGGTCGGCGGCTGCCCCAGCGGGGGCACCGTGACCGGCATCGGCACCATTCAGGGCCGTCCCTGGATGATCATCGCCAACGACGCCACCGTGAAGGCGGGCGCGTTCTTCCCGATCACCGCCAAAAAGGTGATTCGGGCGCAGACCATCGCCTTCGAGAATCATCTCCCCGTCGTCTACCTCGTTGACTCGGCAGGCGTGTATCTGCCCATGCAAGACGAGATTTTCCCCGATCAGGACGACTTCGGGCGGGTTTTTTACCTCAATGCCCGGATGAGCGCCAAAGGGATTCCGCAGATCGCCGCGATCATGGGCAACTGCGTGGCAGGGGGTGCGTACCTACCGGTCATGTGCGACACGCTGATCATGACCGAGGGGTCGGGCCTCTACCTCGCCGGACCCGCGTTGGTGAAAGCGGCCATCGGACAGGTCGTGGACTCCGAGGAACTCGGCGGGGCCGACATGCACGCGAGCATCGCCGGAACGGTGGATTACAAGGAACCTGACGACGACGCGGCGCTCGCCCGCATTCGCGCCCTGGCTGACCTGTACGCGCAGGGTGACCCCGCCCCCTTCGCCCGCCGCCGCAAGGAAACCGTGCCCGCCCCGGAGCGCGACCTCACCGACCTCGTGGGCTTCGACGGCTCCAAGACCTACGACGTGCGCGACCTGATCACGTCCATTGTGGACGGCGGCGAGTTCCATGAGTTCAAGCCGGAGTACGGCGAGACACTGGTGTGCGGCTTCGCGCGGGTGTGCGGCTTCCCGGTCGGCTTCGTCGCCAACCAGCGCACGGTGATCAAGAAGAAGCTCAAGTCGGGCGGCGAACCCGGCCTGCGCACCCGCATTGAGGTGGGCGGCGTGATCTACGGCGACTCGGCGGACAAGGCGGCCCGCTTCATTCTGGACGCGAACCAGGCGGGCGTGCCGCTGGTGTTCCTCTCGGACGTAACCGGCTTCATGGTGGGCCGTGACTCCGAGCAGGAGGGCATCATCCGCCGGGGGGCGAAGCTGGTGAACGCCGTGTCCAACTCCGTCGTCCCCAAGATCACCATCATCACGGGCGGGTCCTTCGGGGCCGGGAACTACGCGATGAACGGCAAGGCGTATGCACCCCGCTTCCTCTTCGCGTGGCCCAGCGCCAAATACGCCGTGATGAGCGGCAACGCGGCGGCCAAGACGCTGCTCGACATCCAGCTCGCGGCCCTCAAGCGCAGCGGCCACGAACCCGACGACGAGGAGTTACAGCGCCTCTACGACGAGGTGAAGGCCAAGTACGACACCGAACTTGACCCCCGCTACGCCGCCGCCCGCCTGTGGGTGGACGAGATCATCCCGCCGAATGACACCCGTGACCGATTGATCCGCGCTCTGGAAGCCTGCGCCCAGAATCCGGTGCAGGAAGAGTTCAAAGTGGGCGTGTTCCAGGTGTAGATGTGTTTCTCCCTCCCCACCCGTGGGGGAGGGCTGGGGAGGGGGGGCGTGTGACCATCTCTAACGTCAGCAAGACGCCCTGCCACCCAACCAAGCCGCGCCGGAGGGCGTGACCACCCCCTCTGCTCCGCAGCTCTACGAGTCCCAGCCTCCCCCCTCTGCAAGCAGCTCTGCGAGTCAAGGGGGAGGAGCAGAAAAGCCCTCGTCCCTCTCCCGGAGGTTTCAACCATGACCAGCACCCTTGACCGTCCCGCCAACCCCAACACCGCGCCCCTCAACGACGACCAGCGCACCATCGTCTCGGCCCTCAAGAGCTTTCTAAAGACTCGCGTGGAACCCGGCGCCGCCGAGCGCGACCAGACGGGCGAATTTCCGTTCGAGATCGTGCGCGAACTCGGCGAGATGGGCATCATGGGCGCCCAGACGCCCGAGGAATACGGTGGCTCGGGCCTCGACACCGCCACCTTCGCCATGATCATTGAGGAGATCGCGGCGGTGGACGGTTCTCTCTGCCTGACCGTCGCCTCGCACAACTCGCTGTGCCAGGGGCACATCCTGATCGGCGGGACCGAGGCGCAGAAGCAGAAGTTCCTGCCTGACCTCGCCGCCGCGAAAAAGCTGGGGGCCTGGGGCCTCACCGAACCCGGCAGCGGCTCCGACAGCGGCGGCATGGTGTCCAACGCCAAGGAGCAGCCCGACGGCTCGTGGATTCTCAACGGGTCCAAGAACTTCATCACCCAGGGCAGCGTGGGCGGCACCTACGTGATTCTGGCCCGCACCGACGCGCCGCGCCCCGGCAAGGGCAAGAACGACGGCATCTCCGCCTTCGTCTTTAACCGCGACGAGGTGCAGGGCTTTTCCATCGGGCGCAAGGAGGACAAGCTGGGCCTCAGGAGCAGCGACACGGCGCAACTCATCTTCGAGGACATCCATCTGCCCGCTGACGCCCTGCTGGGTGAGCGCGGCAACGCCTTCAAGGACGTGATGAAGGTGCTCGACGGCGGGCGCGTGGGCATCGCCGCGATGGGGCTGGGGCTGGGCCGCGCTGCCTACGAGTACGCCGCCCGCTACACCGCCGGGCGCGAACAGTTCGGCAAGCCGATCTCGCACAACCAGGACATCGCCTTCCGGCTGGCCGACATGGACACCAAGCTGGAAGCGGCCCGCCTGCTGATCCGCAAGGCCGCCGACCTCAAGGACGCGGGGATGACCTTCACCGTGCCTGTCGCCCGCGCCAAGCTGTTCGCCACGACGGTGGGCGTCGAGGCTTGCGACGAGGCGATTCAGATGCTGGGGGGCTACGGCTACATCAAGGAGTACCCGGTCGAGCGCTACTGGCGCGACAACCGCCTCACCCGCATCGGGGAGGGCACCGACGAGGTGCAGCGCCTGGTGATCAGCCGCGACGTGCTGCGCCGCTTCGGAGCCTGAGTCCCTGGCCCGGGCAGGGGACCCCGGAAGGGGAGGGGCCGCTGGGCTTCTCTCCCTCCGTGACCCCACGGAGCACTGCCTAGAGCAAACGTTCAGTTCGGCCTCAACGTAAGCGGGGGTGCATCTGCCCCGGCCCCCGGCCTCTACACTGCGGCCATGAAGGGCCTGCGTGAATTCATCGACTGGTTGCGCGAGGCGCTGAAGGGTGCGCCGCAGCCCCAGCCGGTGCCTGTGCCGGTCCGGGTGCGCGAGCGGCGCTGAGAGACCCCGGGCCTCTTTCTCCGAACCTGTATTTCGTCCACCCCTGTCGCGGGTGGGCGTTTTCCTGGCGTGTTCCGTGCCCGGCAGGCCGTAAGGCTGACTCCCCCACCATACCGCGCCGGGTGAAGGTCTGCTGTGGTCCATTCGCCTGACTTCGGGTAGGCGGCCGCCCTAGAGTGGACTCCCGGACCCATCACTCCTCCGGGGACAAGGAAAGGGTGAAAGCCGTGCATATCTACAAGCTGTCAGGCCGGAACGTGGACGTCACCGATGCGATGCGCGATTACGTGGAGGAAAAGCTCACGCGCCTGGACCGCTTCAGCGACCAGATCACCGACGCGCGCGTGACCCTGACCGTCCGCGAGGTGCGTGACGCCGGACGCCGCAACCGCGTCGAGGTGCAGCTCAACGTGCCGCACGGCATTATCCGCGCCGAGGAACACCACGCCGACATGTACGCCGCCATCGATCGGGCCTCCGACGTGCTGGAGCGTCAGCTGCGCAAGTTCAAGACCCGTTACATGAAGCAGCGCGCGGAGGTGGCCCCCTCGCCCCAGCCGGATCTGGCTGAAGTCGAGGAAACTGCGGGCGCGGGTCTGGAAGACGACGTCACCGAGTTCCAGCCCGAGATCGTGCGCCAGAAGCGCTTCGACCTGCGCCCGATGAGTCCCGAGGACGCCGTCGTGCAGATGGAAGCCCTGGGCCACGACTTCTACGTCTTCAAGAACATGGATACCGGCGGCTGCGGCGTGGTCTACCGCCGCCGCGACGGCAACTACGGCCTGATCGAACCGAGCTGAGCGTCGGCCGGGCGCGTAGTCTGGGCACCGTGCCCAGCGCAGGCGTGTCCAGGCCACGCGCCAGGGTGGGGGAGCGCTTCCCTCACCTTTTTCTCATGACAGGAGGCGGCCCGGGCGCGCCATCTGCTACGCTGTGGTGTTCATGATCGCGCACGTGGTCAATCCCGGTTCCAGCAGCGTGAAGCTCGCCTGCGCCTTCATCCAGCCCAGCGAGAACCCGGCGTTGC
Source organism: Deinococcus budaensis (assembly GCF_014201885.1). NCBI lineage: Bacteria > Thermotogati > Deinococcota > Deinococci > Deinococcales > Deinococcaceae > Deinococcus > Deinococcus budaensis. The sequence continues at coordinate 124,837 of NZ_JACHFN010000002.1, read as the reverse complement.
CCGGCCAGCTGCGCCTCGAGCTGACCCGCGCCGAGGTGCCGTTGCTGGGGCCGCCGGGCGAGCGGGACCTGGCGGCCCTGACCCGTGCCGTGTTGGACGTCACCGCCGACTGGCCCGCGCCCGACGCGCTGGCCGCGCGCGGCGGCTGGCTGGGACGGGTGGCGGCCGGGACCTACCGGGTGACGCCCGAGCTGGCCGCCTACGCGGCGGCGGAGGGCCGCGACGGGCTGGGGAGCATGCTGGCGCTGGGCGTGGCGCGGGCGCGCGGGGTGCCCGCCTACGTGGTCGATCCGCAAAGCGTCAACGAATTGCTGCCCGAGGCGCGCGAGACCGGCGTGCGGGGGGTCAAGCGCGAGGCCCGCTTTCACGCGCTCAATGCCCGCGCGGTGGCCCGGCGCGCCGCCTACGAGGTCGGCCAGCGCTTTCAGGACGCGCGGGTGGTCGTGGCCCACCTGGGGGCGACGACCAGCGTGACGGCCTTTGACCGGGGCCGCGCGGTGGACACCAGCGGCACCGGTCCCGACGGCGGTCCCCTGGGTGCCTTACAGGCCGGGCCGCTGCCCGCCTCGGCCCTGCTGCGACTGGCGGGCGAGGAGGACCCCGCGTCGCTGCTGCGGCGCCTGGCCTCGGGCAGCGGCGTGCTGGCCCTGACCGGCAGCGCCAACCTGCGCGAGATCGAGGCCCGCGAGGCCGAGGACCCCGCCGTGCTGGCGGCGGCGGCGGCGCTGGTGCATCAGGCGTGCAAGGCCATCGGGGAGCAGTGCGGCGCACTCCCCGCCCGGCCCGACGCGCTGGCGATTACCGGCGGGATCGCCCGCTGGGACGCGCTGGTGGACCGCATCGAGCGCCGCCTGAGCTGGATCGCCCCGGTGATCGTGGTGCCGGGCGAACTCGAACTCGAAGCGCTGGCTGAGGGCGTGGGCCGGGTGCTGCTGGGTCTGGAAGCCCCCCGTGAGTGGACCCCGCCCGTGCCCGAGGGGCCGCAGCCACAGGAAGCCCCCTGACGTGGCTCGCCGCCGCCTGCCCCGTTCTGGAGTGGCCCGCCCAGCCCCCGAACCCATTCGCGCCACCAGCATGTGGCGGGTCGATCAGGTGTTCCTGACCCGGCGGGGCATGCGCATCGAGGTCACCTGCTCGCTCGTCAACGACCGCGGGGGCCTGAGAAACCTCGGCGTGGTCGCCCCCACCGAGGACCCCGCCGAGGCCCTGCGCCACGCCGCGCGGTTCATCGCCGGAAAGGGGAACGTGAGCAGCGCCCGCCAGGCCCGGGTGCGCTGGGCGCGCGAGCAGACCACCACCCTGCAAGACGAACTGATTCGTGACCGCGTGCTGGAAGACGAATTTCAGGACGCCTTCGAGGACACCTTGCAGGAGGTCCGCGACCGGATGAGGTGAGGCCGGGGCGTTGGGTGGGTCGCAGGCGGGGAAAGAGGAGGGTGGAGGGACCCGGCGCCCGGCGCGGGCCTGACCTGCTGCCGCGCCGCTCCAACGGCAAGAAAGGTCCCCACCCGGAGGTGGGGACCTTTCTTTTTGGTTGCAGGGACAGGATTTGAACCTGCGACCTCCGGGTTATGAGCCCGACGAGCTACCAGACTGCTCTACCCTGCGTTGCTGCTTGCGGCCTTGTTCAACCTCTCGGTTCTTCCGGCGCTCAGGAATAGTAGCGCGGGTTCAAAAATCTGTCAAGGGCGGCGGAACGCGGGAGGGGGGGAAGGAGGAAGGAGAGGTGGGGGTAGGGACGCCCACGGTCGGCGGCGGGCGCCGGGGCGTAGGCTGGGCGCGTGACCGAAGTCCCTCCCGGCGGCATCGAGGCGCGCAAGCTGCGGCATCTGGAGGCCTGCTTGCTGCCGCAGAGCCAGTACGCGGGGGTCCGCACCGGGCTGGAGCGGGTGCCCTGGCCGTACCGGGCGCTGCCGGACCTCGATCTGGACGCGGTGGACCTGGGCAGCCTCTTTCTGGGCCGCCGCCTAGCCGCGCCGCTGCTGATCGGCGCGATGACCGGCGGGGCCGAGCGGGCCGCTGTCATCAACCGCAACCTCGCGGCCGCCGCACAGCGCCTGGGCCTGGGGATGATGCTCGGCTCGCAGCGGGTGATGCTGGAGCGCCCGGGGGCGGGGGCGAGTTTTCAGGTGCGTGACGCGGCTCCCGACATCCTGCTGGTGGGCAACCTGGGCGCGGCGCAGTTCGGCCTGGGTTACGGGGCGGGGCACGCCGAGCGGGCCGTGCGTGAGGTCGGCGCCGATGCCCTGGCCATCCACGTCAACCCGCTTCAGGAGGCCTTACAGGCGGGCGGCGATACGCGCTGGGCGGGCCTGCGGGAGCGGCTGATTGAGCTGGTGCCCGGGCTGCCCTTTCCGGTGGTTCTCAAGGAAGTCGGGCACGGGCTGGACGCGGCGACCCTGCGCTCGGTGCGCGGCGCGGGCTTTGCGGCCTTCGACGTGGCGGGGGCGGGGGGAACAAGCTGGGCGCGGGTCGAACAGCTGGTGCGCCACGGAACGGTCCGCTCGCCCGACCTGTGTGAGATCGGCGTGCCTACCGCCCAGGCACTGCTGGACGCCCGCCGCGCCGTGCCGGGCGTGCCGCTGATCGCCTCGGGGGGCATCCGCACCGGGCTGGACGCTGCCCGCGCCCTGGCCCTGGGCGCGCAGGCCGTGGCGGTCGCGCGGCCGCTGCTGGAACCCGCGCTGGAAAGCGCGGACGCGGTGGAAGCCTGGCTGACGACCTTCCTGGCGGAACTGCGGGTGGCCCTCTTCGTCGGCGGCTACGCGGACGTGGAGGCGGCGCGCGGCGCAGCGATAGGCGTGCTGAGCGCAGACCGGGCGCACCCAGCGCGGTAGCGGCGGCTGCCCCCGCGCCGCCCGGCTGCCAGCGGTTCGGCTCGCCTTTCAGGCCCAGTCTGACGGTCGCCCGGGGCTTCTCCGGCCTGCGGCCTGCGCCCCGTCGGCCCTGGCCTCAGTCTTCCAGCCGCCGCTCGACCCGGGGACCCACGCCGGTCAGGACCTCGTATTCCACCGTGCCCCCCCAGGCGGCCACGTCGCTGACGCTGATCTCGCCCCGGCCCCAGACCTCGGCCCAGTCGCCCACCCTGACCCCCAGGCCAGTCACGTCCACCATCAGCTGGTCCATGCAGATGCGCCCCAGCACCGGGCGGCGCTCGCCCCCGACCAGCACCTCGGCCTGCCCGGTCGCGCCCCGCGGGTAGCCGTCCGCGTAGCCGAGGCCGACGGTGGCGACCGCCGTCTCACTTGTGGCGCGCCACAGCCCGCCGTAGCTGACGCTCTCGCCGGGGTAGGCGGTGTGAACGTGGGTGACGCGGGCGCGCAGGGTCATCACCGGCCTGAGGCCCGACCCGGCGCGCAGGTGGGCGGGCGCGAAGCCGTAGGAGGCCAGACCGGGCCGCGCGAGACCCAGGCCCGTCAGCGCCCCGAAACTCAGGATGCCGCCGCCGTTCGCGGCGTGGGCCAGCACCGGGGGCAGCGCGGCGAGCACCTCGCGGAAGCGCGCGAGCTGCTGGCGGGCAAAGGTCAGGTCGGGTTCGTCGGCGCTGGCGAAATGGGTGTAGACCCCCTCCAGCAGCCCCCGCTCGGCCAGGCGCAGGCCGATGGGCACTGCGTCCTCGGGCCGGGCGCCCAGACGGTTCATGCCGGTGTCCACCTTCAGGTGGGCGCGGGCGTGGGCGGGCAGCGCCCCGGCCTCGGCCAGCGAGGCGACTGGCAGGCGCACCCCCAGGTCGGCCAGCGGCCCGACTTCTTGCGGGGTGGGCGGGGTCAGCAGCAGGACCGGGCGGCCCAGGTCCAGCGCGGCCAGCGCGGCGGCCTCCTGCGGCACCGCCACCGCGAAGCCCCACAGGTCGGGATGCCGGGCCGCCGCGCGCGCCACCTCGGCCAGCCCGTGCCCGTAGGCATTCGCCTTGACCGGCAGCAGCAGCCGGGCGCCCGAGCGCCGCGCCAGGAGGCTGAGATTGCTGCTGAGGGCGGACTCGGAGATCAGGGCCTGCGCGCGTGCCTGCATCGTGCGTATGGTAGCGGCCCTGCGGGGGGATTGTCGGTCCGGTCGCCCCCCGCAGGCCGCTTTTCCGGTACCCTGAAGCCGTGAGACGTGCGTGGCTTTGGCCGTTGGCTGCCGCCCTGCTGGGCGCGTGCGGCACGCTCTCGTCGCCTCCGGCGCCCAGCACCGGAGACCTGCTGGCCGCGCCCACTGCCCTGCAAGTCAGCGCCCGCCGCCTGAAGGTGGAGGCGGTCCCGGTGCTGGGCGGCGAGACGTTCCGGGTGCGCGTACGGGTCCAGGCCAGCCGCCCGCCGCTGCCCCCGCTGGCGCTGACCGGCGTGTACGTGGTCACCGGAGACGGCGTCTGGACGGCGCCCCTGACGCCCGCCGTGGCCCGGCGCTGCGGCGCGCGGCCCTGCTGGCAGGCCAGCGGCAGCGGCGAGGCGCGCGGCCTGCGCCCCGGCGAGGGCGTGCAGGTGGTCGTCAGCCTGCGCGACGGGGCCGGGCGCACGCTCTGGCTGCGGGACGCGCGGGCAAGCATCCAGGGGGAGTAGCGGCGGTGGGCCTGGCAGGGGAGAGAGGCGACCGGGTCTCTCTCCTCCTACCCCTGACGCGGGCGCCCGGCCTACTCAGCAGGGTTCCGGCGCCCGCCGCCGGTGACCAGGACGCCTTCCGGACGGTCCAGCGTGACCTCGCCGTCGCGGACCCGCAGCGTGCGGTCGGCCAGCGCCGCCACGTCGCGGTCGTGGGTGATCAGGACCACCGTGCGGTCCCCCCGCGCGGGGCCAGTGAGCAGCGCCAGCACCCGCTCGCCGGTCCGCGAGTCGAGGTTGCCGGTCGGCTCGTCGGCCAGCAGCACGCGCGGGTCGTGGGCCAGCGCGCGGGCCAGCGCCACCCGCTGCGCCTCGCCGCCCGAGAGCTGCGACGGCAGGTGCGAGGCGCGGTTTTCCAGCCCCACCTGAGCCAGCAGCGCCCGCGCCCGGTCGCGCCGCTCGCGCCGGGGCATTCCGGCCAGCGTGAGCGGAAACTCGACGTTTTCCAGCGCGGTCAGGATCGTCACCAGGTTGTGGTTCTGAAACACGAAGCCGTAGGTGGCCAGCCGAAAGTCGGCCCGCTGCGCTTCCGAGAGCGCGTGCAGGTCGGTGCCGCCGACCACCACCCGGCCTGTCGTGGGGGTGTCGAAGCCCGCCAGTAGGTTGAGCAGGGTGCTTTTGCCGCTGCCCGAGGGACCGACCACTGCCGTGATGCCCGGCGCGAAACTGTGGGTCAAGGGGGCCAGCGCGGTCACGCTGCCCTCGCCGCTGGGGTAGACCCGCGAGAGCTGTTCAGCGTGCAGCAGGGGGGTAGACGCTGCCGTCATCACACCCTCCCCAGCGCCGAGACGATGCTCAGGCGGCTGGCGCTGCGGGCCGGAAGCAGCCCCGAGAGCAGCCCCAGCAGCAGGCTGATGCCCAGTGCCAGCAGGGTGAGCCGGGGGGTCAGGGCCGCCGCGTCGATTCCCGCAAGGTCCTGGGTATAGAGGTTCACGGCCCAGATGCCCACCAGCCCCAGCAGCACCCCGCCCACCCCGCCCACCAGCGACAGCAGCAGCGACTCGGTCAGCACCAGCCCGCGCACGAAGCCGGGGCGCGCCCCGATGGCCCGCAGGGTGCCGAACTCGCGGGTGCGCTCGAACACGCCCATCATCACCGTGTTCGCCACCGCTAGCCCGCCTACGATCAGGGCGATCAGGCTGATGCCGAACCGCACCGCGTCGCTGATGCGCAGCGCCCGCCCCACGAAGGAGGCAAAGTCCGACTGCGTTTGCGCCTCCACGTCCAGCCGCGCCGTGATCGTGTCGGCCACCGCCCGCGCGTCGCGGGGATCGGCGAGGTCGAGCGCCACCGTCGAGACGCGGCCCTCGGCCCCTTCGGTCTTTTGCAAGATGCCCAGCGGCAGAAAGATCAGCGAGTCGACCAAGCCCGATTCCGGCGCAAGGACGCCCACCACCTCGGCGCGGTTGCGGCGGTTGAGGTTGAGCGTGCTGCCCAGGCCCAGGTTGAGGTTCTCGGCTGCCTTGGCTCCGACCACGGCCACCGGCCGGTCCTCGTCTTCTGCGGTGAGGGCGCGGCCCTGGCTGACCCGCGCCTTGGGAAAGATGTCGGTCATGCCGCCTGCGGCCGGGACCCCGTACAGCACCGAACTCTGGGTCACGTCCAGGCCGCCGCGCACCGCCGTGATCACCGGCGTCACGCTCTGCACGCCCAGCTCAGGCGCGAGCTGCCGCAGGGCCTCGACCGTCTCCTGGGGCAGGTTCGGGTGCAGCGCGATGCCCTGCGAAAGCGGGGTCAGGCTGACCTGCACGTCGGGGCCGATGCCGCCGAGTTCGGAGGTGAAGACCTTGCGGATGCCCTCGCCCAGCGACAAGAAGACCACCATGCTCGCCACGGCCACCGTGATGCCCAGGGCCGTGAGCAGCGTCCGCATCGGGCGGCGGGTCAGGCCGCGCCAGGCCAGGGTCCAGAGGTCTGAGGTGTTCACGCCCTCCAAGCTACGCCGCCGGGTGGGGGAGGACGGCGGGAAGGGCTGCGATTGCGGGTGGGGGTGGGGAGGGGGGAGGCTTGGGTCTGGGCATCTTGATTCGGTCTGCCCCCACCCCCAGCCCCTCGCCCCAGACTTGCGAAGCTGCGGAGCAGAGGGGCAGGGGAGCTTTCCACTACGCTCGGCAAGAGTTGTTCCGGGCGGTTGCGGGTGGGCCTGGCCTGTAACAGTTCCGGCCTCGACGCCATCTTCCGGTCACGTTGGAAGGTCACTGGCCCACGGCCCGAACGGCTCTGCTGCCTGGAGGGTGACGCTGGAGGGATGGGCCAGGGCTGTTCTGCTGACCCGGGTTTGAAGAGCGAACAAGGAGGCCAACGCTTGAGCTGAGAGGGGAAGGGCAACCAGTGGCGAGGCCGCGAGTGGGGGTAGAGGGGACGCGGACAGCCCAGACCGCCGTTTCATCCACCTCTCTCACCGCCCCGCTTTACCCTGCCGCCATGCTCCGCCCCGCTTTCCTGCTGGCCCCCCTGCTGCTTGCCGCCCACGCGGGCGCCCAGACCCTGATTCCCCTCGACTCCCGCCCGGCTACCCGCGTCCTGCCCGCCCTGATCGCCGGACTGCGCGGCGACGGCGTGTCGGTGCCCCCCGCCGAACTGCTGGGCAACGCCACGCGCGGCGCCGATCCGGCGGCCCTGACCGCCTGGCTGGACGCGCAGCCCACCGACCGGCCGCTGGTGGCCGCGCTCGACACCTTCGCTTACGGGGGGTTGGTGCAGTCGCGCACCAGCCCGCTGAGTGCGGCCGAGGCGCTGGCCCGGCTCGCGCCGCTGCGGACCTGGGCGGGGCGAACCGGGCAGCCGGTGTACGCCTTCATCACCCTGCCCCGCGAGCCGGACGCCGTGAACCGGGCGCGCAATCTGGCGGTGGTGCGCGAGCTGCTGGGCTGGGCGCGTGAGGGAGTTTTCCGCGAGCTGCACGTCACCTGGGACGACGCCCTACCTGGCAGCCCCGCTCCGGCGGAGGGCGCGGCGCTGGCGCAGGAGGCCCCGGCCAACGTGCGCGTCTACCCCGGCGCCGACGAGGTGCTGAGCCTGCTGGTCGCGCGGGCGCTGGCCCCAGCCGAGAAGACCGTGCGGGTGGAGTACAGCGACCCGGCCAGGGCCACGCAGGTTATCCGCTACGAGGGCATCCCGCTGCTTCAGAGCGCCGTGAACCACGCGCGGGCGGGCAGCTTCCGGGTGGTGGAGTCCGGCCCGGCGGACCTGACCCTGTATGTGTACAACGGCGGCGATCCCCGGCAAGCGGCCGTGCGGATCAGCGGCCTCGTGCGGGGCGGGCCGGTCGCGGTCGCGGACGTGGCGCAGGTCAACCTGGGCAACGCGCGGCTGTGGCGCGACCTCGCCACGCTGCGGCAGCACGCCAACCTCCGTTCGCTCGCGGCCTGGGGCACGCCGGGGAACAACCTCGGCACGGCGCTGGCCCACGCCCGGCTCACGCTGGAGGGGGCCGATCCGCTGCGGCAAGATGCCCTGCTGGCCCGCGAATACGCCAACGACGTGATCTACAGCGCCGAGGTCCGCGCCGCCCTCCGCCGGGCCATTCCCGAGGCCGAGCTGAACACGCCCGCCGGGCAGGCCCGGCTGCTGGAACTGGCCCGGGACTTCTTTCCGCTGCGGGTGGGCCTGACCTACCGCCTGGAGGACGCCTCGCTGCCCTGGGGCCGCTCCTTCGAGTGGGATTTCACGCTGGAAGGGCGCTGAGGCCGGGACCGTGCGCGCCTTTTTGACAGGCGGCGTGCCGCTGCGGGCGCTCGCGGTGCCGGAGCGGTGAGGCGCGGCCTTTTGCTCGGCGGGGTGGCCCTCCTGTGCGTGGGGTTCACGGTCTGGGCCTTCGCCGGGTCGTCCCTCTCCACAGCGGGGGCCGTGGCCGGGGCGCTGCTGGGGTCTGGCCGTGTTTGTCCGCGTGCGGCGGGGGAACGGCGAGGCGGGGGGGCCTGGCCCTGGTGGGGTCACAGGGCCTTTATCTGGCGCTGTGGATCGCCGGGGGCCTGCTGTGGGCGGGGCCGCCGCGTGAGCTGCCACGTTTCGCGTCGCCCGTCAGACTCGGTGTGGACGAACTTCAGGGCCGCTGGACTCACAAGAACGGACAGGTGTACGAGGTGCGGGAGGAATGGTTCTGCCCGGTGGGCGAGCGCGCATTTCCAGAACACCCCTCGCCTTTTGACTGCTCCACTTTGGACGACTCGGACGGGCGCCTGACCTTCTTCGTGGATGACCAGAGAGTGCCCGCCAGGACCTACCGGCGCTGGGGCCGGGACGTACTGGTGGCCGAATGGGACGGCCTGACCTTCTCCCGGCCTGTGCCGCAACGCTGATGGTTCACGGCGCGGCGGGCGCTGTCTGTGTCCGCTTTTCCCCACCCACGCTGAGCAGCAGCGCCGCCCCGATCACCAGCGCGGCGCCCAGCAGGGCCAGGGCGGACAGGCGCTCTCCGAAGATCAGCGCGGCCAGGGCGGCGGCCACGACCGGCTCCAGGCTCGCGATCACGCTGGCGCGGGTGGCGGGCAGGTGCCTGAGTCCCGCGCTGTAGGCCAGGTAGGCGAAATAGGTGCTCAGCACCGCGATGCCCGCCAGGCTGCCCCAGGCGGCGGGCGTCTTGGTGCTGAACTCCACGAAAGGCAGCAGCCCCAGCGCCCCGACCGGCAGCGCGACCGCGAACAGGGCGGTGGGGCTGTAGCGGGTGAAATAGGCCTTGCCGTACAGGTAATACAGGCTGTAGGTGAATCCGGCGCTCAGCCCCCACGCCAGCGCTGCTCCCGTGACCGTCACGCCCCGGCCCCCGCCCAGGCTGATCAGGGCGATGCCCAGCAGGGTTCCGGCCACCGCCAGACCCTCCCGCGCGCCCAGCCGCTCGCGCAGCAGGCCCCAGCCCAGCAGCGCCACGAAGGCGGGGGCGGTGTACAGCAGCACGCTGGCGAGGCTGGCTCCTCCCGCCCGCACCGCGAGCTGATAGGTGCCGTAAAACACGCTGACGCCCACCACCCCGAAGGCCGCCGTGACCAGCAGGTCGCGCCCCCGGGGCAGCGCGGCGCGAGTCACGGCCGCGTGCAGGGCGAACAGCCCCCCGGCCAGCACCGCCCGCCAGAAGGCGACCTCCAGCGGCCCGACTCCGGCCCCCTGCGCGTTCTTGCCCAGAATCCCCAGCAGGCCCCACAGCACGGCGGCGAGCACGATCAGCAGCGGTGCGGGCAGGGCCGGGCGCAAAGGTGCGGGGCGCCGGGGCTTCACGGGCCGCGCCGCCGCTGCGCCAGGGTCGCGAAGGCGACCAGCAGCAGGCCCAGCCCGCCCAGCCCGGCCAGGAGCAGCGTGCGCGTGTCGCGGGTCTGGCCGACCGGGGCCAGCGTGCCCTGGGTAAAGGGAGCCGGGTCGCCCGAGGGCAGCAGCACGTCGACCGGGACGGGCGCCCCCGCGCGGCCCGCCTGAAGCACGGCCTGGCCCGGGGTGGTCACCGGGCGCAGCACCCCGTCGGGCGTCAGCGGCGAGTACACGCTGCTGGTCACCCAGTAGGCGTACCGGCCGGGCGGCACCGCCGCGTCGATGACCAGGCGGGTGCCCTCCACCCGCACGGACGGCGCGGCCAGCCGGGCGGCCTCCTGCTCGCCCTGCGGCGCCCGGCTCAGCGTGCTGCCGAAGCCGGTCACGCGCAGGTGGTACTGCCAGCCGCCGCGCGCCGTGGTCAGCCGCAGGTCGTCCAGTCTGCGCTCGCCGCCCAGGCCGCCCCCCACGAAGATGTCGGTCACGCCCGCCGAGAAGCCCAGCGGCGATTGCCAGGGATTCTCGACGCGGCCCAGCCCCACCGTGAAGCGCATGCCGGCCCCCTGCGGCGCGGCCTCGAAACTGCGGAGGTCCAGGGCGTCCGCGCTCAGGGCCGGGCGGGTCGGCAGCAGGTAGCCGCCGTCCCCGCGCGCGTCCCCGGCAGGATCGGCCAGCGACAGCAGCGCGGCAGTCAGGAGCGTCAGCACGCGCGCCAGCATAGCGGCTCACGCGCCCGGCGGGTGGGTCTCACAGGCCCAGGCGGCTGCGCGGCGTCAGCGTGACCAGCGCCTGCGCCAGTGCGGCGGGGTCGTGCCGGGCCTGCTCGTCTTCGGGGTGCAGGAGGGGCGCGGAGCGGATGCGGCCTTGCAGGTCGCCGCCCGCCCCGACCAGGTCGAGGACCTGCGCGCCCTCGGCGGCGTAACGGGCGCGCACGTCCTCCGGCACCGGCGTGCTGTTCATCAGGACCCAGTCGGGCGTGCGGCCCAGGTGGGCGGTGATGGCGCGGACGTGGTCTTCCAGGCCCAGTCCGGTCGTCTCGCCGGGTTCGGTCATCAGGCTGGCGACGTACACGACGGGCGCTGCCGAGTCGCGGATCGCCCGCGCCACGTCGGGCACCAGCAGCGCGGGAATGATTGAGGTAAAGAGGCTGCCCGGCCCCAGCACGATCAGCTCGGCGCCGTCGATGGCCTCCAGCACGGCGGGCAGGGCCGGGAGGTGGGCAGGTTCCAGCCGCACGCTCTGCACGCGCGCGCCCCCCATCTGCGCGGCCAGGCCGCTCTCGCCGCGCACCTCCCGGCCGTCGGACAGCCGGGCGACCAGCGTGGTCGGCGTGGTCGTGGCCGGAAAGACCTGCCCGCGCACCCGCAACACCTCGTGCACGTCGCGCATGGCTCCCTGAAGCCCGCCCTGTTCCTCGCTGAGGGTGGCGAGCAGCAGATTGCCGAAGGTGTGGCCTTCCAGCCCCTCGCCACGCCCGAAGCGGTGCAGCAGCAGCCGCGCCAGGACGGGGCTGTCCGAGAGCGCCGCGTAGCAGTCGGTCAGGTCGCCGGGCGCGATCATGTCGAGCGCCTCGCGCAGCCGCCCGCTCGATCCGCCGTCGTCCGACACCGCCACGATGGCCGTGAGGTTGCCCGAGTGCGCCTTGAGGCCGCTGAGCAGGTTCGACAGCCCGGTGCCGCCGCCGACCGCCACGATCCGGGCGCCGCGCGAGAGGGTCCGGTGCGAGTAGATCACGTCCAGCGCCTGCTCGGGGGCCGTGCCGGTCGAGCGCAACATCGAGCGGTTGAGCATGGCGATGCTCAGCAGCGCGCCCCCCAGCGCGAGCGCCATGACCGAGATGCCCGCCACCCACAGCGGCAGCACCTCGGGTTTGGTCAGGGCGTTGAGCCACAGGATCCAGCGCGTGGCCGTGAAGTGCAGCGGCCCGGTCCAGGTGAAATGCAGGAAGCCGACTGCCCCCAGCAGCGTGCAGACCGCGAACAGCAGCAGCCAGCGCTTGACCCCCAGCCCCGGCGAGAGCCACATGCGGGCGCGCCGGGCCTGCTCGCGCGCGGCGCGGCCCCCGCTGCTGCCCTGGCCCCCGCCCGGACCGGGGCCTTGCAGACCGGTCGGGTCACTCATTCCTCACCGCCGGGGCGCATGTCGCGGTGGTCGGCCACCTGCGCGCCGAGGTCCAGCAGGTCGCCCGCCAGCCGCGCGGCGACCGCCACCGAACGGTGCTGCCCGCCGGTGCAGCCCACCGCCACCGTGTACCCGTGCCGCCCCGCCGCCCGCGCCCGCTCGGCGGCGATCCGCACGAAGTCGCGCACCTCGCCGTAAAACGCCTCCGAGGCGGCGTCCTGAAAGACGTACTGCGCCACCTCGCGCTCCAGCCCGGTGCGGGGCCTTAACTCGGGCACGTAGTGGGGGTTGGGCAGCGAGCGCACGTCGATCACCAGGTCGGCGTCCCGGGGCGGCGCGTGCTTGAACCCGAAACTCAGCAGCCGCAGGGTGAAGTCCTGCTCCAGCCGGAAGGTCCGCAGCACCCGCGCCGACAGCTCGGCCGCCGTGAAGCCGGTCGTGTCGATCACCGTGTCGGCAATCGCCCGCAGCGGCGAGAGCAGTTCGCGTTCGCGGGCGAAATCCAGCATCAGCGTCTCGCCCAGCGGGTGCTCGCGCCGGGTGAGGTTGTAGCGCCGCAGCAGCACCTCGGAGGCCGCCTCCAGAAACAGCACCCGCAGGTCCTCGCGGCGCCGCGAGAGCCGCACGTAGCTGTCCTCCAGCGCGTCCAGAAAAAAGCGGGTGCGCGCGTCGGTGCTCACCGCCACCCGCTCCAGCCCGCGCGCCACCGCCAGATCGTGCATCGCCCCCCACAGCTCGGGCGGCAGGTTGTCGGTGATGAAAAAGCCCGCGTCCTCCAGCGTTCTGAGCGCGGTGCTTTTCCCACTGCCCGACAGGCCCGACACGATCACAAACGGCATGGGGGCAGTGTAGCGGGGGAGGGAAGCGGCGCGCGGGAGAGGCCCTGTCCTCACCGCGCGCCGCTTCCCCCGTCCCCCTTACCGCACCTTCGTCCCGCTGGGCAGCTCCAGCCCGGTCCCCACCAGATCGAGGTTGCCGTGCTCGTCCTCGGCGGCCAGGATCATGCCCTGGCTCTCGATGCCGCGCAGCCTCGCGGGCTTGAGGTTGGCGACCAGCACCACCCGGCGGCCCACCAGGTCTTCCGGCGCGAACCACTGGCGGATGCCGCTGACGACCGTGCGGGTCTCGCCGCCCATTTTCACGGTCAGCTTGAGCAGCTTGTCGGCCTTGGGCACCGCCTCGGCCGCCACGACCTCCGCCACCCGCAGGTCGATGCGCGCGAAGTCGTCGATGGAGATCAGGTCCTGCATGGGCGCGGCGGTGTCGCTGGGCGGGGCGGCGGGGGTCGGTGCGGCGACCTGAAGTTCGGGGGTCTGCGCCTCCGGGGCAGGGGCCTGCGCTGCTGGGGTCTGGGTCACGGCTTTTTTCTCCTTCTTTCCGTTCTTCGCGGGGCGGGGGGCGGGGGTCTCGGCGCTGGCGGGCACCTCGGGTTTGGGAAACAGCACCGGGCCGCCCACGACCGGCGTTCCGGCGGGGGTCAGGCCCCAGGCGGCGGTCAGCGGGTAGCGCTGGTCCCCCAGGCCGAGCTGGTGGCGCAGCTCGCGGGCCTTGCCGGGAATCACGGCCTCCAGGGCCACGCTCGCCACCCGCAGCCCCTCGGCGGCGGTGTACAGCACGGTGTCGAGGCGCCCCTGGGTCTCCTCGGCCTTTGCCAGCGTCCACGGGGCACTTTCCGCGATGTAGCGGTTGAGGCTGCGGACGAAGTTCATCGCCTCCTCGATCGCCATGTTGACCTTGAGGTCCCGGGCCAGCCGCAGCACCTCGCCGGGCAGGGCCAGCGCCGCCGCCTCCAGCAGGTGCTCGCGCTCGCCGGGTTCGTGGGCCTGCGGAATGACCCCGCCCCGGTACTTCTGGATCATGCTGACCGTGCGCGACAGCAGGTTGCCCAGGTCGTTGGCGAGGTCGCTGTTCAGCCGCGACACCAGAATCCCCTCGCCGTAGGGGCTGTCGGCGCCCAGCGAGGCCTCGCGCAGCAGGGTGTAGCGAATCGCGTCCACCGGGTACGCGCGCACCAGCGCCTCGGGGTCCAGGGCGTTGCCCAGGCTCTTGCCCATCTTGCGCCCGTCTTCGGCCAGGATGTGGCTGTGGACCACCAGCTTGCGGTACACGGGCAGCCCCGCCGCCCGCAGCATGGTCGGCCAGAACACCGCGTGCGGCTTGAGGATGTCCTTGCCGATCACGTGCCACGCCGTTCCGATGGCTGCCTCGCCCATCCCCAGACTGACCGGCCCGGAGACGTAGTTCAGCAGCGCGTCGAACCACACGTAGGTCACGTGCTCCGGGTCCCAGGGCAGCTCGATCCCCCAGCCCACCCGCGACTTCGGGCGGCTGATGGAGAGGTCCCCGACCGGTTCGCGCAGCATCTCCAGCACCTCGTTGCGGTACCCGGCGGGGCCGATGAAGTCGGGATTCTGCTCGATGTGCTGGCGCAGCCACGCCTGATACTTCTCCATGCGGAAAAAGTAGTTGGCCTCGCGCCGCTGCTCGGGCGGGTCCTTGTCACCGGGAAAGCGGCGCACCCCGTCACCGCCTTCCACCAGTTCTTTGTCGGTGACGTACCGCTCGGCGCCCACCGAGTACAGGCCCTCGTACTCCGCGAAGTAGATGTCGCCCGCGTCGTAGACCCGCTGCAAGATCTCCTGCACGTAGGCTTTGTGCCTCGGCTCGGTCGTGCGGATAAAGTCGTCGTAGCTGATCTCCAGCCGGTCCCACAGCCCCCGGAAGGCCCGCGCCGAGAGGTCGTCCACAAACGCCTGCGGCGTCTGCCCGCTTGCGGCGGCGGCCTTGGCGATCTTCTCGCCGTGCTCGTCGGTGCCGGTCAGGAAGGTCACCGCGTACCCGGCGAGGCGGTGGTAGCGGGCCAGGGCGTCGGTCAGGATCTTTTCGTACACGTGCCCGATGTGCGGCACGCCGTTGGCGTAGTCGATGGCGGTGGTGATGTAGAACTCTCGCTCGGGCTGTCTCGTCATGTGCCGCTTCTCCTCGCCCGGTCAGCCTGGGCAACCGCTCCAAGATACGGAAAACAGGTTGACCTGTAAAAAGGTGGACAGGTTTCCCGGCAAAAAGGCCGCGCCTGGACAAGGGGAAGGGGCGGGGCGCCCGGCTCGCCGCACCCCGCCCCTCCCCAACCTCGTCAGGCGCGCGGGGGCATTCGCATCATCACGGCGGGGGTGATGGTCATGCGGCCAGTGTAGCGGGCGGGCCGTCATCTTTCACCCCTTCCGGCCCCGGTCTGCCCCCTAGAATCAGGCGCGTGATAGGGATTCAGCCGCGTTTCGCATTTTTCGGGAAAGCGCCGAACAGTTCTCCACCCCGCCGAACCCGTCATCTCGTCCGGTCGGGAGGGGTCCGTGCGCGCAGGCGGCTGTTTCCGGAGGCCCGGTGATTGCCTACCTGAGCGGCGTCGTGCGCGAGGTGCGCGACGTGAGCGCCGTGATCGTCGCCGGGGGCGTGGGCTACGAGGTCTTTTGCCCGGCCTCGACGCTGGGCAAACTGGCGGTGGGGACCCCGGCCGAACTCAACATCCGCCACGTGATCCGCGAGGACGCCCAGCTGCTGTTCGGGTTCACGGACGCGGACAGCCTGCGCCTCTTCGACCTGCTGACGGGGGTCAGCGGGGTGGGGCCGAAGCTGGGCCTCGCGCTGCTCTCGGCCATGCCGCCCTCGGCGGTGGCGCAGGGTTTGCTCACGGGAGACGTGCGGCTGCTCTCCAGCGTGTCGGGCGTGGGCAAGAAAACCGCCGAGCGGCTGGTCCTCGAACTCCAGAACAAGGTGCCCGAGCATCTGGCCGCCGCCGCGCCGGGAGAGGGGGGCAAGGCCGCCCCGGTCACGGGCACGGCAGGCCGCGACGCCGTGGACGCCCTGATGGCGCTGGGCTTCCGTGAGGGGCAGGTGCGCGGCGTGGTGGCCGAGTTGCTGGCCGCCGACCCCGCCCAGAGCACCGACGCCCTGATTCGCAAGGGCCTGGGCCGCCTGCGATGAGTCACGGCGAGCCGTCCAGCGTCGCCCTGCAAGACGGCACCTCGCAAAGCGGCACTGGCGACGACCGCCAGGCGGCGCCCGGCAGCCCCGAGGAGCAGAAGGTCACCTGGCTGGAGCTGTTTTTCGACCTCACCTTCGTGGTGGCCTTCGATCAGCTCGCCAAGCGGCTGGGCGACGCGCCGAGCGGGATCAACCTCGTCAATTTTCTGGTGATGTTCGGCGCGGTGTGGTGGGCCTGGGCCGGGAACACCACCTTCGCGGCCCGGCACGGCAACCAGGACCGGGTCTACCGCTGGGGCAGCCTCGCGCAGCTGCTGACGGTGGCAGTGCTGGCCCTCTCCGAGCGCGGCGAACTCGCGGAAAATGGCCCGGTCTTCGCGCTGGCCTTTGCCGCCAACCGGGCGGTTTTGATCGGGATGCACGCCCTGATGATTCGCCGCGATCCCGAGGTGGCCGCCTTTGCCCGGCCCCTGATGACCGGATACGGCCTGGCCGCCCTGATCTGGCTGGGGAGCGCCTTTCTGGGCGGGACCGCGCAGCTGCTCGCCTGGGGGGTGGCGCTGGGGGTGGACCTGCTGACGCCGCTGCTGCTGCGTGACCGCCACGGCCAGGCGCTGCCGCATCAGGAGCATCTGCCCGAGCGGGTGGGCCTGCTTCAGATTATCGCGCTGGGGGGCGTCGTGACCGAGCTGGTGGCGGGTGGGCGCCAGCGGCCCCTCACGCCCGCCGACCTCGCGCCCTCGCTGCTGGCGCTGGTCACCGCGCTGGGGCTGTGGCGGCTGTATTTCGATCAGGCGCGCGCCCTGCCCGTGCTGGAGGCGCACCGCAGGGGCCGCATCGGGTCTTTTTTGCTGTGGCTCTACAGCCATATTCCCCTGACGCTGGGGATCGTGATGCTGGCGGTCGGCATGGGCCACGGCATCGCCGACACGGAAAACGCCCGCGACGCCGTCAACCTGCAACTGGTGGTCTGGTCGCTGGCCACCGCCCTGCTCGCGCTGGCGCTGCTGCGGGCCAACGCCCTGCGCCTCTCGCACCGCCCGTTGCTGAACCGCAGCCTGCTGGCGCTGCTGGGGGGCGTGGGGGTCAGTGCCCTGCTGTCCCTGACCGACCTCGGCACCCTGCCCCTGCACGCGGCGGTGGCGGCCCTGACGGTGCTGCTCGCCGCCGTGAGCGCCGCCGACCCCACCAGCGAGGCGCTCGGAGAGGTCGAGGAGCGGCTGGGCGCGGGCGGCTCGCCCATCTGAGGGCCGGGGCGCCCCCGTTCAGGGCAGCCGGGCCGCTTCCAGCGCGGCGGCGACCTCGCGGCCCTGGCGAACGAGCAGCAGGTCGGCGCCGGGCAGGAGGGGCAGCACCAGCAGGTCGTCCAGCACGGCCTCCGCCTGCCCCGGCAGCGAGACGAGGGCGCGGCCTTCTTCGTCCAGCCGCAGCGTCACCTCGCAGCCCGCCGCGCGCAGCGTGACGGGCCGCCCGCCCAGCCCGAAGCGCAGGAAGGGGCCGCCAAGGGCCAGCTCGGCCGGGGAGGTCGGCGGCGCCCCGGGTGGGGAAGGGGGCGCCAGGGGAGGGGGCACCAGGGCCGCGCGCAGCCGGGCTTGCAGGGTCCGGGCGCGGGCGGGGGGAAGGGCCAGGGCGGCGGCGCCCGCCTCCAGGGCACCGTCCAGCGCTTCCGGAGCGAGGCGGGCCGCGTGGGCCAGCAGGGCGCCCGCCCCCTTGCGCGCCAGGGCCAGCAGCAGGTCGGGAGGCGCGGCGGCGTAGCGCTCGGCGCTCGCGGGGCCAAAGGCGGCGGGGTCCAGTGCTCCCCCACGCAGTTGCCGCGCGGCGGCGCGGGCCAGACGCAGGGGGGCGTGGTGATCGGCGGGGTCGAGCAGCGCCGCGACCACCCGCGCCCGCGCCGCGAGCTGTTCCAGGGGGTCGCTGGGGGCCGGAGCCGGGGCGGCGGGGGCCTGCACGGCCCCGGCGGCGCCCTCCTGCGGCTCCTGCGGGGGGCCGCTGGGAGGGTCCAGCACCTGAAGGCGCAGGTAGGCCCCGCTGACCGCGAGCAGCAGGCGCGCGCCCGGCGTCTGCACCGTCTGGACCCGTTCGGCGGCGGGCCGGCCGGGGCGCAGCAGGGTCAGTTCGCCGCCCACCTGAAGCTGCCAGTTGGCCCCGATGGGTTGCCAGCGCAGCGTCAGGCCGCGCCAGCGGGCCTCGCGCCCGCCGGGCAGGTGGATCACCAGCTCGCTCGCCGCGTCGCCAGGCGTCTCCAGCGCGGCGGACGTGGCCGCGTAGAGGATGCTGCGGGCGGGAACCTGCCGGAACCTGAGCGGCCCCGCCCCTCCCGGCCCCGTCTCCCCGGCCCCCGCCGGCGCGCCCTCCAGCAGCGCGTCGAGGCGCTGGCTCAGGCGCCGGGCCGCCTCGCGGATGGCGGGGCGCTCGCGGGGGTCGCGCTCGGGCGGGTAGGGGGCACGCAGCGCCTGGATCAGCGCCTCGCGCGCTTGCAGGGAAATCGGCTCGCGCTGGGCGGCCTGAATCCGGGCCGCGAGCACGTCCGCGTCCGGGTGGCGCGGAAAGGGCGTCTCCTGCACGCGGGCCAGCGCCGCGCGCAGCCGGGCCGGTCCCTGCGGCGTGCCCAGCAGCTCGCCCAGCGCGCTCAGCAGCCCCGCGAGCACCTCCGGGCGGTGCAGCGCCGCAAGCGGGTCCCCGGCCCCAGGCACCGCCAGACCCGCCGCCTGGCCCCGGGCCTCGCGGTCGGCCGTCTCCAGCGCCGCGTACAGCACCCGCAGGCTGAGGGTATCCGGCTCGGCCTGAAGGGTGCTCCCCAGCTCGGCCAGCCGCGCCCGCAGCCCGGCCTGCCAGCCCAGCCAGCGCAACTCGGTCCAGGCCTGGGCCTCGGCCGGGTCGCCGGGCGCGGCCCCGGCCCACCCGGCCGGACTGGGGCCGGAAGCGGCCTCTCTCTCCGGCCCCGGTCCGGCGCTCTGCTGATGGGCGCGGTACTGGCGGTCAGCCTGACGCAGGCGGCGGGTCAGCGCGGGGGTCAGCGGCGCGGTGCGCAGCGCCTCGTGCAGGTCGCTCAGCGCCCGGCGGCCTCCGCGCGGCCTGCGGCCCGCCAGCACGTCCGCCACCCGGTACTCGTACAGGTCCACCAGGTCCGCCCAGGAGGTCAGGGAGGTCACCCGGCCAGTATAGGGAGGGGGCGCGCGCTGCGGCGGCGGCCGGACCGGGGGGGCCGGGGCCAGGCGACTGGGGGGGCCGGGGGGGGGAGGGGGCGTGTGCCCCCAGGGCAACCCGGTCAGCAGGCCGCCCCACCACCCGCCCCCCGGCCACAGGTCTCCCCAGCAACTCGCTATAACTAGAAGAGCCGATGCCCCGCTGCCCTACCGCCGCCGCCCCCGCTTTCGCCCCCGCGCCGGGGGGGCGGCTGCCGTGAGCGGCCTGCTGGCCGGACTGCCCAACCTGCTGCTGCTGGGGGCGCTGTTCGTGGTGGGCCTGCTGCTGAGCGTGCGGGCAGGCGAGCGGCTGCTCAGCGTGGCCGTGACGGCGCTCGCGGTGGCGCTGGCCGTGGGGCTGGCGGTGCTGGCCGTGCAAAGCGGCGACCCCCGCCGCGCGCAGGGGGTGCTGGTGGCCGCCGGGGTGCTGCTGGGCGGGGCGCCCTTCGTGCTGGGCCGGGGGGCGGCCAGCCGGCGGCCGGTGCGGATGCAGCGCACGGCCGCGCCGCCCCCGCCCGCAGCGAGCGTCACGCACCCGGACCTGTCCTTTCAGGACTACGAGGTGCTGGGCCGCATCGGCATCGGCGGCATGGGCAGCGTGTACCGCGCGCGGCGGCGCTCAGACGGGCGGACGGTGGCCCTCAAGGTGCCGCAGGAGAGGTACCTCGCGGACGCCAAGTTCGCCAAGCGTTTTTACCGTGAGGCCGAGGTGCTGCGCCGCTTCAACCACCCCGGCATCGTGCGGGTCTACGACTTCCGCATGGAAGACCCCGAGCACTACATCGCGATGGAGTTTCTCGACGGCGAGAGCCTCGAAACCCTGCTGGAGCGCCGTCCCCTGGCCTTTGAGGAGGCGGTGCAGATTCTGCGGGCGCTGGCCGACGCCCTGCGCCACATTCATCTCCAGAACGTGGTTCACCGCGACATCAAGCCCGCCAACGTGATGGTCCTCAAGGGCGCTTTCGTGAACGGGCAGCTGCGCGAGGGCGGCGTCAAGCTGATGGACTTCGGCATCGCGGTGGGCAAGGTCCTCAGCCGCCTCACCATGACGGGGGCGCGGGTCGGCACCCCCATCTACATGGCGCCCGAGCAGGCCAAGGGCGGCCGGGTGGACGCCCGCAGCGACGTGTACTCGCTGGGGCTGCTGGCCTACGAACTCGTGACCGGCCAGACCGCCTTCAAGGGCAGCTACGAGGCGGTCGTCCATCAGCAGGTGTTCGAGACCCCCAAGCCCCCCAAGGAGGTGCGGCTGGAGGTGCCGGGCAAGCTGGGCGACCTGATCTTGCACATGATCGAAAAAGACCCCGCCGCGCGCCCTGGCCTGGACGAGGTGATCGCCCGCCTCGACGCCGGGGTGCTGCGTGACGAGGTCTTCAGCGATCCCCTCGCGCTGGCCCTCAGCGTGCAGGAAAAGCGCGGCACCCTGCGGCTGCTCGACCTCTCGGGCAAGCTGCGCCTCAGCCTGCGCGACCTGGCGTCGGCGGGCCGCGAGGGCCTGCCGGGCACCCCCCGGGCGCTGGCGGCCGACCCGGAAGGCCACCTCTACGCCGCGCTGCTGGAGTTCCGCCACGGGGCGGCGGGCGCCCTGATTCGCCGCTTCTCGCCCCAGGGCCGCGAGCTGGACGCCTTCGGCGCCTACGGCCTGGGCGCGGGCGAACTGCTCTCGCCGGTCAGCCTCGCCTACGCGGAGGGCCGCCTGTACGTCCTCGACGCCGAGGCGCTTCAGGTCGTGGTGTACGGCGCGGCGGGCCAATCAGCGGGCCAGCACCTCTTTTCCTTCGGGGGGCGCGGGCCGGGACCGGGGCGGTTCGAGGCCCCGCGCACGGTGGTCGCCACGCCGCAGGGCGAGATCTGCGTGCTGGACACCGGCAGCCGCGAGGTCCAGCGCTTCTCGCGCCTGGGCGAGTACCTGGGCCGCTACGCCTTTCGCCTCGACCGGGGCAGCGACGCCCTGCGCGAGCTGGAAGGGCTGGCGGTGGACGCCGCCGGGGCCGTCTACATCGTGGACGGGGTGGCCCACAAGGTCCGCCGCCTCGCTCCCCCGGACCCGCACGCCAGCGGTCAGCAGAGCAGCCCGGCCAGCACCACCTTCGCCCTGGAAACGCTGGTCGGAGAGCCGGCAGACGCCCCGTGGCTGCTTCAGGTCGGCCCCGAAGGCCAGCTCTACGCCGTGCGGCAGGGCGGGCAGGTGCTGCGAACCTACAGCGCCGCCGGGGACCTGCTCGCCTCACGCGACATGTACGCTCCCGTGCAGGCGCTGACCCTGCTGCCCCGCCCGGTCGCGGTGGACGCTGCCCCTGCCCCGGTGCAAGCTGGCCCGGTGGAG
Source organism: Deinococcus budaensis (assembly GCF_014201885.1). Taxonomy (NCBI): domain Bacteria; kingdom Thermotogati; phylum Deinococcota; class Deinococci; order Deinococcales; family Deinococcaceae; genus Deinococcus; species Deinococcus budaensis. The sequence goes on along the minus strand of NZ_JACHFN010000002.1, from coordinate 103,403 downwards.
GCCTGAGCCGGTGCCCGCTCTCCCGCCCCTCACCCTCTACACCCGCGCGGGCTGCCACCTTTGCGAGCAGGCCGAGGCCCACTTGCAGGCGCTGGAGTACCGCTACCAGCCGGTGGACGTGGACGGCGACCCCGCCTTGTGCGCGCGGCACGGCGACGATGTGCCCGTGCTGGCGCTGCTCCAGCCGGAAGGGGGGGACAGGGTCCTCCTCAAGGGCGTGCTCAGCAAGGGCCGCCTGAGCGCCCTCAAGCTCCAGCTCCTGCGGGAGGCGGCGGCCCGAGACTGAAAGCAGACGGCGGCAGGCTCGTGCAGGCCGCCCCCGCGCTATGGTGAACCCATGACACGGCTTCCGCTCCGTTCCGTACGTTCCGGGAGAGCGCCGGAACGTCCTTCACCCCGCGAAATCCGTGCCTCCTCCTTCTCTGCTCCGCAGCTTTGCAAGTCCCTTCGGTCGCGAAAGCTCTGGGCGCAGGCCCAGAACTTCCGGGAGAACCCATGAGTTGGCTAGAACGCCTGCGGGACGGGCTGAGCAAGACCCGCAAGCAGATCAATGACACCGCCGGGAACCTCGGCAGCGACCTGCGCGACGTGCTGACAAACCGCCTGGATTCCATCGAGGACCTCGAATACGCCCTGATCGCCGCCGACGTGGGCCGCGCGGCGACCGAGGAGATCCTGGCCGACGTGCGCGCCAGCGACCACACCAACCTGCAAGACGCGCTGATGGAGGCGCTGACCTTGCAACTCGAACCCGACCTGCGCCGGGCGCAGTTTCGCAAACTGGGCTTCACGCCCGACGCCCGCCGGACGGTGGTGGACCCGCGCGGGCACGTCGTCATGGTGATCGGGGTCAACGGGGTGGGCAAGACGACCACCATCGCCAAACTGGGCCAATACTACATGGGCCGGGGCAAGAGCGTGATGTTCGCCGCCGGGGACACCTTCCGCGCGGCGGCGGGCGCGCAGCTGGGGGTCTGGGGCGAGAGGTTGGGCGTGCCGGTCGTGCAGGGACCCGAGGGCGGCGACCCCGCCGCCGTGGCCTTTGACGCCGCCTCGGCGCGGGCGGCGCGCGGCACCGACCTGCTGCTCGTGGACACCGCCGGGCGGCTGCACACCAAGCACAACCTGATGGAGGAGCTGAAAAAGGTCCGCCGGGTGATCGACAAGGCCGACCCCGGTGAACCCGCCGACGTGTGGCTGGTGCTCGACGCCGTGACCGGGCAAAATGGTCTGGCGCAGGCCAAGAAGTTCCACGAGGCCACGCCGCTCTCCGGCGTGATCGTCACCAAGCTCGACGGCACGGCCAAGGGCGGCATCCTGGTCCCCATCGTGCGCGAGCTGGGCGTGCCCATCAAGTTTATCGGGGTCGGCGAGAGCGCGGACGACCTCCAGCCCTTCGACAGCCAGGAATTCGTGCGGGCGCTGTTCGACGTGGAGATTCCGAGAGGCTGAGCGCCGGGCCGTCTGCGCCCGCCCCACCTGCCGGGAGCGGCCTCCCCCCTCCCCGCCCCGGTCCGGACAGCCCCACCGTCCCTCCCCCGCCGGGGCCATACCATGCAGGCCATGAGTCCCGCCCCCTCTCCCCGCACCGCCACCGTCACCCGCACGACGGGCGAGACCGACATCACCGTCACGCTGAACCTCGACGATGCCGCCTACGACCCGCCCGCGACCGGGCACCCCTTTTTCGACCACATGCTCGACGCGCTGGCCCGGCATTCGCGGGTCGGCTTGACCGTGCAGGCGACCGGCGACCTGCACGTCGAAGCCCACCACCTCATCGAGGACACCGGCATCACGCTGGGGCAGGCGCTCTCGCAGGCGCTGGGGGACCGCCGGGGCACCGAGCGCTACGGCTCAGCCTTCGTGCCCATGGACGAGACGCTGGCGCACGTGGTCGTGGACCTCTCGGGCCGGGCGCATCTCGCCTTCGAGCCGGAGCGGCTCGACGTGTGGGGCACAGCGGGCGGCATGACCCACTACCACCTGCGCGAGTTCCTGCGGGGGTTTTGCAACCACGCGGGCGTCACCCTGCATGTCCGCCTGCTGGCGGGCCGCGAGGCACACCACGTCATCGAGGCGGTCGTGAAGGCCCTGGCGCGGGCGCTGCGGGACGCTGTGCGGGTCACGTCGGAGGAGCTGGCGAGCACGAAGGGGGTGCTGTGAGGTTCGGCTCTCACGGCCCGTTAGCGACACGCAGAGAGACTGCCGGGGTGAACAAAGTGCTGACATTGCTGGGCCTCCTGACGCTGACCTCTGCCGGAGCGGTGTCCGGCCCCAGCGAAAGCCGGGTGCCCCGCGCCGCTGAGGTGGACGCCGTGATCCGCGCCGTGTGCCACACGAAAACCGACCTGGGGCGCTTGAAGGGGTGCGAGCAGCAGGTGTATGAAGGCCGTCCCAGTGAGGCGATCCTGAGTCCCAAATGGGGGGGAGTGCTGTCTGTCGTCCATCCCGGCTCGTTCAGTGCGCCGAATCAAAAGGAGCTGCTGGCGACCTTCTGTACCGAATCCTTCTCCTGCTCTGGTGAAACGGTCCTGCTCCGGCAACTGCGGGGACAGTGGCAGGCGGTGAGCCTCGTGCCGGGTCTCCTTCCTTTTCAGTGCCTCAGCTATCCCCGTCCCGGCGGAACGCAGGCTGCCGTGTGCCTGAGCGCAAACGCCAGGGGAGAACCGTTCGGCTCCGCAATCAAAATCGCGTCGTGGACGGGAGGCAAAGTGAAAGTAGAGACGGTGGCGCTGTTTCCTTACCTCTCCTACGTGGACCCCAACTCCGAGCAGTGCGCGGGCCGCTGGGACTACCAGCCCTTTTCGTGGAAAGACCGTGACCGCAACGCCGACCGCGTACCGGACCTGACGGTGCTGGCGACGCTCGACATCTACCAGGGCGGGCCTGAGCTATGCCGACCGGATAGCCCTGAACGTCAGTCGGTGGGCGGAGGCCGCCGCGACCTCACCTTCGTCTGGACGGGCGAGACTCTGAAACCTACCGGGAATACCGCCGCCCTGATCGAGAAGTACGCTAGGGGGCGATGACCGTCAAGAGCGAAGTCCTTCTCCTCGACTACGGCGCGGGCAATGTCCGCTCCGCCGCCCGTGCCCTGGAACGCGCCGGAATGACCGTGCGCGTCTCGGGCGACCCCGCCGACGTGCCGCACGCGCCCGCGCTCGTCGTGCCCGGCCAGGGCCACTTCCGGCAGGTCATGGAGGCCTTCGACCGCCACGGCTTCCACGGCCCGGTGATGGACGCGGCGCAGGGCGGGGTGCCGCTGCTGGGCATCTGCGTGGGGATGCAGATGCTGCTCTCGGGGTCGGAGGAAGCTCCCGGCACCCCCGGCCTGGGCTTGATTCCCGGCACCGTGCGCCGCTTCGAGGTCGCCCCCGGGCAGAAGGTGCCCCAGATGGGCTGGAACAGCCTGGACAAGGTGGGCGACTCGCCGCTGCTGCGGGACCTCGCCTGCCCGGCCTACGCCTACTTCGTGCACTCCTACTATGTGCCGCTCGATGTGGAGGTGGACGCGGGCGCCCTGACCGAATACGGCGTGCCCTTCTGGTCGGCGCTGAGCCAGGCCAACCTGCACGCCGCGCAGTTTCACCCCGAAAAGAGCGGGGCGGTGGGGCTGGCGATCCTGACGCGCTTCCGGCGGTACGTGCTGGAGGGCGGGGCAGCCTGAGGAGCGCCGGGGGCCGGGCGCCACCCGCTAGACTCGCCCCCATGAGCTTCCCTGCGCCCGGTCTGCCCCTGCCGCTCGACCACGAGCATCTCCAGAAGCTGGTCACCGCCGACCTGGTGCGGCCCGACCACCTGCTGGGCGCGCATCCGGTCACCGAGGGGGGCGTGGAGGGCGTGCGCTTCGCGGTGTGGGCGCCGAATGCCCAGCACGTCAGTGTGGTGGGCGATTTCAACGGCTGGAACGGCTTCGACAACCCCCTCCAGCCCCTGGACTTCGGCTTCTGGGGCGCCTTCGTGCCCTCGGCCCGCCACGGCCAGCGTTACAAGTTCCGGGTGACGGGCGCGGACGGGCGGACGGTGGACAAGACCGACCCCCACGGCACCTTCGCGGAAGTCCGTCCGAACACCGCCAGCATCGTCTGGCAGCAGGCTTTCACGTGGACCGACCAGGCCTGGATGGCGGCGCGCGGCCCCGGCTTCGACCGCCCGGTCAGCGTGTACGAGGTCCACGTCGGTTCCTGGGCGCGGGACGAGCACGGCTGGTTTCTGAATTACCGCGAGCTGGCGCACCGGCTGGCCGACCACGTGGCCGAGCTGGGCTACACCCACGTCGAGCTGCTGGGCGTGATGGAGCATCCCTTCGACGGCTCCTGGGGTTACCAGGTCACCGGCTACTACGCGCCGACCAGCCGCCTGGGCAGCCCCGACGACTTCGCGTACCTCGTCAACCACCTACACGTGCGCGGCATCGGCGTGTATCTCGACTGGGTGCCGGGGCACTTCCCGACCGACGACTCGGGCCTCGCGCACTTCGACGGCGCGCCGCTGTACGAGTATTCGGACCCCCGCAAGGGGTTTCACTTCGACTGGAACACCTACATCTTCGACTACGGGCGCAACGAGGTCGTGATGTTCCTGATCGGCTCGGCGCTCAAGTGGCTTCAGGACTTCCACATCGACGGGCTGCGGGTGGACGCGGTGGCGTCCATGCTCTACCTCGACTTCTCGCGCAGCGAGTGGGTGCCCAATATTCACGGCGGGCGCGAGAACCTGGAGGCCATCGCCTTCTTGAAGCGGCTGAACGAGGTCGTCCACCACGCGGCGCCCGGCGCCGTCATGGTCGCGGAGGAGAGCACCGCCTTTCCCGGCGTCACGGCCCCGGTGCCCTTTGGCCTGGGCTTCGACTACAAGTGGGCGATGGGCTGGATGAACGACACGCTCTTTTACTTCGAGCGCGATCCGGTCTACCGCAAATACGACCACCACAAGCTGACCTTCTTCAACGTGTACCGCACCGGCGAGAAGTTCATGCTGGCGATCAGCCACGACGAGGTCGTGCACCTCAAGAAGTCGCTGGTGATGAAGATGCCGGGCGACTGGTACGCCCAGCGCGCCGGGTACCGCGCCTTTCTGGCCCTGATGTGGACCACGCCGGGCAAGAAGCTGCTCTTTATGGGTCAGGAGTTCGCCCAACCCACCGAGTGGAACCACGACGAGGCGCTGCCCTGGCACCTGACGGATGTGCCCGACCACCGGGGGGTCATGACGCTGGTGCGGCGGCTCAACGCCCTGTACCGGGAGCGCCCCGACCTGCACGTGGGGGACACCCTGGACGAAGGGCTGCTGTGGCTCAGCGCCGACGACGCCGAGGCCAGCGTCTACGCCTACCTGCGCCGCGACCCGCGCCCGTCAGCCCAGGGGGGCGGGGCCTGGAGCGTGGTCGTCGCCAACCTGACTCCGGTCTACCGGGAAGGCTACCCGGTCGGCGTACCCCAGGGCGGCGGGTACCGCCTGCTGCTGTCCACCGACGACGGCGAGTTCGGCGGCTTCGGCACCCAGCAGCCGGACCTGACCGCGCGGGAGGAGGGCTGGCACGGCCAGACCCATTCCTTGCGGCTGAACCTGCCGCCGCTGAGCGTGCTGGTGCTGGAACCGGCAGGGGAGCAGGGGTGAGCCGCCCGCGCCCCGACGCCCTGACGGCCCTCAGCCTGGCGCTGCTGGCGGGAGTCGCCGTCTTGCTGCTGCTGCCGCTGCTGGGGGGGCCGCTGCCCAGCCCCTTTTTGATCGTGGCGCTGCTGGTCGCCCGGCTGGTGGTGCAGTTCCTGCGCGCCCGGCACAACCCCGACCTGAGGCGCCCCGCCGCCTGGGCCTTCGACGTGCTCCTGATCGGCCTGCTGCTGTGGACGGCGGCCAACCAGCCGGCAGGGTAAGGGTGGGGGCGAAGCGGGGGCACCGGGGGTCCCCCGGAAAGCGCCGCCCCGCTTGGCACCCTCGCCCCCCGCGCGCTATCCTCGCCGCATGACCCTTTGCGGTGCGTGGTGGTGGCCCAGTTTCGCCTGGGTTTGACGCGCCGTATTCCCTCCAGCAGACCGGACGCGCCCAGGTGGAACTCCCTCCACCGGGCGCGCCTCCCTTTGCTGCCCAGCCCAGGAGCCGTATGACCCAGCCCGATGCCCCTCCCGTCCGACCCACCCTCCACGTCTCGGTCCGCGAGCTGAACGCCGACCTCGACACGCCCGTCACCGCCTACCTCAAGGTCGCGCAGGACCACCCGGTCAGCTTTCTGCTGGAAAGCGTGGAGGCGGGCGAGCGGCTGGGCCGCTACTCCTTTATCGGGGTGGGCGAGCAGGGGCGCTTTGCCTTCCGTGCCGGACGGGTGACGAGCAGCGGCACCTTCGGCGCCTTTGACGGCCCCGGGGCCGATCCGCTGGCGCGGCTGTACGGGGCGACCACCCGCCCGGTCACGCTGCCGGAGGGGCTGCCCGCCCTGATCGGCGGCGCGGTGGGGTACGCCGCCTACGACCTGATCCGCGCCTACGAACGCCTGCCGGACGCCAACCCCGACGAGCTGGACTTGCCCGACGCGCTCTTTATCGCGCCGGAGGGCCTGGTGATCTACGACCACCTGCTGCACCGGTTGATCGCGGTGGCGACCGCCGAGACGCCGGCGCAGGCGGACGGGGTCACCGGGCGGCTGGCGGAGCGGCTGCGCGGTCCCCTGCCCGCCGAGGTGCCGGGCCAGGGGCCTGCCCCCGCGCCCGAGTTCACCAGCAACTTCACCCCGCAGGGGTTCGAAGCTGCCGTGCAGCGCGCGCTGGCGTACATCCGCGCCGGGGACGCGTTTCAGGTCGTGCCCTCGCAGCGCTTCAGCGCGGACCTCACGGTGCATCCCTTCGCGCTGTACCGGGCGCTGCGGCGGGTCAACCCCAGCCCGTACCTGGGCTACCTCGCGCTGGGCGAGGTCACGCTGGTGGCCTCCAGCCCCGAGAGCCTGCTGCGCAGCGACGGCCACGCGGTCGTGACCCGGCCCATCGCCGGAACGCGCCGCCGGGGCGCTGGCCCGAGGGAAGACGAGGAGCTGGCCGCCGAACTTCTCGCGGACGAGAAGGAACGCGCCGAGCACCTGATGCTGGTGGACCTGGGCCGCAACGACCTCGGGCGGGTCAGCCGCTACGGCAGCGTGCGGGTGGAGAGCGCCTTTTCGGTCGAGCGTTACAGCCACGTCATGCACATCGTCTCCACAGTGACGGGCGAGCTGGCAGAGGGGCAGACGCCGCTGCACGCCCTCGCCTCCGTCCTGCCGATGGGCACGGTCTCGGGTGCTCCCAAGATCCGCGCGATGGAGATTATCGACGAACTCGAACCTGTCCGGCGCGGTCCCTACGGCGGCGCCTTCGGCTACATCGCCCTGGACGGCAGCCTCGACATGGCCCTGACCCTGCGGACGATGGTCATTGCCAACGGAAAGGTCCATATCCAGGCCGGAGCGGGCGTGGTGGCCGACAGCGACCCCCAGGCCGAGGAACGCGAGACGCGGCAGAAGGCGGCGGCGCTGATGCGGGCGGCGGAGCTGGCGGCGGGGGGGTTGTGATGGACGTTGGTCCTGCTGCCCCGCAAGATTTGCCGGCCATTCTGGACTTGCAGCGCCGTGCTTACGCGGCTGAGGCGGCGCTGTACCCGGAAGCTGTCTTGCCTGCCATGACGCAAACTCTGGCGGAATTGCGGGCGGATGCCGGAAGGCAGGTCCTCTTGAAGGGCACGCTGGATGGTCGCTTGGTCGCTTGTGTGCGCGGCGCTGTGGACGCTTCAGGAGTTGGGCAGATTGGACGCCTGATCGTGGACCCTTCCGAGCAGGGCCGGGGTTACGGCACGCGCCTTCTCCACGCCATCGAAGCCGCCTTGCCTGTCCGTACCTTGGAACTGTTCACGGGCGAACGCAGCGCCCGGAACCTCCGGCTCTATGAGCGTCTGGGCTACGTCCGCGACCGCTCCGAGCTTCAGGGCGGCGTGACCCTGATCTACCTGCGAAAAGAGAAAGCGACGGTGACGGCATGATGTCCCCTCTCCGAATCCTCCTGATCGACAACTACGACTCTTTTACCTACAACCTCGTTCAGTACTTCGGGGAGCTGGGTTGCGAGGTCACCGTCTGGCGCAACGACGCCTTCACGCTGGACGACGTGCGGCAGCTCAACCCCGACGCCCTCGTCGTGTCGCCCGGTCCCTGCACCCCGCGCGAGGCGGGTCTCAGCGTGCAGGTCATCCGCGAACTCGGGCCGCACCTGCCCACCCTCGGCGTCTGCCTGGGCCACCAGAGCATCGGCGAGGCGTATGGAGCGCGGGTGGAGCGTGCCCTGCTGCCCGTCCACGGCAAGACGAGCGCGGTGCGCCACGGCGGCGAGGGCCTCTTCGCCGGACTGGAGCCGGAGGTCAGGGTGGCCCGCTACCATTCCCTGGTGGTCCGTGACCTGCCGCCCGAACTCGTGCCTGTCGCCTGGACCTCCGACCCCGGCGAGGAGGTGCTGATGGCCCTGCGCCACCGCGACCACCCGGTCTTCGGGGTGCAGTTTCACCCCGAGAGCGTCGCCACCGAGGAGGGCCTGACGATGTTGAAGAATTTCCTGACGCTGGTGCGTGGACACCGGGCGGGGCGCCAGCCCGGGCAGGTCCCGGCATGATGCACGCCCGGCTGATGAACGGCGACCGATTGAGCCAGTCCGAGGCGGCGGCCTTTATGCGCGAGGTGATGGAGGGGAACGTCAGCGGCGTGCGGCTGGCGGCGGCCCTGGCGGCCCTGCGGGTGCGCGGCGAGACGCCGGAGGAGATCGCGGGCTTTGCCCAGGCGATGCGCGAGAGCGCCGTGCGGGTCCAGGTCGCGCCGCGTGACGTGCTGCTCGACGTGGTGGGCACCGGGGGCGACGGGGCGCACACCTTCAACATCTCCACCACGACCGCCTTCGTGGTCGCGGCGGCGGGCGTGCCGGTCGCCAAGCACGGCAACCGCGCCGCGAGCAGCCGCGCCGGAAGCGCCGACGTGCTCGAAGCCCTGGGCGTCAACCTCGACGCGCCGCCCGAGGTCGTGGCCGACGGGATCGACCGCCTCGGCATCGGCTTCATGTTCGCGCGCAACTACCACCCCGCGCTGCGGCACGCCGCGCCCATCCGCGCCGACCTCGCCGCCCGCACGGTCTTCAACATCCTGGGGCCGCTCTCCAACCCCGCCGGGGCGTCCCACCTCGTCGTGGGGGTCTTCCGCGCCGACCTGACGCGCACGCTGGCCGAGGTGCTGCGCCTGCTGGGGGCGAAGGGGGCCACCGTCGTCTACGGCAACGGCCTGGACGAGTTCACCGTCTGCGGCCCCAACACGGTTTCGGGCCTGCGCGACGGCGAGGTGATCGACCGCACCCTCCACCCCGAGGAGACGGGGGTCGGGCTGCACCCGCGCGAGGCCATCGTGGGCGGCACCCCCGCCGAGAACGCGGAGATCACCCGCGCGCTGCTCACCGGCGGCGGCACCCCCGCCCAGCGCGACATCGTGGCGCTCAACGCGGGAGCGGCGCTGCGAACCGCCGGGCAGGTCGAAAGCATCCGTGAGGGCGTCGGGCAGGCCCGCGAGGTCATGGCGAGCGGCGCGGCCTGGGCGTTGCTCCAGAGGTACGGGGCGCACACGCAGCGCCGGGGCAGAGCCTAGCCGGAGCGCGCCCTGGCCGGAGCGTGTGCGCCGCCCTCACCTCGGCGGCAGCAGCAGCTTGCCCTCCAGTGGCGTGCTCAGCACGATGCTGGTGTCGCAGGTAAAGCCCATCGCGATCAGGTCGCCCAGCATGGTTTCCAGCGCCCCCACGTCGGCCACCGCGACTTTCAGGATGCAGGAGTTGTCGCCGGTCACGCTGTGGCACTCCAGCACGCCGTCGTGTTTCTTGGCCCAGCGCACCAGCGTGGGGTCGTTGCGGCCCGAGTCCTGCACGCCGATAAAGGCGGTGATGGTGCGCCCCAGCGGCTTGCTCGCCACCCGCACCCCGTACCCCAGGATCACGCCGCCCTCCTCCAACCGCCGCACCCGCTCGGTCACGGCGGGCGCCGAGAGGCCCACCCGGCGGCCGAGTTCGCGCATGGAGAGCCGCGAGTCGGTCTGGAGTTCTTCGAGGATGCGGTGGTCGAGAGGATCGAGGGAGCCGCCGTGCTGCTTCATAAGTCCATCTTAACGTTTGCCAGGTCACGGGTGGCGTTTGCCAGCTTCGCGTGGGCAGGGAGGGAGGCCGCGCCCGTGCTGCGCGCCTTCCAATGGGGGTTTCGGGCAGGGACAATAAAGGCGACCGCACTCACGTTTTTTGTCCCCCAGGAGGCCCCATGCCCAGTTCCACCCCCCTGCACCCCCAGGCGACCGTCCGGTCCCAGCAGATGCTGCCCCGCAACCACCGCGCGCCCAAATGGCAAGACGTGCCCGACGAGCAGTGGTACGACTGGAAATGGCAGCTCAAGAACCGCATCAACTCGGTCGAGGAACTCGAAGAGGTCATCCGCCTGACGCCCTCCGAGCGGGCCGGGGCCAGCGCCGAGGGCATCTTCCGGCTGGACATCACCCCGTATTTCGCCTCGTTGATGGACCCCGAAGACCCCACCTGCCCGGTGCGGCGCCAGGTCATCCCCACCCACCACGAGCTGGAAACCTTCACCTCGATGATGGAAGACTCGCTGGCCGAGGACAAGCACAGCCCCGTGCCCGGCCTGGTGCACCGCTACCCCGACCGGGTGCTGATGCTGGTCACCACCCAGTGCGCCAGCTACTGCCGCTACTGCACGCGGTCGCGCATCGTGGGCGACCCCTCCGAGACCTTCAACCCCGCCGAGTACGAGGCGCAGCTCAACTACCTGCGCAACACGCCCCAGGTGCGCGACGTGCTGCTCTCGGGCGGCGATCCGCTGACGCTGGCGCCGAAGGTGCTGGGCCGCCTGCTTTCCGAGCTGCGCAAGATCGAGCACATCGAGATCATCCGCATCGGCACGCGCGTGCCCGTCTTCATGCCCATGCGCGTGACCCAGGAACTGTGCGACGTGCTGGCCGAGAACCATCCCCTGTGGATGAACATCCACGTCAACCACCCGCGCGAGATCACGCCGGAAGTGGCCGACGCCTGCGACCGCCTCACCCGCGCCGGGGTGCCGCTGGGCAACCAGAGCGTGCTCCTCCGGGGCGTGAACGACCACCCGGTGATCATGCAAAAGCTGCTGCGCGAACTGGTCAAGATCCGGGTGCGGCCCTACTACATCTACCAGTGCGACCTCGTCCACGGGGCCGGGCACCTGCGGACCACCGTCAGCAAGGGCCTGGAGATCATGGAGAGCCTGCGCGGGCACACCTCGGGCTACTCCATCCCGACCTACGTGGTGGACGCGCCCGGCGGCGGCGGCAAGATTCCGGTCGCGCCCAACTACGTGCTCTCGCACTCGCCCGACAAGCTGATCTTGCGCAACTTCGAGGGCTACATCGCCGCCTACTCCGAGCCGACCGACTACACCGGCCCCGACATGATGGTGCCCGAGGAGTGGCAGCGCAAGGAACCCGGCCAGAGCGGCATCTACGGGTTGATGGAAGGCGAGCGCATCTCCATCGAGCCGAAGGAATTCTCGGAAAGCCGCAACCGCCCCGGCGCGACCAAGCACCGTCTGAACAGCCGCGAGGACAAATGGGTCGCGCACGGTGTGGGCCACGCGGGCGCGGTGACCGACACGGCGCCCGACGGCATGGTGCAGGTCCCGCAGCCGCCCGAGCCTGAACCTCAGCCTGTCAGCGGCGACTGAGCCGGCGCCCGCTTTTCCCCACTCCCATCCAGAGGCCGGGTCCGTTCCGGCCTCCTTGCTGCCCCCCGAAGGAGCCCCCATGACCACCGCCACCCAGCCCCGCCAGCCCCTCCTCCAGACCGCCCTCCCCGGCCCCAAGACCGCCGAGATCATGGCGCGCGACGCCCAACACCTCTCCACCTCCTACATGCGCCCCTACCCCTTCGTGCCCGACCACGGCGAGGGCGTGTGGCTCACCGACGTGGACGGCAACACCATGCTGGACTTCTTCGCGGGGATCGCCGTCAGCACGACCGGGCACGCGCACCCGCATGTGGTCAGGGCCGTGCAGGAGCAGGTCACGAGGTTCTCCCACGTCTGCCTGACCGACTACCCGCAGGAGATCACCACCAGCCTCGCCGAGCGGCTGGTGGGGCACATCGAGAAGCCCGGCGAGAAGTGGCGCGTTTTTCTGGGGAACTCCGGCGCCGAGGCGGTCGAGGCCGCCGTCAAGCTGGCGCGCAACCACACCGGGCGCAGCCACGTCATCTCCACGCTGGGCAGCTTTCACGGGCGGACCTACGGCGCGATCACGCTGACGGGCAGCAAGACGAAGTACAAGCGCGGCTTCGGCCCGCTGCTGCCGAACGTGTCGCACGTGCCCTACCCCAACCCCTTTCGCCCGCCGCTGGGCAGCACGCCCGAAACCTGCGGCCAGGCGGTGCTGGACCATATCGAGCTGCTGTTCAGCACCGTGATTCCCGCCGACGAGGTCGCCGCGATCATCATCGAGCCGATGCAGGGCGAGGGCGGGTATATCGTGCCGCCGCAGGGTTTCCTGCCGGGGCTGCGCGCGCTGTGCGACAAGTACGGCATCATGCTGATCTTCGACGAGGTGCAGGCCGGGATGGGCCGCACCGGCAAGATGTTCTCCTTCCAGCAGTTCGAGGCGTACGGGAACGTGCAGCCCGACATCGTGACGCTTGCCAAGGGCATCGCCTCGGGCCTGCCCATCTCCGCGATGCTGGCGAAGGAGTCGGTGATGACCTGGCCGGTCGGTTCGCACGGCTCGACCTTCGGCGGCAACCCGGTCGCGGCGGCGGCGGCGCACGCGACCCTCGACCTGCTCGAAGGCGTGGTGCGGCACCCCGGTTGCGGCGCGAGCCTGATGGACAACGCCCGCGAGGTCGGCGCCTTCATCCTGACCGAGCTGCGGAAGATGCAGGCCGAGTTTCCTTTCCTGGGCGACGTGCGCGGCGAGGGCCTCTTTATCGGGCTGGAGTTCGTGAAGCCCGACGGCAGCCCCGACGGCAAGTTGCGCGACCGCGCCTCCATGGCGATGTTCGAAAAGGGCCTGCTGAACCTCGACTGCGGCGAGGCCGTCATCCGCATCAGCCCGCCGCTGATCCTGACCCGCGAGGAGGCCGCCACCGGGTTGCAGATCATGCGCGAGGCGCTCGCCAGCCTGGGGTAACCGCGCACCTTGGTTGACCGGACGGGACCGCTCTGCAAAGGAGGGGTCCCGTCCGCCTTGACTGCTGGAGGCACCCGTGACCCTTTCATGACGGCGGGGGGGCAAGCTCGCTAAGCTGTGGCCGCCCGTCTTTAACAGTTCTCATCCCCACGTCCAGTTTCTCTCAGGAGTCCCCATGCACCGGAATGTCCTCTTGCTCGGCCTGACTGCCCTTCTCGCCTCCTGCGGCACGCCCAAGGCGCCCGCCCCGACCTATGCCTGCCCGGCGGACGCGCCGGTCACCGCCATCTCTGCCGTGCAGGGCAGCGGCGCCGCCAGCCCGCTCGCCGGACAGACCGTGACCGTGCGCGGCGTGGTCACGCTGGACGCCCAGGCGGGCCTGAGCGGCTTTTACCTTCAGGATGTCGCCCCCGACCGGGACGCGAGCACCAGCGAGGGCCTGTTCGTCTACACCGACAAGACGCCCCGCACCGTGAAGGCCGGAGAGGTCGTGCAGGTCAGCGGCACCGTGAAGGAGTTCGGCGGCCTGACCCAGCTCGACACGGTCACCACCCTGACCTCCTGCGGCGAGACCACGCTGCCCGCCACCACGCGCCTGGGGTTCCCGCTCGCCAAGCCCGACACCCTGGAAGCGGTCGAGGGCATGCGGGTCACGGTCGTCACCCCCATGACCGTGACCGACACCTTCACGCTGGGCCGCTTCGGTGAGCTGGGCCTGTCGAGCGGCGGGCGGCTCTTCAACCCCACCAACGGCCAGGGCGGCAGCCTGGAGCAGAACCGCCTCCGCACCCTGCGTCTCGACGACCTCAGCAGCAGGCAGAACCCGGCGACCATCCCCTACCTCACCTCGGCCGACCCGGCGACCGCCACCCGGCGTGCGGGCGACACCGTGACGGGGCTGGTCGGCGTGATGCACTTCGCCAACGGCAACTACAAGCTGCAACCCACCCAGGCGCCGGTCTTCCAGAACACCAACCCCCGCCCGGCGGCCCCCAAGGAAGTCGGCGGGACCCTCAAGGTCGCGGGCGCCAACGTCCTGAACTACTTCACCACGCTGGGCAACGCGGGCCGGGGCGCCACCACCCCCGCCGAGTTCGAGCGCCAGAAGGCCAAGATCGTCGCGGAGCTGCGTGGCCTGAACGCCGACGTGATCACCCTGATGGAAGTCGAGAACAACGGCGAGGTCGCGCTCGACAACCTCGTCGCGGCCCTCAACGCGGCAGCGGGGACTACCGAATTCGCCTCGGTCAAGACCGGCAAGGTGGGCACCGACGCGATTCGCGTGGCGATCATCTACCGCGTGGGCAGCGTGACGCCCATCGGCGCGGCGCAGATCGACCCCGCCGAGGTGTACTCGCGCCCGCCCGTCGCGCAGACCTTTCAGCAAAAGACCGGGGGCGGCGTGTTCACGGTGGTCGCCAACCACTTCAAGAGCAAGGGAAGCTGCCCGACCACGGGGGACGTGGACCAGGGCCAGGGCTGCTGGAACCTGCTGCGCGCCCAGCAGTCGCGCGCCGTGCTGGCGTTTGCTGACAAGCTGAAGGCCATCGACCCCGACGTGCTGCTGATGGGCGACCTGAACGCCTACGGTGAGGAAGACCCCATCAAGGCGCTGGAGGCGGGCGGCTTCGAGAGCCTCAACAAGCGCATTCCGGCGGAAGACCGCTACTCCTACCAGTTCGACGGCCAGTTCGGCTACCTCGACCACGCACTGGCCTCCGCAGGCCTTGGGGGGCAGGTCACCGGCATCACCGAGTGGCACATCAACGCCGACGAGCCGGTGATTCTGGACTACAACACCGAGTTCAAGGCGACCCCCGACTGCAAGAGCGGCACCCCCGCCGGAAGCAGCTGCACCAGCCCCGACCTCTACGCGCCCACGCCGTACCGCTCCAGCGACCACGATCCGGTCCTGGTGGGCCTGCGGCTGACGCCAGACGCCACCCCCACAATTCCGCTGAGCGTCACGGCGCAGGGGGAGGCCACGGTGACCGCCGGGCAGCCCTACACCCTGAGCGTGACCACGGCGGGCACGCCCGAGAGCGTCACGATCAATTGGGGCGACGGCAGCAGCGACACGCTCGCCGCCGGGGCCAGCAGCGCGACCCACACCTACGCGGCGGCGGGCACCTTCACGGTCACCGTGACTGCCAAACGCGGCAGCGAGACGAGGGCGGCCACCCGGACGGTCACGGTACAGGCGGCGCCGGTGGTTGGCGCGGGCCGACTGGTCATCAGTCAGGTTTATGGGGGTGGTGGCAACTCCGGCGCGACCCTCACCCACGATTTCGTGGAGCTGTTCAACGCGGGAACGGCCCCGCTGACGACGGCGGGCCTGAGCCTTCAGTACACCAGCGCGGCAGGCGCCTTCGGGGCCTCCAGCGTCTTCGCGCTGCCGGAGGCGACCGTTCAACCCGGCAAATACTTCCTGGTGCAGCTCGCCAAGGGAACGGGTGGCACGGCAGCCCTGCCGACCCCCGACGCCACGGGCACGCTGGCCCTGAGCGGCACCGCTGGCAAGGTGGCCCTGGCCGGGAATGCGGAGGCGGTGACCGGCACCGACGACGCGGACCTGCTCGACTTCGTGGGCTTCGGTGCTACGGCCAGCGCCTACGAAGGCAGCGCAGCGGCGCCCGCCCCCAGCAATACCACCGCCATTCTGCGTGCCGGACAGGGCTGCACCGACACCAACCAGAACGCGGCAGACTTCGCCGCTGCGGCCCCTGCGCCCCGCAACAGCGCGGCCCCGGCTGCCGTCTGCCCTCGCTGAAGCTCTCGACTTTCGCTCTGGGACGCGCCGTGGTGACGCGTCCCTTTTCGCTGTGTCTGGAACCGGTGCGGCAGGCCCGCGCATGTTACGCTGTCATCAGAAAGGAGTGCGCCCCGCCATGATCCTCTCTATCGACGATCCGACCCGCACGGGCTACGCCGCCGAGGTGGTGGCCAACGCCCTGCTGGACCTGGCCCGTGCCGAGGGCCGCACGCTGACGCAGCTTCAGGTGCACAAGCTGGTGTATATCGCGCACGGCTGGACGCTGGCCCTGCTGGGCCGCCCCTTGATCTACAACACGGTGCATGCCTGGCGGCGCGGGCCGGTCGTGCGGCGGCTGTGGGACCACTGGGGAGGCCGGGGACGCACGCCCATCGCCGAGCCGCTGCCCGTCTCACCGGGCGAACCTGACCTCGGCGCGGACCCGGCGGCGCAGGAGGTCATCCGCAGCGTCTGGACGACCTACGGGCAGATGAACGGCGACGAACTCTCGCGCCTGACCCACCTGGAGGGCAGCCCCTGGACCCAGGTGTTCGGCCATTCCGGCGCCGGGCCGTCCAGCGACCTGATTCCCAACGAGGTCACCCGCGAGTATTACACCGCGCTGGCCCGCAGCGCCTAGGACGGCCCTCCCGAGTGACCGGTCCCGAGCGTGGTTCCGACCCGCCCCCCACGACGCCGCTGAACCTGATCCAGACCCGGGTGGAAGGCGGGGTGGAAGCCGAGCGCCGCCAGCGCGCCGACGAGGACTACCTGCGCCAGCGTCAGGCGCTGCTGCTGCGCGAGGTGCGGGCGCAGCAGCGCTGGCGCGGGTGGGCGGGCTTCGCGGTCTTCGCCCTGGCGACCGGCTGGCTGATCGCGGACGTGATCCTGACGCTGGCGGTGGGCTGGGGCACCCTGGGGGGCCGCCCCTTCCGGCTGGGCGACGGCGTGGTGATCGCCTTTCTGACCACCAGCACGGCGACCGTGATCGGCCTCTTTCTGGTGTTTCTGCGCTGGCTGTATCCGCCCGTTCCTGAAACGCGGCCCGAGGCCCGGACCGAGACCCGCTTCGGCGAGCGCTGATCGCGATGGCCAGACAGGTTGAAGGCCCTTCCCCTTGTCCTGGGGGGATGCGGGTCGCCGCAAGATAGCCGTGGACACGAAAGCGGAGGGACGGAGGCGGGGGCGCAGACCCGCAACGGCAGGGGTCCCGGCGGTCAGGCGGAGACCACGCCCGCGCCCAGTTGCCGCAGTTCGCGCAGCACATCCGCCGGGTGGGTGACCGGATTGACCCGGCGCCAGTGCTGGGCCAGCGTTCCGTCGGGGGCGATCAGAAAGGTCTCGCGGGCGGCGGTGCCCAGCAGCCCGCCCAGGCCGCCCATCACCCCGTAGACGCGGCTGAGGCGGCGGTCGCCGTCGGGGATCAAGGGAAAGCTCAGGCCGCAGCGGTCGCGGAAGTTCGCCTGCCGGGCCTCGGTGTCGGTGCTCACGCCGATCACGGCCGCATTCAGCCGCTCGAACTCGGGCAGGGCGGTCTCGAAGCCGCGCGCCTCGACCGAGCAGCCCGGCGTCCCGGCGCGCGGGTAGAAGTACAGCACCACCCAGCGGCCCCGCAACTCCGCCAGACTCAGCGGGCGGCCGTCGTCGCTGCGGGTCTCGAACTCGGGAGCGGGCTGGCCGACGTGCAGGGGCATGGGGCGCATTGTACCGGGCCGCCCTGCGGGGGAGACCGGGGGGCGTTCCCGCACTGCCGGGGGCGGCCTCCACCTGCGCCGCTCCGGGTGGCCGCTGGGCGCCGTCTACAATGGCGCCCGTGTCCGCCCCGGTGTCTGGCCTGCCCCCCGACCTCTTCCCCCCCCGCTTGCGGCGGCCGCTGGCCTCTTACGCGGGCCAGGTGGTCGCCGTGGGTGTCTCGGGCGGGGCCGACAGCGTGGCGCTGCTGCGGGCGCTGCTGGGGGTCGGGGCGCGGCCGGTCGTGGCCCACCTCGACCACGCGCTGCGGCCTGGGTCGGCGGGGGACGCGGCCTGGGTGCTTGAGCTGGCGGAGCGGCTGGGCGTGCCTTTCGAGACGGTGCGGGTGGACGTGGCGGCGGTCGCGGTGCGGCGCGGCGGGAATCTGGAGGATGCCGCGCGGCGGGTGCGGTACGACTTCCTGGGCCGGGTGGCGGCCCGCCACGGCGCGGGGGCCGTCCTGACCGCCCACACCCGCCGCGACCAGGCCGAAACGGTGCTGATGGAGCTGCTGCGCGGCGAGGCGACCCTGCACGGCATCGCTCCCGCGTGGGGCCGGGTGCGGCGGCCCTGGCTGGACGTGCCGCGCGCCGACGTGGAGGCCTTCTTGCACGCCCTGGGTCAAGGCTGGCGCGAGGACCCCACCAACGCCGACCCCGCCCAGACCCGCGCCTGGCTGCGCTGGGAAGTGCTGCCCCGCCTCCGCGCCCGCTTTCCGGCCACCGAGGCCGCCCTGGCCCGCGTCGCCCGCCTGTCGCGCGAGGACGATGCGGCGCTCCGGGTGCTGGCCGACCGCTTGCAGCCCCACACGCCGCTCCCCGGGCAACCGCCCGCCGTGCTGCGCCGCCATGTCACCCGCACGCTGGCGCAGGCGGGACTGCCCTACCACGCCGAGCAGGTCGAACGCCTCGCCGCCGCGCTGGGGGCAGGGGAGACCGCCCACCTGTGCCTGCCGGGAGGACGTGACGTGACCGTGACGGGCGGGCGGCTGCATACGGCGCCGCAGGTCTGGCCCGCGCCCGACTTCGCGGTGCCGGAGGGCTGGACCCGCCGCACCCGCCAGCCCGGCGACCGGGTGCGGCTGCCCGGCGGTACCCGGCGGCTCAGCGACGTGCTCACCGACGCGAAGGTGCCGCGCGGCGACCGCGACCGGGTCTTGCTGCTCGTCCAGGGGAGCGATGTGCGCTGGGCGGGCCTCCGCCCCCCCGTCTGGGGCGCGGGCGCCCGCGAGGAGGTGGGCGCGCCGCCGGACGCCCTGCACGGCGCCCCCCACGGGGCGATGGGCGAGGCGCTGGCCCTGGCCCACGAGGCCGCCGGGGCCGGTGAGGTGCCGGTGGGCGCGGTCGTCCTGGGACCGGGGGGCGAGGTGGTGGGCCGGGGCCGCAACACCAGCCGCGAGGACGGCGACCTGACCCGCCACGCCGAACTCGCGGCGCTGCGGGAGGCGGCCCGCACCTTGGGGACGCCCTACCTGGACCGCTGCACCCTGGTCGTCACCCTGGAACCCTGCCCGATGTGCCTGGGCGCGGCGCTGGAGGCGCGGGTGGGCCGGATCGTCTACGGCGCCCGCAACCCCAAAGCCGGAGCGCTCGGCGGCGTGACCGACCTGCTGGGGCACCACTGGGGGCATGCCCCGGTGGTCACGGGCGGCCTGCGCGCGGGCGAGGCGGCGGGGCTGTTGCGAAGGAGCTTTCAGGCGCTGCGGCGCGGGGCAGGAGCGGGGAAGCCGCAGCCCTGAGCGTCAGCCGCCGTCGCAGCCCCCGCCTCCACCTCCGCCATCGCCGGAGTCGCACCCGCCTCCGCCGTAAGCCATGAACGCGCCCGCCTCGCCGCCCGAGGCATGGGAGCCAGTTCGGCGGCCCGCGCCCCTTCTCCGCGCGCCCTCCGCTGATCCGCCCGAACCCAGCAGGAGCAGCCAGGCGGCGACGCACAGCCCGGCGGCCGCCGCCCAGCTCCAGAACACACCGAGGATGACGAACAGCACGGCCGCCAGCAGCACTTTCGTGAAGAGGGGAAATCGCATGGAGCCTCCTGTGAGCGGATGGAAGGTCGGGGGCGCTCTCCCAGTCTGCCCTTTTTCCATCAGCCGCAGGTCAATAGGGCAGGTGGAAAAGGTGGGGAGGCCAGAGCCTCTGCTCCAGCCTCCCTCCTCCGTAGGCCACAGGCGCCTACACTTCCAGCGGCACGTCCACCCCAAGTTCGGCGAGCACGGTGCGGATCGCCGGGGCGTCGATTCCGGCGCGGGCGTGGACGCTTTCGACCGTCGCGTGGTCCTGAAACTCGTCGGGAATGCCCAGCACCCGCACGGGCACGTTCAGGCCCATCCGGCTCAGCGCCTCCAGCACCGCGCTGCCGAAGCCCCCCACGACCGTGTTGTCCTCCACCGTGACGAGGGCGCGGGCGTCGGCGGCGATCTCGCGCAGCATCGCCTCGTCGAGCGGCTTGACGAAGCGGGCGTTGACCACGCCGACGGGCAGCCCCTCGGCAGCCTTCAGCGCGTACTCCAGCGCCTTGCCGCCCGCCAGGATCACCACGTCGCCGCCCTCCCGCAGCCGCTCCCAGCTGCCCCACACCAGTGTCGGCCAGGTGCCCTCGGGCACGCGGGCAGTGTTGCCGCGCGGGTAGCGGATGGCGAAGGGGCCGGGCTGCTCCTGAGCGGCCTTCAGCATTCCGCGCAGTTCGGCGGCGTCCCTCGGCAGGCCGACGCCCACATTCGGAATCGAGCGCAGGTAGCTCAGATCGAAGACCCCGTTGTGCGTCGCCCCGTCGGCGCCCACGATGCCGCCCCGGTCGATGGCGAAGGTGACGTTCAGGTTCTCGATCGCCACGTCGTGCAGCACCTGGTCGTAGGCGCGTTGCAGGAAGGTCGAGTAGATCGCCACGACGGGCCTCAGCCCTTGCAGCGCCATCCCGGCGGCGGTCGTCACCGCCACGTCCTCGGCGATGCCCACGTCGAGGTAGCGGTGGGGGTGGACCTGGCTGTAGCGCACCAGCCCGCTGCCCTCGCGCATGGCGGGGGTGATCACGAAGGTGCGCGGGTCAGCCTTGGCCAGTTCGGTCACCGCGTCCCCGAAGGCCGCGCTCCACGAGTAGGCGTCGCTGGCCTTGAAGTCGCCGGTCGCCGGGTCGAACTTGCCCGGCCCGTGCCAGTAGATGGGGTCGGCCTCGGCGTAGCTCAGGCCCTTGCCCTTCTTGGTGACCACGTGCAGGATGGTCGGGCCGTCGAGGTCGATCAGACGCTCCATCAGCCACACCAGTTCCTGCACGTTGTGGCCGTCCACCGGGCCGACGTAGCGCACCCCCATCGCCGCAAAGGGGTTCACGCTGGCGGGGTCGAAAAAGTGCCGGGTGCTGCTCTTGGCCCGGCTCATCAGGTCGGCCAGCGGCTTGCTGACGGCCTGCACCGCCTTTTTCCCGGCGCCCTCGCCCTCCTGAAACCACTTCTGGACCTGGAGGCCGCGCATGAACTTGTTGATGGCCCCGACGTTTTCCGAGATGCTCATCTCGTTGTCGTTCAGGACGATCAGCATCCGGCTGCCCCGGTCCCCGATGGTGTTCAGGGCCGCCAGGGCCATGCCGCCCGTCAGCGAGCCGTCCCCGATCACGGCGGCGACCTGATGGTCCTGCCCCAGCGCGTCTCTGGCCAGCGCCATGCCCAGCGCGTTGGCGAGGCTGGTGCTGGCGTGTCCCACCGTGATCGCGTCGTGTTCGGACTCGCTGACCTTGGTAAAGCCGGACAGGCCGCCCTCCTTTTTCACGGTCGGCATCTGGGCGCGGCGCCCGGTCAGGATCTTATGGGCGTAGGCCTGGTGGCCCACGTCAAAGAGGATGCGGTCACGCGGGCTGTGCAGGACGTAGTGCAGCGCCACGATCAGGTCGGTCGCGCCCAGGCTGCTCGCGAGGTGCAGGCCGCCCACCGAGCAGACGCGCACGATCTCGTCGCGCAACTCGGCGGCCAGCTGCGGCAGTTGCTCGCGGGGCAGTTTCTTGAGGTCTTCCGGGCTGTTCACGCGGTCCAGCAGCGGCGTGGGCGGGGTGAGGCTTGTCGGCTCGCTCATGGCTGACCTCCCAGGAGTCGGGGCGGGCGGGGCAGGCAAAGGGAGGGCATGCCCCCACGGTAAAGCAGGGCGCGCACCTTTACCTCCCCCCAAAGTTGCGTCCGGTGAGCAGCAGGCCTTCGGGCGTGCGGACCTCGCCGACGAAGGGCGTGAACCACAGCTGCTGAGCTTGAGGAAACAGGCCGCCCACGTCGTCGCTGATCTGGCGGGTGACCACCCACACGTCGAAGGCCCCGGCGGGCGTCGTGACCTGGCGGCGGTCTTGCACGTCGTAGCGGTACCGCAGCGTGCCCTGCGCCTGCGCCCGGCCGTCGTCGCCCGTCAGCGTGACCCGGCTGGTCCCCTCCCAGCCCAGCCCGACGCGCCACGCCCCCTCCGCCGGGGCCTCGCGCCAGGGCGGGTCGAGACGCACGGTCACGCCCGGCTTGCGAAAGCCCAGCAGCTGCACGCCGTCCGCGCTTACCCGGCGGTACCAGGTCTGGTCGGCGCCGCGCCCGGTGAGCGCAAAGGCCAGCACGCTCTCGCCCGCAAACACGGTCGGTCCCAGCGCCCGCAGCGTGTAGGGCAGCCCCGTAGCCGCCTCGCCTTCAGGCAGATAGCTCCAGCTCAACCCGGTTTCCAGCGGGTAGAAAGACACCCGGCTGACCGGCGTGCTGGCCTGCACCGGGGCCGCCGGGGAAGCGGTCTGGGTCGCGGCGGGGGCGCAGGCAGCCAGCAGCGGCAGTGCGAGCAGCGGCGCCGCACCCAGGCCCAGCGGCGAGAAACGCCGGGGCCGTGGGGAGGAAGGGCGGCGGGGCATGAACTTCAGGGTAAGGCGCAGCATCGGTCCCATTCTGTCAGCAAACATGAAGTCCGCCTGACGCGCCCGCCTGGGAGAGCGGCCCGGCAAAGAAAAAGAAAGAAAAAGGGCGCCGCAAGGGCGCCCCGGCTGGGGGGGGGGACGAGGCTGGATCAGCCCGGCTTGGAGCCGTCGCCCTGCACCCGGTTTTTGAGCGCGGCAAAGGCCTCGTCGAGGTCGCGGTCGCGGCCCAGGTCGCGCAGCTGGGCGTCGAGGTCGTTTTCGCGGCTCAGCTCGGTCATGGCCTGGTTGCGGTCTTCCATGCCAGCGACCTTGCGCTCCATCTCCTCGAAGGCGTCTATCGCGCTGCCCGCCTGATCGAACCCGCTGACGCGGCCCAGGGTGGCGCTCGCCTCGGCGGTCTTTTGCCGGGCGGCGAGCAGGGACTTGCGCGATTCGAGTTCGTCGATCTTGGCTTCCAGGGCGCGCAGCTGGGTCTTGAGCTGGTCGACCGTGCTGCCCTGCACGCCGACTTGCTCCTCAAAGCCCTTGGCGAGGTCCTTGTGGTTCTGGGCGCGCCTCAAGGCCTCGCGGGCCAGCTCCTCGCTGCCGCCGCGCAGGGCCTCCTCGGCCTTTTTCTCGTACTCCTCGGCGAGCTTGCGGTTGGTGCCCGCCTCGCGGGTGAGCTTGGCGCTCTGGCTCATTGCGTCGGCCACCTCGGTGCGGGCCTCGGTGTAAGCGGCACGCATGTCGCGCAGGGCCTGGTCGATGATCTTGGCGGGGTCTTCGGCCTTGCTGATCAGGTCGTTGACGTTGGCGCGCAGCAGTCGGGAAAGACGGTCGAGAATGCTCATGGGTGTGGCCTCCTTGCCGTCATGATTACGCACGCGCCCGCGCGGCGGTTCCCCCGGCCCCGAGTCTCAAGGCGAACTAAAGCCGCTCGCCGCCGGGGTGAGAGGGCAGACAAGGGCTGCGGGAAAGTGCGCTCCACAGGCACTTTCCCACAGCCCTTCCTGACCGAAGGGCGGGGCGTCAGAACACGATGGGCTTGAGGCCCACGCTGGCCGACCCGCAGGCGACCGTCACGTTCGACCCGGCGGGCGTGAAGGTGCAGCCCAGCGAGCGCAGGCCCGCCAGCGGGAAAATCAGGTTGGTGCCGTCGGTGGCCGGAACGAGCGGGAGTTCCACCGTGCCGCTGCCCAGCTGCGCGCCCTTTTGCCCGGCGGTCACGGTGAGGGTCTCGCCCCCGGTGCGGCTGAGGCGAAAGCGCCCGCCCCCCAGCGAGGTCACGTTGACCACCCCGACGAGGTCGCGCCCCAGCACGTAGGGCTGACCGCGCACCACACCTGCGGGGGTGGCCGGACGGGCCGCGCCGGAGGCGGCGGGGGCCTGCGCCACGTCCACGACCAGCAGCGTCTCGCGCTCGGAGAGGGGCGCCATCAGCACGAATGCCGCGACCGGCCCGTTCGCCGCGCCCGACACCAGCAGCGAACTGGCCTGACCGGAGGTCTTCCAGTCGGCCAGCGCCCGCGTGCCGAGCTTGCCGCGCACCAGCGGCCGCAGGCTGGAGGGCGTGTTCTGAACGTACAGGCACACGGCCGCCGCGCTGACCTTGAGGGTCTTCGGGCACGAGACGATCTGGCCCCTCACGGTGCCGCTGATCTCCACAGCGACGCTGCTGACCGCCCGGGCGGTCGCTGCCGAAACGGCTGTGCCGGGCGCCGCTGCCGGGCGGGGAGCGGCCGGGGCCGTGGGGGTGGTGGCCTGGGCGCTCGCGCTCGACAGCCCTCCTGTCAACAGCAGGCCCGCCACGCGAACCACCTTCGAAACTTGACGCATGGCTGGAATGCTACCTGCCGCACATGAGCGTCCACTTTGAGACCCACATCTAGCCGTCAGCTTGCTCATGGGGCGCTGAGGGGAGGGAGCAGCTGGCAGGAACAGCGCACCCCCGCCGTTGTGCCCGGAATTCAGGCGGAAGAGTCGGGTAGACTCGGGGGCGTGCTCGCGTTTCGCCTGTTCATCTTGTTGCTGGGCCTGGGGCTGGGGTGGGCGGCCGGTTTGCTGCTTGGCCCGGGGGACGCCGAGCTGGCGCGCGTCAACACCCTCAGCCTGATGCTGGCCGGCGCCCTGGCGGCCCTGCTGCTCGCGCCCCGCGCCGAGCGGCTGGTGACCCGGCTATGGGGGCGCCTGACCCGCTGGTACGCGGGGCTGTCGCCCAGCACGGTGGCGGCGGCCACAGCCGGGCTGCTGGTGGCCCTGCTGCTGAGCGTGCTGCTGGGGCAGCTGCTGCGCGCCCTGCCTTTTTACTCCTGGGTGTGGAGCGTCGGGGTAACCGGGCTGCTGGCGGCTTTTTTCGTGCCTTTCGCCGTGCGCCACGCCGACGCGCTGGGGTTTCTGGCCTTTCCGCAGGTGCGCCGGCAGCCGGGCAGCAAGATTCTGGACAGCAACGTGATTATCGACGGCCGCATCGTGGAGCTGACCCGCAGCGGCTTTCTGGAGGGCGAACTGGTCGTCCCGGGCTTCGTGCTGCGCGAGTTGCAGCTGCTGGCCGACCACGCCGACCCCCAGAAACGCGCGCGCGGCAAGCGCGGCCTGGGCGTGCTGGAGGAGCTGCGCGCGGTGCGCCCCCTGCGCGTCGAGGACTGGGACGACCCCGCCCTGAAGACGGTGGACGACCGGCTGGTGCGCCTGGCCCGCGAGACCGGCGGCAAGCTGCTCACCAACGACGGCAACCTGGGCCGGGTGGCCCGGCTGCACGGCCTGGACGTCCTGAGCCTGCACGCCGCCGCCGCCGCCCTCAAGGCCCAGGTGCAGGCCGGGGACCTGCTCACCGTCACGGTCACCAAAAGCGGCCAGCAGCCTGGCCAGGGCGTCGGTTACCTCGAAGACGGCACGATGGTCGTGGTCGAAGACGGCCTGAAGTTCCGGGGCAAGCCTGCCCGCGTGCAGGTCGTGAACAACGTGCAGACCAACATGGGCCGCATGGTCTTCGCGCGGCTGGACAAGGGCGACGCGGCCTGACCCCAGGAGGCGCAGGCTTCCGCTTCCGCGCCCTCCCTCCCTTCAGGGTCCGCGGCTGTTCCCGGTAACCCCGCCAACGTTCTGGAGGGGACTGCGGCGCCTTCCCGTCGCTCTGGGGGCGGTTGCGCTCGCCTGTGTGCGGGGGGGGGACCCCTCCCCGCCCGCCGGGGGTGATACTGGAGCCATGGACCCTGCGCCCGGCCCCGACCCGTCGCCCCCTGCCCTGGCGCCCTCCGCGCGGCGCAGCAGGCGGCGGCGCAAGGAAGCGCAGCTGGGCCTGTTCGCGCTGGTGATTCCGATTTTCGTGCTGAGCCTGGTGTTCTCGCGGGGCGAACCGCTGCCAGCCCTGGCGGTCTTGCTGCTTGTGGCGCTGACGCTCGCGCTGCTGTTCGGCCACCCCCGCACGGGGGCGAACCTGCGGGCGGTCTTCGCGCGGCCCGAGGCGGCCGCCGTGCTCGCGCTGCTGATTCCGGCGGTGGCCGTGGGCGGCGTGTTCGGCGGACCGTGGCTGATGCTGGCGGTGCTGTCGCTCGCCTTCGTGGGCGTAGGGCTGGCGGCCTTCCGGGGCGCGGCCCTGATTCACGAAGCTGGACTGCCCGCGGCCCCATCCATTCCCACGGTCCCTCAGCCTACCCCCGCCGCCCTCCCCGCCCAGCCCAGCGCCGAGGTGCTTCCCCAGCTCGACGTGCGTGAACTGTGCCGGGGCCTGCCGTCCGCGCTGGCGGGCGAGGTGCTCTCCACCGTGGACCACCTCGAGACCGTGGCGGTGCAGGCCCGCGAGGGCGGGGACCCCCGCCGCGCCTTCGACGCCCGGCAGGGGCTGGGCGACTACCTTCCCGGCACCGTCCAGGCCTGGAAGGCGCAGCCGGAAGACGAGCGCGACCCCGCCGAACTGGAACGCGCCCTGGGGCAGATTCGCCGCATCGCCGGGCCGGACACCTCCTCCCGCGAGAGCGCCCGCCGCGCCTGGGAAACCCAGCAACGGTTTTTGGAAGCCCGCACCGGCAAGGGCAGCGGCGACCCGGACTGACCCCGCCGGGGGCTTGAACCGGACGCTACGTCAGCCCTTACGGTGCGGGACGGAGGAAGAGCGGTGAAACTCAGAATCGGGGAACTCGCTCAGCGCAGCGGCGTCACGGTGCGGACCCTGCGCCATTACGACCAGATCGGCCTGCTGCGCCCCGACGAGCGCACCGACGGCGACCACCGCCTCTACTCCGGGCGCGAGGTGCGGACCCTGCACCAGATTCAGACCCTGCGGACGCTGGGCCTCTCGCTGGAGCAGATTCGCGCCGCCCTGCACGACCCGGCCCACGACCCTGCCGCCGTCCTCGCCGCCCACATCCGCCTGCTGGAGGAGCGGCTGGAGCGCGAACAGACGCTGCTGGAACGCCTGAAACGGCTGGACCCGCAGGGGGCGACGTGGGCCGAACTCTTGGAGGTGATTCGCATGAACGAGAAGGTGGAGAAGATGCTGGACACGGCCCGTCAGGTGGGCGAGCAGCCCAAGTTCGACGACGAGCAGATGCGCTTCCTGGAGGAACGGCGCGAGATCGTCGGCGAGGCCCGCATCGGGGAGGTCGAGGCCGAGTGGCCCCGCCTGATGGCCGAGGTGCTGCGCGAGATGGAGGCCGGAACCCCGCCCGCAGACCCGCGCGTGGTCGCCCTCGCCCGGCGCTGGCGGGGGTTGGTGGCCGAGTTCACCGGGGGCCGTCCGGACATCGGCGGGACGCTGAACGAGTCCTATCAGGCGCACATGACCCCAGAGATGCAGGCGATGTGGAACTACATCGGGGAGGCGATGGGGAACCTGAAGTGAAGTCAGTAAAAGCGGCGGCCCATGCAGAGGGGCCGCCGCTTTGATGTGCGCTGCTCAGTCCTTGACGAGTTCAATCCCGGCCAGTTCGTCCACGGGCAGGCCCCACTCGTTCATCGCGGCGATGAAGGGATCGGGGTCGAACTCCTCGACGTTGTAGACGCCGGGCTTCTTCCAGACGCCCTGAAGCATCAGCATCGCGCCGATCATGGCGGGCACGCCGGTCGTGTAGGAGATGCCCTGCGCCTGCACTTCCCGGTACGTCTCGGCGTGGTCGGTGACGTTGTAGACAAAGTGCACCTTGTCCGGCTCGCCGTTCTTGCCCAGCCCCCTGGCCTGCACGCCGATGCAGGTCTGCCCGGTGTAGCCCTCCGCCAGCGACTCGGGCGCGGGCAGCACGGCCTTGAGGAACTCGATGGGGGCGATCTTCTGCCCCCGGAAGTCGATGGGTTCGATGGAGGTCATGCCGATGCCCTCCAGCACGTTGAGGTGCTTGATGTACGCCTCCCCAAAGGTCATCCAGAACCGTGCCCGCTTGATGGTCGGAAAGTTCTGGACCAGCGACTCCAGCTCCTCGTGGTACAGCACGTAGCTCTTGCGGGTCGCCACCTTGGGGTAGTAGATGTCCTGGCTGATCTCCAGCGGCGCGGTTTCCACCCACTCGCCGTTTTCCCAGTAGCGGCCGTTCGCCGTGATCTCGCGGATGTTGATTTCCGGGTTGAAGTTGGTGGCGAAGGCCTTGCCGTGGTTGCCGTTGTTGCAGTCCACGATGTCGAGGTAGTGAATCTCGGAGAAGTGGTGCTTGGCGTGGTGGGCGGTAAAGACGTTGGTCGCGCCGGGGTCGAAGCCGCAGCCGAGGAGCGCCATCAGGCCCGCTTTCTCGAAGCGCTCGCGGTAGGCCCACTGCCAGGAGTACTCGAACTTCGCCACATCCCTCGGCTCGTAGTTGGCGGTGTCGAGATAGTGCACGCCGGTTTCCAGGCAGGCGTCCATGATCGTGAGGTCCTGGTAGGGCAGCGCCACGTTGATCACGAGTTCGGGGGAAAAGTCGCGGATCATGGCGGCGAGTTCCGGCACGTTGTCGGCGTCCACCGCCGCCGTGGTGAACTTCGTCCGGCTCTGGGGAAAGTGCTCGTGGATTTCCGCGACGATCTTGTCGCACTTGCTCACCGTGCGGCTGGCGAGCAGCACTTCCGTGAACACGCCGTCGTTCTGGGCGCACTTCTTGGCGACGACGTTGCCCACGCCGCCCGCACCGATAATCATGACCTTGCTCATCGGGAGCCAGTGTAACGCGCAGGGGTGGAGCCGCCGGGCCAGCCACGCTGATGCCCGTGTCAGCCGCGCGGGGCGGCCCCCAGCCTCCTCCTCCGGAGGGCGGCCCGCCTCCTGCTGCGCTAGCCTGCGGGCCGGATGCGGACTTTCGGGCTGATCTTGCTGGCGTTCGTGGCGGGGGTCGCGGTTCTCGTGGCCGTGCTCTCGTGGCAGGGCCGCGCCGCCCGCGAGTATGGCCGCGAGGCGGTGCGGGCCGCCGCGCAGGCCGGGCCGCTCACCGCAGAGAGGCCCTGCGCCGCCGTGCTGGGGCGCGAGCCGCCCGCCACCGTCCAGGGGTGTGTGGTGGGTCCGGTGGAGGGACAGGCGCGCGCCACGCTCACGCTGGAAGGCGGGCGGGTTTTCCAGGTGGCCCCCTGACCCTACGGCGCGGCCCTTGCGGCCCCGGGCGGCGCTGAACTTTTGCCGCCCGCGTTCTGGGCTAGGCTGCGGAGATGCTGACCTTGCAAGGCAAGTACCACGTGGCGCCCAACAAACGCCTGACGATTCTCGCGGAACCCCACGGCCAGCGGGCTGCGGCGCTCGACAGCGACATCCAGGCGATGCGCGCAGCCTGCGAGGCGGGGGAGGGCCGCTGCGACGTGCATGTCTTGACCCAGCACGGCTTTATGCAGGGCACCCTGACCGAGAAAAAGCCCCGCAAGTTCTCGCTGTGGCAGTTCGAGGGCCACCTGGCCTTTCCGCCCCGCTCGTAGGGGCGCGGGCGGCGGGCGGCCGACTTCGAGAGGCCCGGGGCAGCGGCTCCGGGCCTCGTTCTTTGGAGGAGAAGGGCTTTGGAAGGTAAGGGGAGGGACCGGGGCGCGCTCAGGAGGGCCGGGTGGGGGCCGCGCCGGTCAGGTCGGCGCTTTCCTCGTCCAGCGGCTCGTCGGCGGCGCAGCCCCCCTCGCGCACCCAGGCGTCCTGGGGGGTGCCCTCGGCTTTGGGGGTGACGTGCTGGCGCAGGGTGCCCATCAGGTGGGCGAGGTGGCTGAGTGAGACGGGCAGCGTGACCACGCCCTTGAGATAGAGGCTGTTGAAGCTGTGGGCGTCCACGCGCTGGACATCCTTGAGCAAGACCGTGAAGGTGCGGCCGCCGCGCTCGAAGCGCACGCGGTCGGTGGTGCCGGGCATCCAGCGCAGGGTCAGGGTGCGGGAGGTGGGCATGGGGACCTCGACTTTCACGGGGCCAGGCCCCGCACCTGGGTGAGGGGCGGCCCCGTTGGCCCCAGCATTCCACGCGGAGAGGATGGCGGGGTGCCGGGAGGCGCGGCGGGACCCCCGGAATCCCCGGCCCTGCATCACCCCGGCAATGGCCCTGCGGGCGCCTTTCAGGTCGGGCGCGGCCGCCGCGTCCACCCTGCCCAGGCCGCTGAATCAGATCTCGGCTTGCCTCAGCCCCACGTCGAGGGCGTCCTCGCGGGCGCGGTTCCGGGTCAGGGCGCTGGAAGACCAGGCTGAAGCCCCCTGCCGCACCGAGGCGGAGATCAAGCTGTCCATGTCCCGGTGGTCTCCGGGGTCGGCGCGGCCGCTCACCGCGTTTCGGTTTCCGTGAGCCGCGAGCGGCCCTGGGGCGCGGCGCCCGGTTGCTGCCCCGCAAAGGCTCCGCAGGCGCTCATGGCGCCCAGGATCACCTCGCTGATCGCCTGCCGGGGCGTCTCCGAGCCGTCGTGCGAGGCCAGCAGCGCGCCTTCCCGCCGGGCGCTGAACACGTAGCGCGGGGCGCCGTGCCCGGCACCTTCCAGATCGGCCTCGGCTGCGGCCCAGGCGAAGACCACCCCCTGCGCCTCCAGCCGGTGCAGCGAGCGGACCAGCCCGGGGGTCACGAGGTCGCGCCACCCGCCGCCCCAGGCAATCTCTGGCAAGTTCATTCTTCAGGATACGCCCCGGCGCCGCCGCGCGGAGGTCGGCCTACCGCCTACCGGGGCGGGGCCGCACTGCCGGTCGGCGCAGACCCGCCCCTGCTCAGGCCGGGACAGTACGGCGAGAGAAAGGCGGCCACCGCTGCCCAGGCCGCCCGCGCCCCCTGCGGCGTGTTCACGTCTGACCGCAGCATCAGCGCGCCGTGGACGAGCGGCGTGCCCGACACGTACAGCCTCCGGCGTTCGCTGGGAGAGGCGGCCAGCAGGCGGCGGGCCTGCGCCTCCTCGTGGCCGCGCATCGCTGCGATCAAGAGCGGCACGTGCACCCCCGCCGCCGCCCGGAGGGTCAGCGAGCGGTCACGCGCGACATACTCGCCGGGAGAAAAGGCCAGGACCGCCGCGACCTCGCGCGGGTGCCGCGCGGCCAGCCGCAGGGCCAGGCTTGCCGAATAGCTGCTGCCCCACACGATGACCGGGCCGCCAGGGTCGCGGCGGCGCGCCCAGCGCAGGGCGCCTTCCAGGTCGGGCCACGCCTGCTCGTAGGCCACGTCGGGATAGAGGGCGCGGCCCGTGCGGTTCTCGCGGCCGAACATCGTGCCCCCCACGCGCTGGTCGATGGCCAGGGCCGCGCACCCCGCCCGCGCCAGCCGGGGGCCGACGGTGGCGTACTCGGCACGGTTCGACTGTGTCTGGTGAAACAGCAGCACCAGGGGCACCCCGCGCCCGCGCACCGCCCACAGGTCCCCGTACACGGCCACCCCGTCCGCCGCGCGGAACGTCACCTCGCGGGGAAACGGGGCCGCGCCCGTGACCGGCCACCGCGCCAGCCCGGCCAGCAGCGCCAGCCCGCCCAGCACGAGGCCCAGCAGGAGACCCAGCGCCCCGGCCGGCCTCCATCCCCGTCCGCCACCACCGCGCCCACCCGCGCTCATCCCGCTGCCCTCCCCGGCCCGCTCTGGGCTGGCCTCCGAGCCTTCAGTATGGGCCGCGCGGGGCCACCCTTGATCCCACGGCGGCGCCCTGGCCCATGACGCCGGGGGCGCTACCCGGAACCTGCGACGCCGGGTTCGGGGAAGGGATCAGGCGCCTGACGGGGCTGCGCGCCGGGTGGGAAGGGGGTTGGGCCGTCTTTACCCTGACCCCCCAGGGCCAGAGGCGGGCGGTGCTGGCGTCCCCCCATGCAGCGGCGGGCTGCACACGGCACCGGGCACGTCTGTCAGCCCACTTTTCCGGTCGAGACCCTGCGCGGCCGAAGCCTGGAAGACCCCCGGCATTTCGCCCCGCTTCCTACTGCCGTTGTGGCGGGTCGGGGTGGCGTACAACGCGCAGGTGGCCCGGGGGCGCGGCCTGTCTTGACCCCCCGGCCTGCCCCCCGGCGCCCCGGCGCTAGCCTGCCCGCATGACCCCAGGCGGCCTGCCCGAGCGCTTCGACGTGATCGTCCACCCCGCCCCCGAGCTGCGCGGCGAACTGCGGGCGCAGCCCAGCAAGAACTACACGACCCGGTATCTGCTCGCCGCCGCGCTGGCCGAGGGCGAGACGCGGGTGGTGGGCGCGGCGACCAGCGAGGACGCCCAGGCCCTGCTCGGCTGCCTGCGGGCCTGGGGCGCGGGCGCCGAACGGGTCGGAGAGGACGTGGTCGTGCGCGGCTTTGGCGCCCGGCCCCGCGCGGGCGTGACCCTCGATCCCGGCAACGCGGGCGCGGTCGCCCGGTTTCTGATGGGCGTGGCGGCGCTGACCCAGGGCACGACCCTGGTCACCGACCACGCCGAGTCGCTGGGACGGCGGCCCCAGGGGGACCTGCTCGGCGCTCTGGAGCGCCTGGGCGCGCGGGTGGGCAGCGAGGGCGGGCGCCTGCCGGTCACGGTCAGCGGCCCGGTGCGCGGCGGGCGGGTGGAGGTGTCGGCGCAGCGGTCGAGCCAGTACGCTTCCGCGCTGATGTTTCTCGCGCCCCTGCTGCCCGAGGGCCTCGACCTGCGGCTGACCGGAGAGATCAAGAGCCGCGCGCCGCTGCGGCAGACGCTGGACACGCTGGCGGCCTTCGGGGTCACGGCGAGCGCCAGCGCGGACCTCCGCCGGGTAAGCATTCCCGGCGGGCAGACGTACCGGGCCGGGCGGGTGCTGGTGCCTGGCGACTACCCGGGCAGCGCGGCGATCCTGGTGGCCGCCGCCCTGCGGCCCGGCGAGGTCACGGTCACGAACCTGCGCGAGCACGACCTCCAAGGCGAGCGAGAGGCGCTGGACGTGCTGCGCGAGATGGGCGCCGACCTCGTGCGCGACGGGGACCGGGTGACGGTGCGCGGCGGCCAGCCCCTGCGCGCCGTGACCCGCGACGGCGACGGCTTCACCGACGCGGTGCAGGCGCTGACCGCCGCTGCCGCCTGCGCGAGCGGCACGACGACCTGGGAGAACGTGGCGACCCTGCGCCTCAAGGAATGTGACCGCATCAGCGACACCCGGCGCGAGCTGGAGCGGCTGGGCCTGAGCGCGGGCGAGACGGCGGACAGCCTCAGCGTGACGGGGACAGGTCAGATCCCCGGGGGTGTCACCGCCGATGGGCACGGCGACCACCGCATGATCATGCTGCTGACCCTGCTGGGGCTGCGGGCGGGGGCGCCCCTGCGCATCACCGGCGCGCACCACATCCGCAAGAGTTACCCGGACTTTTTCCGGCATCTGGAGGCGCTGGGCGCCCGCTTCGAGTACCCGGCGACGGACGCGCGCTGAGGGCGGCAAGGGGCGCTGCGGGGCTGGGTACACTGGCCGCATGACGACCACCCTGCCGTCCGGCTCGCGGCCCGCCCCGCCCGCAGCCCGCCGCGCGACGCCGCTGCAAAACCTCGTCACGACCGGGCTGACCTGGTGGCTCACGGCGGGGATTTTCGTGGACGGCTGGGCGCACAACCGCTACGGCGAGAGCCTGGAGACCTTCTTCACGCCCTGGCACGCGCTGTTCTACTCGGGCTTTCTGGCTGCGGCCGCCTGGGTGGTCTGGCTCGCCTGGACGGGGTGGCGCAGCGGGCAGCGCGGCCCGGCGGCCTTGCCAGAAGGCTACGCGCTGGCCGCGCTGGGCATTCCGGTGTTCGCGCTGGGCGGGCTGGGGGACCTGACCTGGCATACCGTCTTCGGGATCGAGGTCGGCATCGAGGCGCTGCTCTCGCCCACGCACCTGCTGCTGTTCGCGGGGGCGGCCTGCCTGGCCTCGGCCCCGCTGGTGAGCGCCTGGCGCACGCCCACCCCCCGCGCCGCCCCGGCGGGGGTCGCCTGGCCCGCCGTGTTCGCCATGACCTCGCTGCTGAGCCTGGTGTCCTTTATGCACATGTACCTGTGGGGACTGCTGGCCGCGCCCCAGGGCCTGGGCTACGTGCAGACGCGCGGCGAGCTGGGCAGCATCCTGCTCACGGCGCTGATCCTGGCCGCGCCCGTGTTGCTGCTCTTGCGGCGTTTTCGCCTGCCCTTCGGGGCCGTCACGCTGATGTACGGCCTGAACACCGGGCTGATGACCCTGATGCTGGTGCCCGGCGAGTGGCGGGTGCCCGCGTTGCTGCTCGCCTCGGGTCTCGTGGCCGACGCCCTCTTGCTGCTGCTGAATCCGTCCCCGGCGCGGCCCTGGGCGCTGCGGGCTTTTGCCTTCTTGCTGCCGCTGGTCGTGTGGGGACCGTATCTGGGCGGCCTCACGGGGCTGGGCCTCAGCAACCTCAGCCTGGAGCTGTGGCTGGGCGTGGCCGTGATGGCGGGCCTGGGCGGGGTGGCGCTCAGCGCGCTCGTCGTGCCGCCGCCGCTGCCCCCGGAAGCCGCGACCTGAGCGGCGTATCCTGCCGGGCATGACCGCCGAAGTTCCCGTCCGCCCTGCCCGCACGCCCGAGGAGGTGCGGGCCTTTTACGACGCGCACCGCACGGTCCGCCACTACCGCACGCGGGAGGACGGCACGCCGCTGCCGCTGCCGGAGGAGCACCTGGACGCCATGCTGCACGCGGCGCAGCGCGCACCGACCGACGCGACCGCGCAGCTGTACTCGCTGATCCGGCTCTCGGACCCCGGGGTGCGCGCCCGCGTGGCCGAGCTGACCACCAACGCGCACGTCGCCAGCGCCTCCGAGGCCTTTGTGGTGTGCCTGGACGTGCGGCGGGTGGGCCGGGTGCTGGAGGTGGCCGGGCACGCGCCGGGGCACTGGCCCGCCATCGCGGTGCATTTCGGCATCGGGGACGCGGTGATGGCCGGGCAGAACCTGCTGACCGCCGCCGAGATGCTGGGGTACCAGGGCTGCTGGATCGGTGGGGTGCTCAACGGCCTCGGCGGCCTGCTCGACCTGCTGGAGCTGCCCGCCGGGGTCCTGCCTTTCGCGGCGCTGACGGTCGGGATTCCCGCCGAGCAGCCCCCGCTGCGCCCGCGTGTGCCGCGTCCGCTGATCGTCCACCAGGACCGGTACCGCGACCCCAGCGACGAGGACCTGCGCCACGCCACCGAGGTGATGAATCCCATCGCCGCCCGCGCGGGCAAACCCGGCGACTGGGCGCGGCTGCTCAGGATGTACTTCGGCCAGGGCGGCGGCATGGAGGCCCGCGAGCCGGGGCTGGTCGCGGCCCTGAAGCGCCAGGGGCTGTGGGCGGGAGAGGAGCTGGGCCAGTGAAGCGCGACTACGACCTGACCACCCTGGCCGCCCGCGCGGGAGAGGAGGCCCGCCCCGAGGGCAACGTGCCGCTGGTCGAGCCGCTCTACCAGTCCACCGTCTACGCCTTTCCCGACCTGGACGCGCTGGAGCGCACCATGAGCGGTGAGGAAAGCGGCAGCTTCTACTACCGCAACGGCACCCCGAATGCCGCGACCCTGGAACGCGCCCTGGCGGGTCTGGAAGGCACCGACGCCGCCCTGGTCGCCGCCAGCGGCATGGCCGCGATCAGCGCCGCGCTGCTGGGCACACTCCAGAGCGGGGACCACGTCGTCGCGGACGCCCGGGTGTATGGGGTGACCTACGCCCTGCTGGCCGAGGAGCTGCCGCGCCTGGGCATCACGACGACCTTCGTGGACGCCTGCGATCCCGGCGAGGTCGAGGCCGCCTTCCGGCCTGAAACGCGCGTGCTGCACGTCGAGAGTCTCACCAATCCGCTGATGACGGTGCCGGACGTGCCCCGGCTGGCCGCCCTCGCCCACGCGCGCGGGGCGCTGCTGAGCGTGGACAACACCTTCGCCAGCCCGGCGGTCTTTCGCCCTGCGCTGCACGGGGCCGATCTGGTCACGCACTCGGTCAGCAAGTACCTCAGCGGGCACTCGGCGGCGTTTGGCGGCGTGGTGTGCGGGCAGGCTGACCTGATCAGCAGCGCCCGCACGCGCCTGACCCGGCTGGGCGGCACCATGGGCGCCTTTGACGCCTGGATGACCATGCAGGGCCTGAAAACCCTGGGCCTGCGGATGCGCGCGCATTCCGGCAACGCGCAGGCGGTGGCCGACGTGCTGGCCAACCATCCGCGCGTGCGGGCCGTGTACCACCCCGGCCTCTCGGACCACCCGCAGTTTCACCGGGCGATGGAGCTGTATCCGCAGGGTTTCGGCGGGATGCTGAGCGCCGACATCGAGGACGCTCCCGCCTTCGTGCGTGCGCTGGCGGGCCGCATTCCGCTCGCGCCCAGCCTCGCGGACGTGGTGACCACCCTCTCGTGGCCCTGGGGCACCTCCCACCGCGCCCTGCCGGAAGCCGAACGCCGCCGCCTGGGCATCACGCCGAATCTGCTGCGCCTCTCGGTCGGTATCGAGGACATCGGAGACCTGCTGGGCGACCTGGAAGGGGCGCTGGAGGTCGGGGGGGAGTGATGAGACGCATCGTGCGCTGCGTTCTGCTGGGGACGTTGCTTTCAACGGGAGCGAAAGCGTCTTCCAGGGACTTGGCCGCCTGGACCCCGCGAGAGGCGCGGGGAGCCTGCGCCGCGCTGGCGAATCTCGCGGTCCGGCGGGCCAGCATCGCGCGGATCGTCTACACGCGCCCCGCCACGTTCAGGCAGGGAACGTGGACGCTGCGGGGCGTGCTGCGGCTGACGCAGGCTCCGGGAGGTTTGAACCGCGCGCCCTTCACCTGCGTTTTTACCCAAGCTTCCGATCTGTTCGAGGTTAAGCCCGTGTCCCTGACCCTGGGTTCCTAACCTGGACTGGGCAGTTCGCCCACCTGCGGCTCAGCGGCCCCGCGCCTCGATCTCGCGCAGATGCTCGATGCGGTCGGCGGTGCCGGGGTGGGTCTGGAGCAGCTTCTCGGCGGCGCTGCTCTCCTCGACGCTGTTCTCGCGGGCGTCCCGGTCTCCGGTCTCCAGCCGGGCGAGGACGGCGCGCAGCGGCCGGGTCGTGCCGTAGGCGCGCATCAGGTAGGCGCCCGCGACCTCGTCGGCGGCGGTCTCGGCGGCGCGGGAGTAGCCGTTGCGGAGCAGGGTGGCGGGCACGGCGGCGGCGAAGGTGCCCGCGCTGATCAGGTCGCCCGTCACGGCCACCGTGAGCAGGGTCAGGCCCAGGCCCTGGTAGACCCCGGCCAGACCGTGCCGCCCGGTCACGTGCCCGACCTCGTGCGCGAGCACGCCGACGAGTTCGCGGTCACTGCGCGCCAGGGCGACGAGCTGGTCGGTCATCACGACCGTGCCGCCCGGCAGCGCAAAGGCGTTGGCCCCAAGCTGAAGGGGAGCGCCTTGCGGCTCGCCGTCGCGCAGCAGCAGGCGGTAGGTGTAGCCCTGCCCGCCCGCCTCCCGGGTGACCTGCCGGAACGCGGCCCGGAGTTCGGCCTGCCGCGCCTGGCTCAGCCGGGTGGGCGCGAGGTAACCGCCCTGCTCCAGAAACTCGCGCGTCTCGCGGTCGAAGGTCGCCAGCACCGCGCGCGGCGTGGCCGCCGC
Organism: Deinococcus budaensis; assembly: GCF_014201885.1. NCBI lineage: Bacteria > Thermotogati > Deinococcota > Deinococci > Deinococcales > Deinococcaceae > Deinococcus > Deinococcus budaensis. The sequence goes on along the minus strand of NZ_JACHFN010000002.1, from coordinate 66,008 downwards.
CGCCCCCCGGGCCAGCGCCGGAATCCCGAAGACCACGAAGGCGGCCACCAGCGCCAGCGTGACGCCCAGCGCCCCCAACGCGGTCCACCAGCGGGCTTCCAGCCGCCGCACGCCGCCCAGGGCGCGGTTGCGGCCGTCCCGCGCCTCCAGGGCCGTTACTGCCGCGTCGTCACGCGTCTCGAAGCGGGCGCCGCCGGGAAAGCGCAGCACGCGCGGCACCCCCGGAATCGGTGGCTCGATCCCGACCTGCTCCAGCGTCCAGTGCGTCTCCGTCTCGGCGCCGCCCTCGCCGTCCAGCCGCAGGGTGACGCAGCTGCCGCTGACCTCCAGCGTGGCGTCGTGGCGGCGGCTGCTGCGGCCGTCGAAGGCGGTGCCGGTCAGGCGGATGGGGGAGGGGGAGACTGGACCCGTCATCAGAAGCCCAGGTTGATGTCGAGCAGTTCGGTGGCCGCCTCGCCCAGCGCGTTTTCGCCGGGCGCCACGTCGGCGCAAAAGGAGCCGAGCGGCACCAGCGCGCGCACCTGGATGCCCTGCGTCACGTAGCGCGCCCGGCGCACCGCCGCCCAGGGGGTCGCCAGCCCCAGCGTCAGCGCCTGCACCACGGCGTTGGACACGCCGATCCACACCAGCGTCCACGGCCGGAAGGTGGCCCCGGTGCGGACCACCCCGCCCACCTCGACGTGGTTCAGGACCAGCCGCAGGGTCGCCGCGCGCACGTACTGCCAGGCGACCGCGTACAGCCCCAGCACCAGCAGGTAGGCCCCGGCGACCAGCGCGAGCGTCAGCCCCGAGCTGCCCAGGTCGGGTAATGGCAAGTCTGCCCCTCCCAGCGCCACCGCCAGCGCCGCGACCAGCGGAGCGCCCAGCAGCAGCCCGCCCCCGACGCCGACAGCCAGCCCGGTCAGCCCGATCAGGTAAAAGTCGCCCACGTCGCCCCGGAAAGTCGCGCGGGCGGTGCCGTAGGCCGCGTGCTCCACCTGATAGCGCCGCTGCATGAACCAGCCCCAGGGCAGCGCCAGCCCCGCCGAGAGCGCCGCCGCGACGTTGCCCACCCCGTAGGCGAGGTAGCTGCCGCCGGGCCGTCCGTGGTGCCGGAAGGCCAGCCCCCGGTGGGTGGTGCTGGCCGCCAGAAAGCGCAGCGACTTCATCACCAGCCAGGGGTAAAGCAGCAGGTAGGCCGCCGCGATCACGCCCGCGACGTACTCCCAGCCGCTGAATTGCAGGTTCAGCGCCAGGCTGTAGGCCAGAAAAAAAGCCCCCACCAGCAGGTAGGCCCGCAGCAGCGCGGCCGGGCGGGCGGTGTAGTCGAAATTCTGCCCGTCCAGCCAGGTGTGGCCGTAAAAGTAGCGCCGCTGCCGCACCCGCGCCCACGGCAGGTACAGCCCCAGCGTCACCACCGTCAGCGCCGTGTTCACGATCCAGATGCGGAAATACTCGCCCGCCTGCCCGGTAAACGAGAGCGGGTGGGTGGTGACCGTGGCGGCGGTCACCGGAGAGGCGGGCTGCTGCGGCGCCCCGCCGTCTCCGCCCGGGGCCGCCGCGCCCGCCTCCCCGGAAGGTCGGTCGTGTCGGCCCAGCGGAGCGGGAGGCGGCGCGTCGGTCATGCGCCCATGCTACGGCGGGCGGGCCTCCCGGCGGCGTGCATCTGCCTGCCCGGGCCGCCTGAGCGCACGACACCGCAAAAAAGAGGGTAGGCACGCGGCCTGCCCTCCCGGTTCCCCCAGCGGGGGGCGCCTACCAGCGGCTGCCGCTGCGGTCACCCACCGGGGCAGGCGCGGCGTTGGTCACGACCACGTTGCGGGCCTGGGGACCCTTGCCCCCCTGCCCGGCCTCGACCTCGAACTCGACCTCGTCACCCTCGTTGAGCTTGCGGAAGCCGCCGCTCTGGATGGCGCTGTAATGCACGAACACGTCGGGATTGCCCGGATGCTCGATGAACCCGTACCCCTTTTCGACGTTGAACCACTTCACACGACCCTGAGCCATAACACTCCTCCGCATCTCCGCAGCGCACACACCCGGGCGCGGGGTCCTCTGGACCGGCGCCTGACGTGGGGTGATAGGGGAGACTCCGGCAGTATCGCACGCCGGTCCGGGCAGACAAAGCAGGTGTGGGCAAGTGTGAAGCCCCCTGCCCCGTATACTCCGCCCATGATCCCGCCGCCCGACGGCCTGCGTGGCCCGGCGCCGACCGCCCCGCCGCGCAGGCCCGGAGCCAGGCCCGCCTGCGCCGCCCGCAGGCGGGCGTGGAGCTGGCCGCGCCGCGCCCGGCTGCGGGTTCACCTGTGCCGGGACGCCCGGGTGCCCGGCCCCCCCGTACCTGACCCCCCCGTGCCTGGCTCCCGCGCCCGGCTCCTGCCCCGCTTCACCCTGCCCGGCGCCGCGCCGTGCCTGGAGGCCCCATGCCGCTCTACGCCCTCGACGGAGTCTCGCCCGACGTTCACCCGACCGCCTTTCTCGCGCCCAGCGCCGACCTCGCCGGACAGGTGCGGGTCGGGGCGCAGGCCAGCGTGTGGTTTGGCGTGGTCGCGCGCGGCGACATCGAGGCCATCGTGATCGGGACGCGCTGCAACGTGCAGGACGGCGCCGTGCTGCACACCGACGCGGGGCACCCCTGCACCCTGGAGGACGGCGTGACGGTCGGGCACCGCGCGGTCGTGCACGGGGCGCACTGCGCGGCGGGCAGCCTGGTCGGTATGGGCGCCGTGATGCTCAGCGGCTCGCGCCTGGGCCGGGGCGCCGTGCTCGCCGCCGGGGCGCTGCTGCGCGAAGGTCAGGAGGTTCCCGACGGGATGCTGGCGGTCGGCGTGCCTGCGCGGGTGGTGCGCCCCACCGCGCCCCCGGGCAACGCCGGGCGCTACGTGGAGCAGGCGGCCCGCTACCGCGCGGGGCTGGCGCCGGTGCCCCCCCCGGGGCCGCCTGCTCCCGCCGGGGAGGCCCCGTGACCAGCTCCGGCGACGGCCTGCGCGGCGAGGGGACAGGGGCAGGCCGCGGCGGGGAGGGCCGCGAGCGCCGTCCGCCCGACCCCGGCCCGCCCGGCTCCGGCTCCCCTGACGCGGGCCTGCCCAACCCTGGCCCCCCCAACGCTGGTCTGCCCGGCACCGACCCGGCAGGGGACGCGGGCGAGGAACTGATTCCCGAACTCGCCCCGATGTTTCCCGGCGCGCCCGCCTTTCTGGCGCGTTTCCTGCCGCACGCGGCGCCGACCCACACCGGGCTGCACGTGCATTTTTGCGACCTGCACGCCTTCTTGCGCCACCTGCACGAGCAGGTCTGGTACGGCTACCTCTCGGCCCAGCTTGGGGACCAGAGCGCGGTCGTGCTGCTGTTCGAGGGCCGGGTGGTGACGGCGGCCTCGGCCAGCGCGACGGGTGAGCAGGCGCTGGGCGACCTGCTGGGCCTCTACGAACAGGGCGCGGTCCTGAGCGCCCACCCGCTGCCGCCCGCCTGCGCGCACGCCCTGAGCGGGGTAGGCAGCCGGGCCTGGAAATTCAACCTCACCGAGGACTTCACCGGCCTGCACGCGCGGCCCACCGGGGCGATTCTTTACGCGCGCGGCGAGATCGTGGCGACCATGCACGCCTCGCTGCCCTACGAGGGGGCCTTTCCCGCCCCGCTGCGCCCCCAGACCCTGATCCTGCCGCGCAGCCTGGCGGGGTGGGCGCACGGGCAGTACACCCTGACCCTGCGCGGCCGCGACGCGCTCAACGCGATCACCGACATCCACCGGGGCTTTCGGCTGCACTACGGCCCGGTCGGCCTGGGTTTTTTGCGCGCCCTCTGGGAAAAGCTGACGCCCGCCGAGTACGCCGTGCGCGGCGACCTCGCGCTGCACGACCTCGAACCGCTGCTGCGCGAGTTCGTGCAGACGGGGCTGGTGCGCGGGGAGTAGCGCCTCTCCGCCCCCGGCAGGCACAGGCGCGGCGGCGGGGGAACGCCCGGCCCTGTATATCTGGTCCTGTACATCTGGCCCTGGCCCCGCGCCCCCCGGCTGTGCTGGAATGCGGCCGTGAGTCCTCCTGCGCGCGGGCCTGACCCGTCTTCCTTCGACCCGGCCCTGGCGGGAACCGGCCGCACGGCCACCCTGGCGGTGCTGGCGGGGCTGTTCATGCTGGCGACCACGCCTTTTTTGGGGGGGTTGCTGCGCGGTCAGAGCGACAACCTCGCGCGCAACGTGCTGTACGCCGCCGCGACCGCCGTGCTGCTGGGGCAGGTGTGGCGCGGCAGCGTGTGGGCCTGGCGCCTGACCGTGGCCTTCAGTGTCTTTTCCGGGCTGCTGGTGTTCGTGGTCGGCATGCTGGCGGGCGTGAGCAACTGGCAGGGCTGGGTGATCAGCCTGGCGGGGCTGGGCTTCCTGGGGCTGGGGATGTGTCTGGTGGCTGTGCCGAGCGTCCGCGCCTTTCTGGACGCGCGCTGGGCGGGCCGCCGGGGGCGCGGCGGGTGAGGGGCCGGGCATGAGCGCGCGGCGCTTTACCGTTCAGGGAACCAACAACGCCTTTGTCTGCGCGCATTGCGGGGCGCAGGTGCAGCCCCTGCGCAACGGTTCGGTCCGCAACCACTGCCCCGCGTGCTTGCACTCGCGCCACGTGGACGTGCAGCCCGGCGACCGCGCCAGCGACTGCGGCGGCGTGATGGCCCCGGTGGGCCTCGAGCAGAGCGGCAAGAAAGGCTGGGTGATCGTCCACCGCTGCCTGAAGTGCGGGTTCGCGGGACGCAACCGCGCCGCCCTCGACGACCCCGCGCAGCCGGACAGCTGGGACGTGATGGTGGCCCTCAGCCGCCGCCCGCCCGTGTGATTCCCACCCCGGCCCCCCGGCGGCAGAGAAGGGGCCGACTCCCTGAAAGCGCCGGCCCCCTCTGCCCGGCGGCGGATCAGCTCTTGCAGCGCACGTCCTTGCTGAAGTGCTTGGCGGTCAGGAAAGCGTAGCTGTTGGTCTGGAGGTAGCGGGTGATGCCCGTGTTCAGCGCCGCGCGGGTCGAGGTGTTGTCCTCGCGCACCATCATGCCCAGCGGCACGCTCCACAGCTCCGGGCCGAAGGAAAAGGTGGCCTTGGGGAACATCCGCTTGGCGGCGGGCGCCATCACGGTGTAGGCGAAGGTGGCGTCCACCGCCTTGGAGATCACGGCGTAGATCACGTCGCCGGTACTGGGGTAGATGTTGACCTTCTTCTCGAAGGGCAGCTTCTGCACGTAGGAGTGCATGATCGACCCGCTGGGCACGCCGATGGTCTTGCCCACCAGGTCGGTGTGCTTTTGCAGCTTGGGATCGAAAGACACCACCGAGACGCCCGCGCAGGCCGTGGGCACCGTGAAGTCCACCTTGTTCTCGCGGGTGCTGGTGATGCCCAGCCCCCCGATGGCCACGTCCACCTGGTCGTCTTGCAGCAGCTTGATCAGGTCGCTGGCGGGCGCCATCCGGAACTCTACACGCACGCCCAGGCCAGCGGCGACGGCTTCCAGCAGCTCGGGTTCGTAGCCCCGGAAGCGCCCGGCCTCGTGCATGGTGAAGGGCGGCAAGTCGCCGGGGGTCGCCACCCGCAGCACGCCGCTGGCCTTGATCTGCGCGAAGGTTCTGGCCCCGGCGTGCGGCGCGGCCAGCAGGGCAATGAGGGTGGCGGTCAGGAGAGGCAGGGTACGGCTACGGGTCATGGCGACGGTCCTTTGGAGGCAAGAGGACGAGAGGGGGCGCAGGCAGGAAAACCGGGCCACCGGGCAGGGGTGTTCCCCCGCGAGACCAGGCGGCGCGCTGCCGGAAAGACTTGAGCCGCAGCCTAGGGAGCCGGGACTTTCAGAATCCTGACGGCACCGGGGGGGGTGGGGGGGAGGGCAGGGGAGAAAAGACGCCGCGCCCCCCTTGCTACACTCCCGGCATGGTTCTCTGGCTGGTGGCGGTCTTCATCGCGCTGAGCGCGACCCTGATTCTCGCGCTGACCCTCGGCCCCCTGCGGACGGCGGCCAACGTGCGGGTGGTCCGGACCCTGGCGCTGGTGCAGTACGCGGCGGCGGCGCTGCTGGTGGGCGCCCGCCTGACGGGGAACGCGTGAGCGCGCCGGAGCAGCTCGACCTGCACTTTCAGGAAGTGCCCGGCGTGATCGCGGCCTACGTCCTCGACACCGGCGACGGCCTGGCGGTCGTGGACGTGGGACCCGCCAGCACCCTGCCTGCGCTGGAGGCGGGGCTGACGGCGCTGGGCGCGTCGCTGTCCGACGTGCGGCACGTGCTGCTGACCCACATTCACCTCGACCACGCGGGGGCCACCGGCACGGTGCTGGACCGCTCGCCCCGGGCGCGGGCGTATGTCCACGAACGCGGGGCGGCCCACCTCTCGCGCCCCGAGCGGCTGATGGCGAGCGCGGGGCAGATCTACGGCGACCAGATGGAGCGTCTCTGGGGCGAGATGCGGCCCACCCATCCGGAGCGGCTGCGGGTCCTGAGCGGCGACGAGACGCTGCGGCTGGGTGGCCTGGAGGTCCGGCCCCTCTACACGCCCGGCCACGCGGTCCATCACCTCGCCTATCACGTGGGGGACGACCTGTTCGTGGGCGACGTGGGCGGCATCCGGCTGGACGCCCGTCAGACACCCCGCGCCCCCACCCCGCCGCCCGACATCGACCTGCCCGCCTGGCGCCGCAGCGTGCAGACCCTGCGCGGGATAGACGCCCGCCGACTGCATCTGGCCCACTTCGGCGGTTACGCGCAGACGCAGGCGCACTGGGACGGCCTGCTCGCCCGCATGGAACAGGATGCCGAGCGGGTACGGGCCGGTCTGGAGGCGGGGGAAGCCCTGGAGGCGGTCACCGGACGTTTCACGGACGAGCTGTGGACCGAGCTGCGTGCCGAGGGCGCCGACCTCCCGGACCGCTACGGCTTCGCCTGCCCCCCCTGGATGAGCGTGCAGGGTCTGGCGCGTTACTGGCAGCGGGCCGCCGTGCGGAGCAGTGCCGCGCGGGATTCCGGCTGATGCGCGTCTTGGTCGTGGGCGGTGGGGGCCGCGAACACGCCGTCGTGGACGCCTGCCAGCGTGCGGGCCACGAGGTGCTGTGTACGCCCGGCAACCCCGGCATCGCCGCGCAGGCCCGGCTGCTGAGCAGCGACCAGGACCCCGCCTCGCTGGCCGACCTCGCCGCGCGCGAGGGGGTGGACGTGGTGATCGTCGGCCCGGAAGGCTACCTGACCGCCGGGCTGGTGGACGCCTGCCAGGCGCGGGGCGTGCCCGCCTTCGGCCCGACCCGCGCCGCCGCCCGCCTGGAAAGCGACAAGGCCTGGAGCAAGGCCTTCATGCGGCGCCACGGCATCCCGACCGCCGACCACCGCAGTTTCTCCACGCTGGGAGAGGCGCTGGCGTACGTGGCCACCCACCCGCTGCCGGTGGTCGTCAAGGACGCGGGCCTGCGCGCCGGAAAGGGCGTGACCATCGCGCACACCCTCGGGGAAGCCCAAGAGGCGCTGCGCGGCATCTTCGGCCAGCCGGACGCCCAGGCGGTGCTGGAGACCTTCATGACCGGTCAGGAGGTCAGCGTGCTGGCCCTGACCGACGGCGAGCGCTACGCCCTGACCCCGCCCAGCCAGGACCACAAGACGATTCACGAGGGCGACACCGGGCCGATGACCGGCGGCATGGGCGTGGTCTGCCCCTTTCCGCTGGAGGAAACCCAGCTGGCGGGCATCTGCGCCCGGATCATCGAGCCTGCGCTGGCTGGGCTGCGGGCCGAGGGTCTGCCCTTTTGCGGGGTGCTGTACGCGGGGCTGATGCTCACGCCGGGGGGGCCGAGCGTCGTGGAGTTCAATGCCCGCTTCGGGGACCCCGAGGCCGAAGCGGTGCTGCCGCTGCTGGTGTCGGACCTCGCGCAGCACGCGCTGGACGCCGCCCGGGGTCAGCTTGACCCGGCCACGGTGCGCTTCCAGGATTCGGCCAGCGCCGTCGTGATTCTGGCCGCGCCCGGCTACCCGGCCGAGCCGCAGCGGGGCATTCCGCTGCGGCTGCCTGCCCCTCTGCCCGGCGCGACGATCTACCACGCGGGCACCGCCGAGCAGGGCGGGCAACTCGTGTCGGCAGGAGGCCGCGTGCTGGCCGTCACGGCGACCGCACCCACCCTGAACGCGGCGCTGGGCCGCGCGCATGCCCTGGCCGACCGGGTGGACTTTCCCGGTGCCCAGCGGCGGCGCGACCTCGGCGCCCGCATCGGCGCGCGGCCCGAGGCGCCGCCGCCCGGCGTTTGACCCCCGCCCCCCCGGCGCGCTAGCATCCGCGTTGCCCTCCTTTCCCGAGGGGGCGCGCAGCAGGCCGGAGTGGCGGAATTGGTAGACGCACTCGACTCAAAATCGAGCGGGAAACCGTGCGGGTTCGAGTCCCGCCTTCGGCACCACTTGTTTTCAGCCCTGTCCTCAGGGTCTTTTCCTGCGGACTGTTCGGCCCAGAGGTTTCTCGCATGATCCTGACGCTCTTTATCGTCCTCTTTGCCCTGGTGTGTGTGGGCCTCGTCTTTTTCGTGCTGCTTCAGGTGCCCAAGCAGGCCGGGCTGTCGGCCAGCATGGCCTCGGGCGGTTCGCTGCTGGGCGGGCGTGGGGTAGAAGGCGGCCTGATTCGCGTCACCAGCGTGCTGGGCGGCCTGTTCATGCTGCTGGCCCTGCTGATCAGCTTCGTCTCGCGCTGAACACCCACCGCCCCGAGCGCCGCCTTGCCACGCAGGGCGGCGTTTTCGTGCATGGACTTGCGGCGGCGTCCCAGCTGTCCCCACCGGGGAGCCGCTGCCAGACGCCTGCCAGCCCTTTCAAACTGACGCATCTGTGAATGGGCTGTGATTGATTATTCGGTTTTCGGCCCAGAGGGTGGTTTGGGTGCTTGACCTTGGGCAAACCTTGTCCCTATAGTGACCGCGCTGGAATCCCTCAATAGCCCTGCCCGAACCGTCTCCTGGCTGCCCTGCCAGGAAGGTCGTCCGTACCCCGATTCAGGAGGCACTCCATGAAGAAAGCCCTGTTTGTTGCGCTCGCTCTGGCGGCCGGTTCTGCCGTCGCTGCGCCCTACGTCCACCCCGCCAACCAGTCGGTGAGCAAGGCCACCGACGCCAAGACTGGCGGCACGCTGCGCCTGACCGTCGCGGGCGACTTCGACACCTTTAACCCCCTCGTGGCTCAGGGCCGTCCCAACATCCCCGAGCTGACCGACGCGGGCGGCCTGTTCACGGTTGACCCCTACACCTACGAGTACGAGGGGTACATGGCGCAGAGCTTCACCCAGTCTCCGGACAAGCGCACCTTTACCTTCACCCTGCGCCCCGAACTGCGCTGGAGTGACGGCCAGGCGATCACCGCCGACGACTTCATCTCGGCGTTCAAGATCTACGCTGCCGACGAGGAGAGCAACCTCTACTCGTACATGAGTGACAACGGCAAGCCGGTGACCTTCCGCAAGCTCGGTGACCGCCAGCTGAGCATCACCTTCCCCCGCGCGACCGTGCAGAACCTGGAGACCATCTCCTACCTCAGCCCCCTTCCCGACCACATCTTCGGCCGGGCGTTCGGCAACGGCGGCGCGGCGGGCGTCAAGGCCGTGCGCGCGCTGTGGGAAATCAACACCGACCCCAGCAAGCTGGTCGTCAGCGGGCCCTTTAAGGTGGCGAGCTACCGCCGCGGCGAGCGCCTGACCCTGACCAAGAACCCCCAGTTCGGCGCGTGGAACAAAGACAGCGCGGGCAAGGCCCTGCCGTATCTCGACGGCCTTCAGTACGCCGTCGTGAAGGACCAGAACGCCCAGCTCGCCACCTTCCTGGCCGGCAACAGCGACCTGCACGCGCCCACCAACCGTGACCAGCTCGCCCAGATCGTGGCGGCCAAGAACGGCGGCAAGCTCAACGTGGAAGTGCTGGCCAACGCGGGTCCTGCTGCCGCCGTGGACTTCCTGTACTTCAACTGGAACAAGAGCAGCTCTCCTTTCAAGCAGACGCTCTTCCGCAACCCCCGCTTCCGCCAGGCGATGAGCCAGCTCGTGAACCGCGAGCAGATCATCGACCAGGTGCTGGGCGGCCTGGGTGTGGCGGCCTACACCAGCGTGTACCCGCTGTACAGCGAGTGGGTCGCGCCGAACGTGGACAAGTACAAGTTCAACCCCGCCGCCGCCGCCAAGACGCTCGACGCGCTGGGCTTTACCCGCCGCGGCGCCGACGGCATCCGCGTGGACTCCAAGGGCAACCGCCTGAGCTTCACGCTGAACACCAACAGCGAGAACACCCGCCGTCAGCAGATCGCCCGCATCTTTGCCGATGAGGCCAAGAAGATCGGCGTGGAAGTCAAGACCAGCTTCGTGCCCTTCAACCAGCTGCTGGAAGTCGTCTACCCCGAGTCCGACGCGGCCAAGCTCAACCGCCAGTTCGACGCGGCGATCACCGGCCTGGGCGGCGGCGGCTTCATCAACCCGGTGGGCGTGGCCTCCGTGTTCGAGTGCGGCGGCGACCTGAACGGCTACAACCAGAGCAGCCGCTGCATCGCGCCCTGGGAGACCCAGCAGCTCAACTTGTTCTACAAGAGCACGGCCGAGTTCGACCAGGCGAAGCGCCGCGCCATCGCCAACCAGATTCAGCGCCTCCAGGTCGAGAACCAGGGCCTGATCTACATCCTCAGCCAGAACTCCCACTACGCCTGGGACAGCAAGGTGCAGGGCGAGTACCCCAAGAAGATCGCCACTCCGCTGTGGGCCAGCAGCTACTTCGGGACGCGCAACATCGCGCTGACCTGGTTGAACCGGTAAGGACCTGCGGGCAGGGCCGCCGTCAGGCTTAAGACCCCCCTTCCTGCCTCCTCTGAGTTCGATGCGCTGCGCGAGACCCTGAACTTCGGGGCCTCGCGCAGCCCTCTGAAAGGAACACTCCTTGCTGACGTTCATGATCCGCCGCTTGCTGCAACTGATTCCCACCTTCCTGATCTCCACGGTGGTGCTGTTCGCCATCGTGCAGGCTGCGCCGGGCGACTTCCTGACCCAGCTGAGCCAGAACCCGCGCATCACCGCCGAGCGGCTCGACCAGCTGCGCTCGATCTACCGGCTCGACCAGCCGGTCATCGTGCAGTACTGGACCTGGCTGACCAACTTCTTGCAGGGCAATCTGGGCGAGTCGTTCGCGGCCAACCAGCCGGTGTGGGAACTCGCGGCCCCCCGGTTGTGGAACAGCCTGATTCTGGTGCTGATCTCCACGGTGCTGGCGTACGGCCTGGGCATCGCCATCGGGGTGTACGGCGCGCTGCGGCCCTACAGCCTGGCCGACCGGCTCATCTCGGTCTTCGCCTACTTCGGGCTGGGCATTCCGTCCTTTTTCTTCGGCCTGCTGGTGATTTTCGGAATGGTCACCCTCAAGCAGAACACCGGCTGGGACGTGCCCATCGTCGGCAAGTCGAGCGGCGCGCTGCAAGACCCCAGCCCGCTGCGTTACGCCTGGGACGTCTTTCTGTACGCGCTGGCCCCCAGCATCGTGCTGGCGCTGCGCTCCATCGCGGGCGAGAGCCGCTTTATCCGCGGCCAGATGCTGGAAGTGATGGGGCAGGACTATATCCGCACGGCGCGGGCCAAGGGGCTGGGCGCCAACAAGATCACCTACAAGCACGCCTTCCGGAACGCTTCTTTGCCGCTGGTGGCGAGCCTGGGTGGCTTGCTGCCCGCCCTGATCGGCGGCGCGGGCTTTATCGAGGTCGTGTTCGCGTGGCCGGGCGTGACCCCGCTGCTGCTCGACTCGCTCGCCACGCAAGACCTGTACGTGGTGATCAGCATCACGGCGCTGTCGACGGTGCTGTATATCGTCGGCAACATGGTGTCCGACATTCTCCTGGCGGCCGTCGATCCGCGCATCCGGTTTAGCTGAGGCCCTGTCATGACGACCGCAATGAACCCCACTCCCGCCGCCGCCGCCGTGCAGTCCCAGTCGCTCTACCAGATCGCCTGGCGGCAGTTTCGCAAGCACCCCCTGGCCCGCTGGGGCATGTTCATTCTGGGGCTGCTGTACCTCTCGGCGCTGCTGGCGCCTTTCCTCTCGCCCTACACCGCCACCGAGTACCGCAGCGACGAGGGCCGCATCTCCTGGGCGCCGCCCACCCGGGTCCACTTCCGGACGCCGGAAGGCCAGATTACCCGGCCTTTCGTGTACGGCGTGACCCGCGAGGTCGATCTGGAGACGTTCCGCGACCGGTACGTGGAAGACCCCAACACGCGCTACCCGGTGCGCTTTTTCGTGCAGCGTCCCGAACAGCCCTACCGTCTTCTGGGGCTGATTCCCAGCAATGTGCGGCTGTTCGGGGTGGACGAACCCGGGCGCATCTTCCTGTGGGGCACCGACAACCTGGGCCGCGACCAGTTCAGCCGGGTGCTGTACGGGGGGCAGTTCAGCCTCAGCATCGGCTTGATCGCCACCGTCATCTCGGTAATCCTGGGCCTGATTCTGGGCGGTATGGCGGGGTACTTCCGCGGCTGGGTGGACACCCTGATCATGCGTCTGGTCGAGGTGCTGGTCGCGGTCCCGGAACTGTTCTTGCTGATCACGCTGCGCGCCCTGTTTCCGCAGGACATCAGCCCGCTGGTCGTGATGTACTTCATCATCGCCATCCTGGCGGTCGTAGGCTGGGGCGGGATCGCCCGCACGGTCCGCAGTCAGCTGCTGAGCACCCGCGAACTCGACTACGTGCAGGCGGCGCAGGCGCTGGGCGCCAACGACAGCCGCATCATCGCCCGGCACATGCTGCCCAACAGCCTGAGCTACATCATCGTGGCGGTGTCGCTGATCATTCCGGGGTACATCCTGCTGGAAAGCGGCCTGTCGTTTCTGGGCATCGGGCTGGTCGAGCCGTTCTCCTCGTGGGGCACGCTGCTGCGGGTGGCGCAAGACGGCGGCTTCGAGAGCTTCACCGGCCGCCCCTGGGTGCTGATTCCGGGCATCTTCATCTTCCTGGCGGTGATCGCGTGGCAGTTCGTCGGTGACGGCCTGCGCGACGCCTTCGATCCCCGCAAGCGGCAGTAAGCGGCTTGCTCCGCGCCGTCCCTGCCGGGCATACCGTAGGGCGGCGCGGACTGTATGATGACTGACGTGTTCCGCAATAAGTCGCAGATGGAGGAAAGATGACCCATCAGGGTGAAGTTCTGCTGGCCGTGAACGGCCTGAAGACGTATTTCAACACCGACGACGGTGTGGTGAAAAGCGTGGACGGGGTGACCTTTCACCTCAACAAGGGTGAGACGCTGGCGGTGGTGGGCGAGTCCGGCTCGGGCAAGAGCGTGACCAGCCTCTCGATCATGCGCCTGATCCCGATGCCGCCGGGCAAGATCGAAGGCGGCGAGATTCTCTTTACCGGCAAGGACGGCGTTCAGAAGAATCTGGTGGACCTGCCCGAAGCGGCCATGCGCAAGATTCGCGGCAACGACATCTCCATGATCTTTCAGGAGCCGATGACCAGCCTCAACCCGGTGTACACGGTGGGCGACCAGATCGCCGAGGCCGTCATGCTGCACCAGGGCAAGAACAAGCGCGAGGCGATGGGCGTGGCGACCGACATGCTGCGCTTCGTGGGCATTCCCGCGCCTGAAAAGCGCGTCAACGAGTACCCGCACCAGATGTCCGGCGGCATGCGCCAGCGCGTGATGATCGCCATGGCCCTCTCGTGCAACCCGGCCCTGCTGATCGCCGACGAGCCGACCACCGCGCTCGACGTGACCATCCAGGCGCAGATTCTGGACCTGATGCGCAAATTGCAGCGCGACATCGGCATGAGCATCCTCTTTATCACCCACAACCTCGGCGTGGTGGCCGAGATGGCCGACCGCGTGGTCGTGATGTACGGCGGGCGCGTGGTCGAGGAAGGCGACGTGGTGGAAATCTTCAAGGCCCCGCGCCACCCCTACACCATGGGACTGCTCAACTCGATTCCCCGCACCGGAGACGCCGCTCGCCTGCCCGGTGAACCCAAGGCGCGCCTGGAAGCCATTCCCGGCAACGTGCCCAACCCGCTGAACCTGCCGCCCGGCTGCCCCTTCGAGCCGCGCTGCAAGTTCGCGGTCGAGGCCTGCCGTGAGGCCGTGCCGCCGCTGTTCGACACGGGCGGCGGCCATATGGCCCGCTGCATTCGCTGGCAGGAATTCGAGCAGGCGCAGCAGGAGGTGACCGCATGACGGGCAGCACGACGGTGGTCAGCGCCGTTCCCCAGGTGACCCAGGGGAGACGCGAGGGACCGCCCACCGGGGAGACCCTGCTGGAAGTCAACAATCTGGAAAAGTTCTTCCCGATCCGGGGCGGGCTGCTCTCGCGGGTGGTCGGCAACGTCAAGGCCGTCAACGACGTGTCCTTTAAGCTGGGGCGCGGCGAGGTGGTCGGGCTGGTGGGCGAGTCGGGGTCGGGCAAGACCACGGCGGGGCGCGCGATTCTGCGCCTGATCGAGCCGACCGGCGGGCAGGTGCTGTTCAACGGAACCGACATCACCCGGCTTGCCAAGGGCCAGATGCGCGACTACCGCCGGGAGATGCAGATCATCTTCCAGGACCCCTTTGCCAGCCTCAACCCGCGCATGACGGTCAGTGACATCATCGGGGAGGCGATGCAGATTCACAACCTGCACCCCGGCAAGGGGCGCGTGGACCGCATCGCGGAACTGCTTCAGAAAGTCGGCCTGCGCCCCGAGCACATGCGCCGCTACCCCCACGAGTTTTCCGGCGGCCAGCGCCAGCGCATCGGGATCGCGCGCGCGCTCGCGGTGGACCCCTCCTTTATCGTGGCGGACGAGCCGGTCTCGGCGCTCGACGTGTCCATTCAGGCGCAGGTTGTGAATCTGCTGCAAGACCTCCAGGAAGAGCTGGGCCTGACGGTGCTGTTCATCGCCCACGACCTCGCGGTGGTCGAGTACATCTGCGACCGCATCATCGTGATGTACCTGGGCCGCGTGATGGAGATCGCCACCAGCCGCGAGCTGAACAACAACCCCAAGCACCCCTACACCGAAGCGCTGCTCTCGGCGGCGCCGGTGCCGGACCCCACCATCAAGCGCCAGCGCATCATCCTGGAAGGCGACATTCCCAGCCCGATCAACCCGCCCTCGGGCTGCGTGTTCCGGACGAGATGCCGCTACGCGATCGACGACTGCGCCAAGATCGTGCCGGAGCTGCGCGAGGTCGCGCCGGGGCACTTCAAGGCCTGCATCCGCGACGACATCCTCTGAACGCCCCCTCCTGAGCGTCCCAGCAAGACTCCAGCCCTCGCCGCGTGCGGGGGCTGTTCGCTGGGCGGCGCCTGCGGCGAGCGGCCGCTTCTCATCTGGCGTCAGCAGGCGGCGGGCAAGCTGGTCTCATGAACAGAATCCTGACCCTGGCGCTGGTGGCGGCCCTCGGCTCGGCCTCCGCCGCCGACCTGCGCATCTACCCCTCGTTCTCCGAGGTGCGCGAGCCGGTGCGCGCGACCGGCAACACCCTCAGCGTCACGCTGCCGGAAGCGGCCTGGGCCGGGCTGATTCCCGGCACGCTCGACCTGGAAGGCCTGGCTTTCTCCAGCGCGGTGCAGCGCCAGGAGGCCAACTGGCTGGCCTCGCTGGAGGGCAAGACGGTCTTTCTGAAGCGGGGCGAGGAAGCCGCGCAGCCGGTCACCCTGATTCGCGCCCGCGACCTGCTGGTCCGCGACGCCCAGGGACGCTACCTGACGGCCCGCTACGAGGACCTGAGCTTCGACGTGCCGCCGCCCGTGAATCCGCTCTCGCCCGTGCAGACGCTGACCTTTACGCTGCCGCAGCCGGGGGCCGCCACCCTCTCCTACCTCACCCGCGCCGTGACCTGGGCGCCGCGCTACACCCTGAAGGCGGGCACGGGGGGCGCGCAGCTTTCGGCCCTGGCCGACATCCGCAACGGGACCGACCTGGCGTATGACGTGAAGAATACGGAGCTGTACGCCGGGGACGTGGAGGTGCAGGGGGGTCCGCCGCCCGCACCGGCAGCTCTGGAGGGGCGTGTCACCTCGACCGCTGCCGCCGATTTCGCCGCCCCCAAGATCAACCCCCAGGGGGAGCTGCGCGGCCTCTACCGCTACGCCCTCTCCACGCCCTTCACCCTGCCCGCGAGCAGCGTGGTGACGTTGCCCTTCCTGGCGCCCAAGCTGACCCAGTTCGAGCGTTACGCGGGCCTGAACACCTATTTCACGCCGCAGAACACCTCCGGCACGCTGAGCCGCTTCTACCGCCTCAAGGCCGACGAACGCCTGCCCGGCGGCGCGATCACCGTGCGCGAGGAAGGGCGCATCGTGGGACAGACGACCATTTCCGAAACCGCGAAGGGCGTGGAGATCGAGTTCAGCCTGGGCAGCGACCCGGACGTGCGTTACACCCGCGCCGTGCAGACCGTGAGCAGCGAGCGCAATGCCCAGGGCAACGTGGTCAAGACGACCTACCGCGTGACCTACGCCTTCGAGAGCAGCAAGGACCGCGCCGTGCGCGCCGAGGTGACCGAGATCGTGGGAGGCCGCCGCGTCATCATCGACGCCGCGCCTGCCCGGCAGAATCAGGCCCAGGCCGAGCTGCGGGTGGACGTGCCTGCGGGCGGCAAGGCGACGAGGAGCTTCACGGTGGTGGTGGACAACAGCAACAGCTGAGCCTGGTGCCCGGTCGGCAAGCGCCTCAGCCTCCCGGCTGGGGCCTTTTTTGTCGAGGGCTGGCCACGCTGCTACACGATGCCTTCCAGATAGGCCCGCGTGTCCGCCTTGACCGGCATGAAATAGACGTGCTGGCCGCGCCCCCGGGCAAAGGCGAGGGCCTGGGCCGCGAAGGCGCGGTTCCACTCCAGCGTCGGCGCAAAGGCGCGGGGAAAGACGGCGTGGTTGCGCGCCCGCCAGTAGTTCAGGGTCGCGTCGGTCGTGACGGTGGTCGCGCCCCACCACACCTCCACTCCCGCCGGGACGAGGTCGGCGTAAGCGTCCATCAGCCGCAGGTCGAAGAAGGGTTGGGTGAAAAAGCCGCAGGCCCCCGCGTCCAGCTTGCGCTCCAGGTAGTCGCGCTCGCGGGCGAAGCTCTGGCGGTAGGGATCGAGGCCCGCATACACGCGGATGTGGGGTAACTCCTGCCGGAAACGGCGGATGGCCCGCACCGCGTCCACGTCGTACACCTTCGCGCTCATGTCGGCGGGCGCGTCGCCGGTGATGATCAGCACCTCGTCGATGCCCGAAGCCGCCAGCGTCTCGGCCATGGGAAGCGGCGCCTGCGGGTTCAGGTCCACCGCCCGGATGTGCGGAATCGCCCGGTAGCGCGGGCGGGCAAAGGCGCAGCCCTGCCACGACCGGGTGGAAAAGCGCGACAGGTCGGGCACATTGACCGTGTCCACGCCGGGGAGGTGCTGCGCCACGACCTCCAGCTCCGCGCGCAGGCCGCTTCTGGAGCGGGGGACCAGCTCAATGGAGACGCGGGTCACGGGCCGACCCCGGCGGCGGGTGGTGGGGTGTGGGCGGCGGGATGTGCAGGGAGCGCTGGGACTTTCGCCGGGTCATACGCCAGGATCGGCCCCAGCCAGCGCTCGGCCTCTTCCAGCGTCCAGCCTTTCCGCCCCGCGTAGTCCTCCACCTGATCGCGCCCGATGCGGCCCACAGCGAAGTAGCGGGCCTCGGGGTGGGCGAAGTACAGGCCGGAGACGGCGGCGGCGGGCGTCATCGCGCAGGACTCGGTGAGCGAGAGGCCGATCTCCTCAGCGTTCAGCAGCCCGAAAATGGTCCGCTTCTCGGTGTGGTCGGGCTGGGCGGGGTAACCGGGCGCGGGGCGGATGCCGTCGTAACGCTCGCGGATCAGGTCGTCGTTGCTCAGCGTTTCTCCGGGTGCGTAGCCCCAGTAACGGGTCCGCACGTCGCGGTGCAGCTTCTCGGCAAAGGCTTCGGCCAGTCGGTCGGCCACCGCTTTGGTCAGGATCGCGTTGTAATCGTCGTGCTCGGCTTCAAAAGCGCGGGCGAGTTCTTCGGCCCCGTGGATGGCGACCGCGAAGGCGCCGATGTGGTCGCCCCGCAGGCTCACCAAGTCGGCCAGTGCGGTATTCGGCGTCGTCTGATCGCGCTGCTGGCGCAGGGTGTGGAGGCGGGTGACGGGGGGCATGGGAGCGCGACCCGCCGCCAGCTCGTGCGTCTGGTGGTCGAGGGTGTCCTCTTTGACCGCCTCCACCGCCCCCGTCTCCACCACGATGTCGTCCCCCTCACGGTGGGCGGGCCAGAGGCCGATCACGCCGCGCGCCGTCAGCAAGCCCTCGTCCACCACACGCCTCAGGAGCGCCTGTGCGTCGTCAAAGAGCTTCCGTGCCTCCGCGCCGCGCAGGGGGTCGGTGAGGATGTTGGGGTAGATGCCCTTCATCTCCCACGCGATGAAAAAGGGCGTCCAGTCGATGTAGTCGAGGAGTTCGGCGATGGGCTGCTCGATGACCGTCCGGCCCAGGACGTGCGGTGCGAGGACGGCGGCGGGGGAGAGGCGTGGGGCACGCTCGCGGGCCTCGCTGATCGGGATCAGCCGCACCTGCCGCTCCCCGTGCCGTTCGCGCAATGCCTCGTACTCGGCGCGGGTGCGCTCCTGCACAGCTTCAGCATCGGAGAGGAGGTCTCCGACCACCCCGACTGCACGGCTGGCGTCGAGCACGTGGACGACCGTGCCGTCGTAGGCTGGGTCGATCTTGACCGCCGTGTGGGCGCGGCTGGTCGTGGCGCCGCCGATCAGAAGCGGTGTCTTCACGCCCCGCCGCGTCATCTCGCGTGCCACGTTCACCATCTCGTCGAGGCTGGGGGTGATCAGGCCGGAGAGGCCAATCACGTCCGCCTCCAACCGCTTCGCCTCGTCCAGAATCTTCTCGGTGCTGACCATCACGCCGAGGTCGGTCACCTGATACCCGTTGCAGGCGAGCACCACCCCCACGATGTTCTTGCCGATGTCGTGAACGTCGCCCTTCACGGTGGCGAGGAGGACCTTCCCCTTCCCGCTGCTGCCGGTCTGTTCGGCCTCCAGGTAGGGAGTCAGGTGGGCGACGGCGCGCTTCATCACGCGGGCGGACTTGACCACCTGCGGCAGGAACATCTTCCCGGCGCCGAAGAGGTCGCCCACCACGTTCATGCCGTCCATCAGCGGCCCCTCGATCACGGCCAGGGGGGAGCCGAGCAGGCGGTAAGCCTCCTCCGCGTCCTCCGTCACATGGTCGGTGATGCCCTGCACGAGGGCGTGTTTCAGCCGCTCGGCGACCGGAAGTTCGCGCCAGGCACTCTGAGCCGTCGCCTCGCGCTTCACGGCCTTGTAGCTTTCGGCAAGCTGAATCAGGCGTTCGGTCGCGTCCGGCCTCCGCGCCAGAATCACGTCCTCCACCGCCTCGCGCAGCTCCGGCTCGATGTCGTCGTACACGGCGAGCATCCCCGCGTTGACGATGCCCATGTCGAGGCCCGCTTTGATCGCGTGGTACAGGAAGACAGCGTGCATCGCCTCGCGGACGTGGTTGTTGCCTCGGAAGGAGAAGGACACGTTGGAAATGCCGCCCGACACCAGCGCGCCCGGCAGGTTCGCCTTGATCCAGCGCGTCGCCTCGATGAAGTCCAGCGCGTAACGGTCGTGCTCCTCCAGCCCCGTCGCCACCGTCAGCACGTTGGGGTCGAAGATGATGTCCTGCGGGGGGAACCCGGCCTCCTCGGTGAGCAGTCGGTACGCGCGGGAGGTGATGACGATGCGCCGTTCCAGGTTGTCCGCCTGCCCCTCCTCGTCGAAGGCCATGACGACGGCGGCGGCCCCGTAACGGCGCAGCAGCCGCGCCCGCTCCAGGAATTTCGCCTCCCCGTCTTTGAGCGAGATCGAGTTCACGACTGCCTTGCCCTGCACCCGCTTGAGGCCCGCTTCGAGAATCTCCCACTTGGAGGAATCGAGCATCAGCGGCACGCGGGAAATGTCCGGCTCGCCCGCGAGGAGGTTGACGAACTTCACCATCGCCGCCTCGCCGTCCAGCATTCCCTCGTCGAAGTTCACGTCCACGAGCTGCGCGCCGTTCTGGACTTGTTGCCGCGCGATCTTGAGGCCCGCGTCGTAGTCGCCCGCCAGAATGGCCTTGCTAAACTTGGGGCTGCCCGTCACGTTCGTCCGCTCGCCCACGTTCACGAAGTTCGTTTCGGGCGTGACGGTGAAGGCTTCCAGGCCACTTAGGCGGAGGTAGGGCGGGAGCTTGGGGGCGGTACGCGGAGGCAGACCGGCCACAGCGTTCACGATGGCGCGGATGTGTTCCGGCGTCGTCCCACAGCAGCCGCCCACGATGTTGACCAGGCCCTCCTCGGCGAAGGAGTGCAGCACGGAGGCCGTGTGCCCCGGCGTCTCGTCGTACTCCCCGAAGGCGTTGGGCAGGCCCGCGTTGGGGTGAACGGAGACGAGTGCCTCGGTATTGGCCGCAATGGCCCGTAGGTGAGGCCGCAGCAGGTCCGCCCCCAGGGCGCAGTTCAGCCCCAGGCTGAAAAGGTTCGCGTGCTCGGTGCTGACGGCGAAGGCTTCCGGCGTCTGCCCGCTCAACGTGCGCCCGGAAGCGTCCGTGATCGTTCCCGACAGCATGATGGGGAAGGTTTTCCCGGCGCGGGCGAACACCTCCTCGCAGGCGAAAAGGGCCGCCTTCGCATTGAGGGTGTCGAAGACGGTCTCGATCAGGAGGAGATCGGCGCCGCCCGCCAGCAGCCCCTCCACCTGCTCGGTGTACGCGGCGACCAGATCGTCGAAGGTGATGTTGCGGAACTCGGGCCGCTCCACGTCGGGGGAGAGGGTGGCCGTGCGGTTCGTGGGACCGACCGACCCGGCGACCCAGCGGGGGCGACCGTCGCGGGCCGTGAACTCGTCGGCGACCTCGCGGGCTAAGCGGGCACCCGCCTCGTTCATCGCTCGCACGAGATGTTCGGTCCCGTAGTCGGCCTGTGAAATCGCCGTCGAGTTGAAGGTGTTCGTGCTGGCGATGTCCGCCCCGGCCTCGAAGTAGGCGCGGTGAACGTCTTTGATCACGTCGGGCCGAGTCAATTGCAGCAGGTCGAAGTTGCCCCGGTACATCCGCAACGGGTCGGCGCCGTCCGGGCGGAAGTCCCCTTCCGTCAACCCCGCCCGCTGGAGCATGGTGCCCCAGGCGCCGTCGAGCACCAAGATCCGTTCCCGCGCGTGCGCGCGAATGTCGCGTGTGTCTGCCGCCATCAAATCACCCCAGTTAAAAACGGGCCGCCCTCACCCTCTTCAACAGCCCGTGAAACCTCGAATGCGCCTTTTGCGCCGCCTCTGGGCCATCGCCTCCCGCCGCGCCATCGTTGGCCGCGTGTGGCAGGAGCTTTCCCGTAGAGCACCGCTGCCGTGATGGGGGCCGGTTGCCGCGCCGTCCGTGGGCGGGAAAAGCCCTCGGGCGCTCTGGATGGCCGTGCCAGGGGGCACGACTGCCCGAGGATAGCGCGGGGACTCCGGGGCGAACTGGAGTGGAATGGACAGGTCCGGCTCAGTCCAGCGCCGCGCACTCCCGCAGCTTCCACCGCTGCACCTTGCCGCTGGGGGTGCGCGGCAGTTCGGGCAAGCGGATGAAGGCCAGCGGGCGCAGGCGGCGGGGCAGGGACTCGCGCAGGGCGGCGTGCCACTCGGGGTCGGCAGGGGCGTCCGTCTCCGGCACCACGAAGGCGTGCAGGGCCTGGCCGTATTGGGCGGAGGGCACGCCGTAGACCGCACATTCGCGCACACTGGGCAGCGCGGCGATCTGGGCTTCCACCTCCGCCGGGAAAATATTCTCGCCGCCGATCAGCAGGAGGTCGTCCGCCCGACCCGTGACGAAAAGGCGGCCCGCGTGATCCCGTCTCCCCAGGTCGCCCGTGGCCCGGTCGCGCCCCACCACGACTTCGCCCCGGTTTCCCTCCAGCCGGACCCGCACACCGGGGAGGGGGCGGCCCACCGTGCCTGGTGCCGCGTTCAGGTCAGTAGGTGTGGCGAGCGAGATCAGGCCCGCCTCGGTCGAGCCGTAGAGGTTGAACAGCACGTCGCCCAGCCGCTCCCGCGCCCGCACCGCCAACGCCGGGTCCAGCGGGGCCGAGCCGCACACGACGGTGCGGAGGGCGGGGGCCGTCCCGTCCGCTTCCGCCAGGAGGCGGTGCAGCACGGTGGGGACCAGCACCAGCACCTCGATTCGCTCGCGCTCCAGCGTGGCCCACAGCTCGCGGGCACTCCGGCCCGCCGCTAGGTGGACGGGTGCCCCCATCCCCAGCCCCAGCGCGAGGGCTGCCAGCCCATGCCCATGAAAGAGGGGAAGCGGCAGCAGGGTGGGCGCTCCTGCCCGCAGATCCAGCGCTTCCAGCAGCGCCCCCGCGCTCGCCAGTGCCGCCCCCGGCGACCACGAGCGCCGCACGACCCGCGCCTCGCCCGTCGTGCCGGAGGTCAGCAGGACCGGGCGACCCGCGTGGGGTGGGGGCCTTTTGCGAGGAAGCGGTGCTTCTTGCAGATCGGTGAGGGTCCACACCGGCACCCCGCCGCCCCAGTCCTCCCCGAGCGGAGTGTCCACCAGCAGCGCCCGGACATTCTGTGCCCGCACCAACGCGCCCAACGCCGCCTCCGACTGCGCCGGGTTCAGCAGGACCACCCGCAGTCCCAGCCGCAGCGCTCCCAGCAGGGCGGCCACTGCGTCCGCACTCTGCCCGGCCCGCAGCCCGACCGTCTGACCGGGGCGGAGGTGGGGAGCTAAGGCTGCCGTCACCCGGTCGGCCCGCTTGCGCAATTCCCCGAAGGTCACGGGGCCGCGCCCGTCCACCAGCGCCACCCGACCCGGCTCCCGGCCCGCCCACCACGCGGCCAGCGCGTACAGGCCCGGTCCCTCGCGGGTGAGGGTGCTCAGCAAACTCGCCAGGGCGGACGCGGGTGCGGGGGCAAGAACTCCGCTGCGCCGCACCGCCCGCCAGACGGCCCTCACCGCCGACTCCAGCGCCGCTCGGCGTCCTCCAGCCGGGCCAATCCCCGACCCAGCAGCCCCGGCGCGAGGAGGCCCGCGACCTCCACTGGGCGCAGCCACCAGGGGGCCACCCGGACGACCGGGCGCACCAGCGGCAGCAGTGCGGCGTGGGCGGCCTCGTCCGCGCTGAGGGCGGGCAGGAAGCGGTAGGCGCGGGTGGGGGCGATCATGGGCGTCCGCACGAGGGGCAGGTACACGCTGGCGACCCGCACGCCCTGCCCCCGCACCTCTGCCCCGAGGGCGTGCAGCCACAGGTCGAAGCCCGCCTTGCTGCCCTGATACGCCCCCCAGCGCGGCGCCCCCACCTGCCGCGCCGAGACGCTGGAGACGTTCACGATCACGCCGCCCCGCTCCAGCATTCCCGGCAGCAGCGCGAGCAGCAGCGCCGCCGGGCCGCTGAGATTGACCGCCAGCAGCCGCCCAAGGTCGTTCCGCGCGGCCCCCTCCAGCGCCAGGCGCCGCACCGACTTCCCCGCGTTGCTGACCACCGCCCAGAGGTCCGGGAACTCGGCCCCGATGCGCGCGGCGACAGCTTTCACGTCCCCGGGGTCGGCCAGATCGGCGGGGTAGACGTGCGCCCGGCCTCCTCCGGCGCGGATGCCCGCCGCGACCTCCTCCAGCCGCCCGGCCCGCCGCGCGAGCAGCAGCACTTCGGCCCCCGCTGCCCCCAGTTGCCGCGCCGCCGCCTCCCCGATGCCCGACGACGCCCCCGTCACCAGGACCGGGCGGCCCGCGACCGCCGCCCGCAGCACCCCCGGATCACGGCAGGCGGGTGGGGAGAGCAGCAGGCGGGCCAGGGACATGGACTGATGCTGGCACAGGTGAGGTGGGGCGTCTGGCGGTGGGCGGGGAGCTGCCGGCTCCTATCCCGCCTCTCCCACCGTCTCCAGCGCCCTCGGGTAACTCCCGATGATCTTCGCGTAGCTCGCCTTTCTCAGGACCCCGGCGAGGGCCTGGGCGACCTGGGGGTCGCGGGCCGAACCCTCGATGTCCACATAGATCAGGTAACTCCAGGCGCGGTCGCGGCGGGGGCGCGACTCGATGCGCGAGAGGTTCAGGCCGCGCAGCTCGGCCAGCGTCTCGACCAGAAAGCCGGGGGTATGGCGCACGGCGAAGACCAGGCTGGTCTTGTGCGGCGCGTCCGAAGGCGCGGGTTCGCCGCGCGAGAGCAGCATGAAGCGGGTGTAGTTGAACGGCTCGTCCTCGATCTCACGGGCCAGAATTTCCAGGCCGTACAGCTCGGCGGCGCGCTCGGAGGCGATGGCGGCCTCGTCGCGGGCGCCGCGGGCCGCGAGGTCCTTGGCGCTTCCGGCGGTGTCGTGGGCGGCGACGGGTTGCAGGCCGTGGTTGCGGATCAGTCCGGTGCACTGGTCGAGCGCGGGCTGCTGGGACACCACCCGGCGCACCTCCTCCAGCCGCACGCCGGGCAGCGCCATCAGGCAGTGGGTCACGCGCACGACGACCTCGCCCGCGACGTGCAGGTCGGTCTCCGAGAGCAGGTCGATGGACTGATGGATGGCGCCCATCAGGCTGTTTTCGACCGGCAGCACGCCGTAGTCGGCTCCCCCCGTCTCGACCGCCCGCGCGACCTCGTGGAAGGTGGGGTAGCCGCGCGTGGTCACGCCCGCGTGGGGCACGCCCGCGCTGCCGAGCGCGTGCAGCGCGGCGATCTCGCCGTAGGCGCCGGGGTTGCCCTGAAAGGCGACCGTGAAGTGTGTGCCCCCGGCGGCCTCTGCCTGCCCCTGCCGCGCCGCGTCCTCGCTCATGGGGGGAAGGCTAGCGCACGGCGTCCCAGGCGGCGCCCAGGCGGGGTAGACGAGCGGTAGACTCGGCGGCGTGTCCCCTCACAGCCCCGATCCCGTGCTCGACCTCGACGCCGCCTCGCTGAGCGCCGCCACGCGCCGGGGCGACCTGACCGCGCTGGAAGTCACCCGCACCTACCTCACGCGCCTGAGGGCGCACAATCCCAGGCTGCGCGCCGTCATCACCGTCAACGGGGCCGCCGAGGCCGACGCGGAGCGGCTCGACACCCTGCCTCCCGAGCGGCGCGGCCCGCTGCACGGACTGCCCCTGCTGATCAAGGACAACATCGACGTGGCGGGGCTGCCCACTACCGCCGGAAGCCTGCTGATGACCCGGCACGTGCCGGAGGTGGACGCGCCGCTGGTGGCCCGGCTGCGCGCGGCGGGCGCGGTGATTCTGGGCAAGGCCAACCTGACCGAGTGGGCCAACTTCATGACGCTGGGGATGCCCAACGGGTACTCGGGCGCGGGCGGCCAGACGGTCAATCCCTGGGGGGAGGGCATCGACACGGGCGGGTCGTCGAGCGGGAGCGGCGTGGCGGTCGCGGCGCGGCTGTGCGTGGCGGCGGTCGGCACCGAGACCAGCGGCTCGATTCTCAGCCCGGCGCAGCAGCAGGGCGTGATCGGCCTCAAGCCCACCGTGGGCCTGATTCCGCGCACCGGGGTGGTGCCCATCAGCCACAGCCAGGACACCGCCGGGCCGATCACCCGCAGCGTGCGCGACGCCGCCCTGCTGCTGGGGGTCATGGCCGGGCCGGACGACGCCGATGAGGCGACCCGCCGCTTTCCGGTGCCCGACCTGTCGCTGCCCGCCGGGGCCTTGTCGGGCAGCGTGGTCGGCGTGCTGCGCGACCCCCCCGGCGCCCCGGTCAGCGAGGCCGAGCGGGCCGGGCTGGCCCGCGCCGAGGCCGCGCTGGTGGAGGCGGGCGCCACCCTGCAAGACGTGACCCTGCCCAGCGCCGCCGAACTCAGCGGCTGGCGCATGGAGGTGCTGGTCTACGAGTTCAAACGCGACCTGAACGCCTACCTCGCGGGGGTGCAAGACGGCCCGCACAGCCTTGCCGAAGTCATCGAAGCCGGGGACGCCGACCCCGAGCGGCTCCAGCGTTACGGCCAGACGCTGCTGTACGCCGCCCAGGGCACGCGCGGCGACCTCTCGGAGCGCGCCTACCGCGAGGCCCGCGCCCGCGACCTCGACCAGACCCGCACGCGCGGCCTCGATCCCCTCTTCGCCCAGGGCCTCGACGCTCTGTTGTGGCCCGGCCTGCACGGCTACGCGGTGGGGGCCAAGGCGGGGTATCCCAGCGTGACGGTGCCCACCGGGCTGCACGAGGGGGCGCCGATGGGCGTGGTGCTCACCGGCCCCGCCGCCGGTGACGGCCGCCTGCTCGCGCTGGCCGCCGACCTCAACCTGCGGCTGGGCGGGGTACAGTTCCCGCTTGACCCGGCCTGACCTCCCGCCGGACGCGGGGGCCGCGCGGCTTGACCCGCCTGCCCCACCCCGACTAGCATGGGCGGGCTGCCCGGCCGGGCAGGGTGGGGCGGTTAGCTCAGCGGTAGAGCTTTCGCTTTACACGCGACGGGTCGGGGGTTCAAGTCCCTCACCGCCCACCAAGAGGAACGCCGTCTACGACGGCGTTCCTGCTTTTTGTCTTGCAAGCCCTGAGATAGGTTTGACAGACAAGTGACAGACTAAAGGCTGTTATGCGCCCGCTTATGCGGTTTTCGGCTCCGCCTCCTCCTGGGTCGGCACGTTGTCCAGGGTGGCCAGACCCAGATGGCGCGCTACCACGTGCACGACACGCGCTTCGCTGCCACTCACGCTCTGGGCGTACCTGAGCGACATCAGCGGGGATGTGTGACCCATCGCGTCTTGGAGATCTTTGATCCCCACTCCGTTTTGCAACGCCGCAGTGGCGAAACCCGATCGGATCGAGTGGAAACGCCGGTGCGGGAGGCCCGCACGCTCCAGGACCGTTGCCCACTCGCGCCGGACGTTCCGCAGGCTCCAGGGCGTGCCGTGTGTTGTTGGAAACAGCGCCTCGTACTGACCTGCGGGAGGGGAGGGCGGGATCGAACCCTCCGGGAGGGTGCTCCCTCCGCGCCGTCGCGCCGCCTCCCGCTGTTTCGCGCGGGTGCTCTCCGACGTTGTCTTGCGCCGGCCCCAGGCCTCACCAGCCTCCTCCTTTAACCGAGCCGAACCCTTGAGATGCTGTTCCATCAGGGCACGGGCCTCCGGCGGGAGGGGCAGGCGGCGTTTGGCAGCCTCTGTCTTTGGCTCCCCCCGTGCCCCGTGTTTCTGGGCCGTCCCGGTGATGTGGAGGGTGCCAGTGGCGGGATCGTAGTCCTGCGGACGCGCCCCGACCAGCTCACCGAGCCGCGCTCCTGTCATGAACGCCAGCACGAACAGCGGATACAACCGCGACTGCTGAGCCGAACGGAGGATCGCCTTGACCTGGTCGGGCGTCCATGCCTCCTCGCGAACCTTAGTCGTGCCTCGCGCTGCCCTGACCCGTTTGGCTGGGTTACTGGCGATGATGCCCGCGTCTACCGCATCGTCCAGCGCCACTTGCAGGCGCTGCCTGCACTTGTTGCACGTACTGGCCGCCTTGCCCTCCCGTTCCAGGGCTGTCAGAAAAGCCTGGATGTCCTGGGCCGTCAGCTGCTGAACCCTTCGGGTCCCGAGCCTGGCGCTGATCTTGCTTACCAACCAGGTCCTGTTTTCCACCGTACTGTGCCGGCCGGCTGGCTGACTGGCCTGCCAGCGTTGGAGGAGCTGGCCAACGGTGAGGTCGCGATCTGCGCTGGAGAGTTGCTGAGACGCGTTGTAGTCGATCTTCCGGGCCGCTTCCAGAGCTGCGTCGTAGGTCGGGAACGTCCCCTGATATCGATGTCGTCGACCGTCCGCGCCCCGGGGCATCTCTGCCGTGACGCTCCAGCGTCCATCCTGACGTTGCACGATCGAGGGCTGGCCCCGCTTCCCGCGTTCCCGGGCGCTCTTCTTTCTGACCTTGCGGGTCTCGGTCACAGCAGTTGCCCCTCGAACACGATGCGACCGACGATCCTGACCTCGTCTGGACGGTAGAGGCGATCTGACGTGGCCAGGACGAGCGATGCCTCCCCCTCTCGGAGGGCGCGTGCTCGCAGAAACACCTGGGTGCCCTGGGGCCGTTCGCGGAGGATCATGACGTACTGTCTGCCAGCGACCAGGCGCTTCTCGTCCTCCGTCGCATCCATCACGATGATCCCCGGTTCCCGCTCGAGGACATAGGCACCAAGGGGCGGGAGGCTCAGCCCTGCCAGCACGCCCACCGCATCCAGGTGACTGGGCCTGAGCAGGTCAACAGCCTCCATCGGTCGTGGTTGGTTGGTGATGTTGGCCATCTCCTGCTCGCTCAGGCCAAGCACTGGTGCCAGGCTCCCAACGTACCGGGAGCGCCCGGGGTGGACTGTCCCCGACTCAAGCTTGCTTAGATACTGCTTTGAGGGGACGTTGCTCCGCGCCACCACGTCCTCGAGAGTCAGGTCCAGCGCCCGGCGCTTCCTCCGCAGCAACTGGCCCGCTTCCTCCGCGCTGAAGCCGGTCTTAACAAACATCTCCCGGTCTACACCTGATCGATCTGCCACGAGGTCACCTCAAAGGTGACTTTATCATACTCCTCAGTGACACGCGACCCAGAGTCCTGCCATGAACGACATCACCACGCTCGCCATCCTGGTTCAGATCCTTGCTGTGCTGGAGCGGTTGGAGCAGGCAGTGGTGTCGCGCGATCAGGTCGAGCACGAGCACGACAAGATCCTGAAAACCGCGGAGGCGGCGCAGTTCCTGCGGATCGGCCAGGCTGAGCTCTTGGGGCTGGTGCACAGTCGACAAGTGCCTTGCACCCGGTGGGGCAAAGCTTTTCTGTTCTCCAAGCGGCAGCTCATCGAGACGTTCAGAACGACGGCCCAGAACCACCTCAACAACGCCGCCGACTGAACGGAGTGACGGCGCTCTTCCGCTCCCTGTGGCTCGGCATCGTTGCCGTGTGCTCGTCATGGCTGCCTCGCCGGGACAAAGCCACTGCGACTAGGCAGGTGAGTCCCCAGGCTGACGCCCTGCCAGTACTAGCCCAGTCCCACCCGCCCCAGATAACCAGCCCCCCGCGTCAGCCCGACGACCGGCTCCGGCGGCGGGCCAGTGACGAACAGAGTCGCGTTCTCGCAGAGAGGTTGCTGAGTCTGCGGGGGGACTGGACGCACGTCGTCGTGGCGGTGGCGGGCATCGATGACAACCCTTACAACCCAGCCACCATCGATGAGGTGCGGGCGTTCATCGCCCACCTCCTGCCCGCGACACCTGCGGTGATCAAGCTGGAAAGGAGTACCCGCCTGCGTGCCGGCGGACTCCACCTCCACCTGATCGTCCCGGCCAGTTCGCCGCCGACGCAGCGGACCCGGTGGGAGTTCGTTACGGGTGACGGCGTCATCATCAGGGCACGGCGTCAGGGCTGCACCCGCATCCGCGCCGGTGCGGCTGACCTGAGTCGTCTGATCGCCTACCTCCATAAACCCTCGCACGCTGGAGCGAAGTGGTTCCGCCCGCGAGGGGAACAGCATCCGCACTACTTGGCCGCTGTGGATGCCCTGCAGACCGGGCTGGGGATGTGCCGGGAGCGCGGCCTTCAGGGGCTGCGGCGCACTCTCTGGACCCAGCATCTGCCGAGGTGCCCTCCCCAGGTGCCGGTACCAGCGCCGCCTCCTGAACTGTTGTCACCCGCTGCTAGCGAACGCAAAAGCCCTAGCCCGGTTGTGCACGAACGCGAGTCGCGGATTCCCGGGCGTACTACTCTTCTTTCGCCTGTGCTGTTGCCTCAGCCGGGCGAGGCGGGACGCCAGCCAGCAACATGGGGAGATGGGACTGACCTCCCCGAACGAACGCCGCCCTGCCAGGGGAGTACGGCGCGCGTAGCGCCACTACTCCCAAGACGTCGGCCCATCTGGCTCCGGCCAGTGCTGATCATGCTGCTCACGACCTGCCTCCTACTGCTTACGGCATAACTCCATACACCTTAGGAACGGTGCTCCTTAGGAGCCACCCGTGCCCTGGCCTCTGGCCCTCCCTGTCACCGGTCGAGGCGGCTATGTCTACGGCCGTCACGATGACAGCGACCGGTCATCGTGGGCCATGCTCCATGCGCGCACCTGTGAGGTGTTGGTCACACGGTGGAACCTACCAGGGGCGACTGTTGTTGGTACTGGCAACCCACCGTGCGTTGATCAACAGAGCCATGAGCAGCATGACCACTGAACCCACCGCAAGTTCATCACGGGTACCCACCACGGGTTCACCGCGGGCACCATCTACCGGCTAACCCACCACCGGTTGATGCGACCGCGGAGACCCATCGTGTGCAGAAGCACGGGGCCTTACCACCGTTGTGGACGTCTTTTCGTCACATGAGCGCGCGGAGCGCCCATGCGTGCCAGACGGAAGTCATGGTCTGTAGAAACTTCAAGTGACCTAGAACTCCTCGGACACAGCCCGGCCCGAGAACCACGCATCACGGTGCCCGTGGCTGCGGGTTCGGCTGTCGGATCAAAAACCCTGTTGCCCACTCTACGGGCGGGCAGCGGCGAGGGAGTAGGGGAAGGGCCAGCAGGGTCAAGCAGAGGAGAGAGGAGACGAGTTCTGGAGGAAGGAAAGATGCAAACGAGACACCACCTCAGGATCGACAACGCAGACGCACCGCGACTACGCGAACTCACCCGGAAGGGCTGGCTGGCCCAGCGCTCCCAGCCACTCCCCGGCATGTTCGGTGGCCGCGTGTACGCTCCGGACCGCGCGGCCCTCCAGGACCAGACTGCCATCCACGACGAGCGGTTGCGGATGGGACACCTGAGCCTGACAGCGGAACTGCACCGTCTGCCGCTGACGGAACATCGCCTGCTGATCGCAGGTTCGAAAAACTACGAGCAGTTCGAAAACCAGGATGTGCTCGCAAACGGTCTGCTGGCGCCCATGTCCCTGCTGCAGCGGCGAGCGTGGGTGACGGATCTGGTGACAACCACACGGCAGGGGCGGCAGCCTACGGTTACTGACCTGCCGGCTGAACCGGGTAGCTGGCTCCGGGCTGAAACTCGACTCGTAGATCTGGATGGCCTGTGGTTCGTCAGCTTGGCGTTCGAGATGCCCCGCCCTCCCAGGTCGCAGGGCGGATGCGTTCTCGGCATCGATGTCGGCCTCTCGCCTCTGGCTGTCGCTGCAGGGGTCAACACGGTCCTGAGTACCGCTCCGCTGCACCTGCTCACCGGCGCAGGTTTGCGTGCGCTCGAGAGACAGATCGCCGGACTGCGCCCGGGGATGCAGCATGAGGTGGAGCGCCGTTACGAGCGCCTGATCTCGGGTGCTGCGCGCCAGGCGCTGGAGGTGTTCACCGATCAGATCATCGCCCGGGCGTCGGCCGTCTCGGTTGAGAAGTTGACCTTGTCCGGCTTCGAGAGTGACTTCGTTGAACGTAGCCGTGAGCGTGCAGTCGCCGACTGGCTGCAGTCATGGTTGCCACAGCGGCTGTACGCCGCTGGTATCCCACTACGGCGGGTGGCTCCGCACCACACCAGCCTGCGCTGTCACCGCTGTGGCCTCCCCGGGCAACGTCTGCGGGACAGGTTCAGCTGCCGGGCATGCGGTTCGCTCAACGCCCATGAAAACGCCGCACACAACATCCGTCGGCGAGGCTGGGGTGGCCGCCGGTGGGCGCGGTGATGGGGCTTCCTGAGCCAGAGCACTTGGAGGTCACGCTGCCGCTTGCCGTCCTGGCGCTGTCCCGCTGGTTGCCCTGGATCGCGTTGCCCAGGGAAAGTGGCGGGATCGGGAAGGTGCCAGCTTTGCCCACCCGGGGTCGGCTGCGACCGGTAGATGGCCGAAAGGCTGGCGTGCCCTGGCGCGAGGCGCTGGACCTTGCCGCTGGACACGGAGCCGCCGGGATCGGCGTGGTACTCACGGGGGGTTGCGGTGTGTGCGTGCTCGACCTCGACCACCCGCTATCGAACCAGGGCAGGGCACTTCTGGCGGACATCGGCAGCTATGCCGAGCGTTCGCCCTCAGGGTTGGGCGTGCATGTCTGGCTGAGAGGGGATGTCACTCGAAACCGTCGGGTGCCTGGAGTCGAGGTGCTGGGGACTGGGTTCGTGACTGTCACGGGTTCCGCCCTGCCAGACCGGAGCCGCAGTCTGGATGCGGTGCATCCTTTCCTGACCGCCCCGCTCACGGAGAGGAGGCCGGAGGTGCTTGAGGGTGCTGACCTGCAGTTGGATGACCAGCGGGTCCTTGACCTGCTGACCCGGGCGCGAAACGGGCCACGTGCCCGCCGGTTGTTGGCGGGCGACTGGGAAGCGGGGGGCTATCCCAGCCAGAGCGAGGCCGACCTGGCCGCAGTGCGGATGCTGCGGTTCTACACGCAGGACGTGGCACAGCTTGAGCGGTTGATGCGGGCGAGCGGGCTGAGCCGTCAAAAGTGGGGTCGCGGCGGTTATCTCCCGCGCACGATCCAGCGCGCGCTGGAGTTAGGTGGCCCTGTCTGGGGTTCAAGGGAGGATGCATGAACGATCACTACTACGAGCTTGATCTGCTGCCCACTCGGCAGCAGGCAGCGCGGCTTTTGAAACTGGCTGATCGGCTGACTGACCTCCGCCTGGCCGTGCGGCGTCAGCAGTTGTGTCCGGATACTCCGGTTGCCGTTTTCCAGGGTACCGCTCAGAGCGCAGCCAGGATCTTCCCCCGTGCGCTCGTGGAGTACGTCATCGAGCTGGAGCAGAACCAACTGGCGCGCGAGGAGCAGCAGGGTCAGTCCTTGAACGTGGGCCGCGTTCGCCAGCCCGTGCTGTCCGGGCCAGCGCTGGTGCGCCCACTCTGCCCGGGTTGGGTAGGGGTTACAGGCGTATCGGGCGCAGTTCGTGCCCGGACGGACTGGGCACGTCAGTTGCCACCCTGGGCCCAGTTCGTCCTCGGGCGGGAGTGCTCACCGCCGTGCGGTCCAGTCCTGCCAGTCCAGGCAGTGGCAGAAGCCCAGCGCCTGGACTGGGCGGAGATCCGCTTGGAGGCTCACGGTTGGACCCTGGACCTGGGGTTTCAGTGGGACGCCTATCCGGCGTGGCGCCTCATGCCCGGCGGGATGGACACAGGGGGGGGAGGGGAGGGGCAGTTGAGGTTACTGATGGGTGAGGTGCCCTGGAAAACCTGAACTACTCCAACTCGGCAGTCAGCCCCAGGCTCCGCGCGTTTTCCAGCACTGCGCGCTGCTGATGGGTTGCCAGCCCGTGCGGCGCCTGGGCGCGGATGACCACCTCCACCTGGACGCCGGCACCGGCCTCGATAAGCTGCTGGATGATCTCGGCGTAGATGTCCTCGAACCGTTTGACCATCCGGGTTCCATCGAGCGTACCCTCTAGGTGCGCGCGGGTGGGCAGGACCGGGGCCGGGACCGGGGGGGTAGGCGGGGTGCCGCCCTGGACGTGTCCAGCCTTGGCAGTGGTCGTCACACCCGTCGTCACCTGGTGAGCTGCGGCGGCCCCGACCGATATCGCCTGTTGCTGCTCGGCCAGCCGCTGGCGCATCGCCGCCTCGATGTTGACCAGCAGCGAGTGGTCGTCAACCCGAACGGTCGCTGGCTCACCAAACCGGAGGTTGAGGTACGTTTCACCGTTCTGGCCGTCGGCGTAGGCGAAGTAGGGCTGCTTTGTCGTCAGCCCATCCTGGATGGCGCTCAGCAGAACTTGGGCGTTTTCCAGGCGGTCGAGGTAGAGGTACTGCGCGAAGTACTCGAGCAGCTGCCGTATAGGGAGGTGAGGCCGTCCGTTCCAGAGCAGGGCATCAAGCTTCAGCTTGAGCGGGAGGCCGCCGTACGTCCCTATCAGCTGGCCCTCGCCCACAAGTTTCCGAGCCGTCCGCTCTAGCAGATCGCCCTCGCCATTCAGGCGAGTTTCTTGCAGTGCGATGGTGGGTTGACCGGTCCCCGTGATCAACTCGGGCACTAGGAGGAAGGCGTAGGCGGCTCCCAACAGCAGATCCGTCCCTTTGCTGTGCTCCTCCATGCGCCCGGCGGCCTGCCGCTTGTCGCTCGGCGTGAGGTTGTCTTGCTCGGCGCGGGTATGGATCTGCTGCCACGCCAGGTACTGCCGGGTGCGGCTCAGCAGATCATCCAGCCGCGACCGGTCGGCGGCCAGCAGCACCACGTTGTTGCGGCCCAGGCGGTCGCCACCTGCTTTGCGAGTGACGATCTCGTGGGCACGCTGCGCCGCGGCGCTGTCCTGGGCGCCTTTCACGTGCGGCTGCGAGGGCGGCAGGATCACCAGCCGCACGCCCGGTTCACGCGCGTCGTCGGGGACATCGGCTGGGGAGTCTGTGACGTGGATACCGGCAAACGCACCCTTGTTCTTGACCAGTGCCTTCAGGCGGCGCTCGACCTCGGTCGTCACGTCCTCCGGGGGCAGTTGAAGGGCGAGGTCGGCAGCGCGGCGGTTGAGGCTGGGCTGGGTGCTGTACCAGTACTGCGATGCGTCCACGTAGAGGTAGACCGCTTGCGAGGAGATCAGCCGCAGGGCGTCGCTGAACGGGCCAGCAGTTTCGCCCGGTTGCACGCTGCCCAGCAGGATGCTGCGCGTTTCCACGCCAGCATGGGCGGTCTTCGCCCTGGGCGCCGTGCAGAGGAACACGGTGCGGGCCACCCGGCGGGCGGCGGCCACCTGACCCAGCCTCCCGCTCTTATCTTCGGCCTCCACGCGGACAGGCAGGCTGTTGGGCCCGTCCACTTCCTGGTTCATGATCGCTTCCCACGCCTCGCCCAGGTAGTTGCGCAGTTCAGCCTGCACTCGCACGTCGTCGAGGGGGAGGTTTCCGGGCAGGATCATCAGGCTCTTCTCGCCGCTCTGCCACAACCGGTGGATCACCAGGGCCATCAGCCGGAGCACACCGCGCGTGCGCTGGAAGCGTTCGAGGGTACTCCAAGTGCCGAACAGGGCATCGAAGAGGGAGGGGTGGATCGGATAGCTTTTGCTCAGCCGCCCTGCAAAGTCGGGTTCGGACGCCCCCTGCGGAAACTCTGTTGCGTGGGTGGTGTAGTGGGTCATGAACGCACGAACCACCGCGTCGGCCTGTCGGTGAGCGTCGCCCTGAAGGGGTTCGAACAACCGGCGGCGGACGATCTCGAACGACTCCTCGGGGTTCGCGGGCAGCCAGGTGCTCTGGACGCGCTTGAACGTCTCCTGAAGCGCGCTCAGCGCGGCGCTGCCACCCTGGCCCGCCACCTCCGACTGGCTTTGGGGGAGGCTGGCGACGACCAGGGCGCGAGGCACCCGCTTGGCGGCCTCGGTGAGGGACTGGGCAAACGAGATGTTGGACTCGTACGAACCGGCGTTGAGGTCGCTCCGCCCGTAGAGCTCGCGCAGCTGCGCCACCCACTCGTCGATCAGGATCAGGCAGGGGCTCGCCAGCGTGAGCAGCCGCGTCAGCATCTCCGCACCAGGGTTGGTGCGCTGCTGATCAGCCTCGGCGACCAGGGCGTAGCCCGCCGCACCCGCGAGCTGGTAGGCCATCTCTCCCCAGAGGGTGTTGGTCACCGTGCCGTCCTGCTGCATGCGGCGGCCGATGCCCAGGTCCGTGCCGACCAGCACCGCGCGGTTCACACCGGTTGGGGCTGTGGACAGGCCCGCCCTGGAGTGAACCTCCTCCAGACCGGCCAGTTCTCGCGAGGGCACCTTGCCGAAAAGGTGGTACAGCGCCAGCATGGAGTGCGTCTTGCCGCCCCCAAAGTTAGTCTGGAGTTCGACCACCGGATCGCCTTCGCCCTTGCCCAGCCGGTTCAGGGCGTTGGTCAGCAGGTCACGCAGGCCCGCCGTGATGTAGGTGCGGGCGAAGAAGTCCTGGGGGTCGCCATACTCGGAGCTGGCCTCGCCTTTGTGCACCTGCGCCAGGTCAGCGGCGAACTCGGCGGCCATGAAGTTGCCCTCGCGCACGTCCTGGTGCGGGATGATCACATCCCGCCAAGCCTTAAGACCTTCCGGGACGCGGCCCTCGACCACTGTGACACTGCGGGTCACCGCGCGTTCCTGCTCACGGAGCTTGATCCGCATCGTCTCGTCGCGTTCCTTGAGCAGGTAGGCCGCGACTGGCAGTTTCATGGCGCTGGCGACCCGGTGCATGGTGTCCAGTGCCCGGTGGGTGTCGTCGTAAGTGAACGGCTGGTCATGGGCCAGCGCGTTGCGCCAGCTGCGCAACTCGAAGATGTGGTTGCGGTCGTCCGGGCGCAGCTTGTCGCCAAAGGCGTCGTGCCAGAAGTCGGCGATCACCTTGACCAAGAGTTGCATGTCCCAGACCGGCTTGCCCACGCCATCCACGGGGACGCCGGAGAACCGCGCAGTCACGCGGCCCACCCAGTCTGTGCCGAACGCCTTCAGCAGACCCTTCTCGACGTACACCACCAGTTCTTCAAGGAGGGCGTCCTGCGCGCCCTGAACGCGTTGCCGGTTGGAGAGAGCCATATACGGGCACAGGCTACAGCCTGCCCGAGGCCGACCGTCGCGCAGGTGCTGTGCCTGCGTGGAAACGCGGCCTGGCTTCGGTCAGCTGACCGCCTTGATGCGGTCGGCGTACAACTGCACCAGCCGGTGCCCAGGCAGAAGGGTGAGCACCTGGGACCACTGGCTTTCCAGAAACTCCCGCAGCGCCCGGGCGCGCAGGTTGCCGCAGCGAAGCTGCACGACCCAGGGCGGTGACGCATCACTCAGCAGGATGTGGTCAGTCAAGCCGATAGTCTTGGTCATCTTGACCAAGGTGTGTTGGGCTGTGCCTTTTAGTTCCTCCCCATCTGCTCCAGCAGCGTTTCCATGCGGGCGTCAGCCGTTTCTGCCTCAGCCCGCGCTGCCGCTTCTGCTGCTTGGCCCCACGAGGCCACTAAGGCGTTGTAGACCTGCCCCTCGCTGCTCCAGCCCTTGCGCTCGCAGATGCCGTAAAGGCGGTAGGCCAGTTGCCGCGCGGAATCGGCGAGATCACCTGATGCAGAAGCCTGAAGCTGAGCCATCAGCCTGCCCGCAGCATCCGCACCCTCCTGGTCGTTGATGCGGGCGAGGTGCTGCACTGCTTCCCAGGCGGTCGGGCGCTTGTCCGCCTGCGGGTTCCAGCCTGCGGCCAGTTCATCCCTCCGCTTCAGCCGGACCTTGCCCGCCCTGGACAGGATCAGGCCTGCCTCGGCCACGCCTGCCACGCTCACGCCGCGCGCGGTTGCCAGCGTCTCGGCGTCGCCGTAGGCCGCTTCCTCCAACCCGTGCGTCTCGAACCACGTCACCGCAAAGCGGGTGTCCGAGTCCAGGTGACCTTCCTGCTCCGCCAGGTACTCGTCGAGCGCCGCGTTGATCAGTTGCAGCGCCACGCGCACGGGCATGCGCGAACCGTCAGACTCCAGCACATCTCGGTAGCGACTGTAGACCGCCATGCCGGGGCCGATGCTGGCTTGGGCCATGTCTACCGGGAGCAGGTTGCTGGCGGTCAGGGCCGAGAGTGCGGTGGGCAGACTGCGGCGCAACTCGCGCAGGAAGTCGGTGCGGGTGGTCAGCGGGGCGTCCTGAGGGCGAGGGCGGCAGACCATGACGATGGAAGTGGCAAGAGCGTTGGAGCCTTGCCCACGCATACGGTTACTCAGCTCACTCCGAACAGGCCAAGTGCCGTTGATGGAGTAGCCAGCTTGGATCACGGCTTCAAGGAAGGTGGCCCAACCGGTACTGCTCACGCCGCTCCCTGTTGTTTCAGCCTGCTTGAAGGCGTAGTAGATGGCCGTCGGATACTCTTGGTTGCCCTGGGTCGCCATGTTGTGCATGGCCTGCGTCATGCCCTTGAGGAAGAACTGTTCAGAGGCGTCCTTGCCGCCTTGCCTGAACGGGTTGGCAACGAGTTCTTCTCGCTTCGGTACACCCATCGTGCCGAACAAGTCGGGGTAAGTAGAGCGCAGTGAACGACGCAACCACACATAAAAGAAGTCGGACAGGTCAGCGTAGCCGATGTTGTCGTAGTAGGGCGGGTCGGTGGAGATGACCGCCTTGGGGGGGACAAGGCGGGCTGCGGCGTCAAGCTGACGTTCCGATCCGGCGACAGTGGCCGGTAACATCTCTACAACCTTTGCCACCCAGTCGATACTTGGCCCGATCGTCCCCGAGGAGGAAGCAAAAAAGTTGCCTTCAGCAGTATCCCAGTTCATGGATATGGCTTGGCGGGCAAAGATGCCTCTGACTTGTTCCTTGGATGGACTAGCATCCCAAGTCCCCATGTTGTTGTTGCGTTCGGTGGTTCGAGAAACGACAAGACCTAAGTACACACCCACCGCTTCCGCATAAGCCAGCGCCCCGTTCCCACCCTCGCGTAGCGGCTGACCTTCCGGCATCCCAGCGGCCAGGGCATCGGCCTTCACGCGCTCGCGGGCCTCAGCCACCAGGTCAGAGAAAGTGGTCAGAGCGACGAGTTGGCGGGGAGTGAAGAGGTCACCGAAGGTTGTCATGCCGTAGTTGGGTGCCGTGATAGCGCGGGGGTCGTTACCAAGTGGTTGTTCTGGCTTCCACTGAGGTTCCGCGCTTGCCGCCGCCTGCTCCATCTCCTCCGTCGGGTCAAGGTACGCGCGCTGGCGGTTGCCCTCGGCGACGATCGCCATCAGTCGTGTGCCCATGCGTCCGGCCTTGCCCTCGGCGCGGATGTAGGTCAGCGGAAAAGGCGTGCCGGTCAGGATGCATCTGGCCCCGGTTCGGCCCACGGTGCCTTCCTGCAGGTGGTCGGGCAGTTTGCCGTGCCGCACCACGAAACGGTAGGTGTTGCCGTCCACCACAGGCTCTACATATCTCTCCTTGCCTTTCTTGGTGCTGAGTGCAAAGGAACGCACTAGGGGAACGTGTGCGCCGCCCGCTGCGGGGTCAGGGCTGG
This sequence comes from Deinococcus budaensis, assembly GCF_014201885.1. Classification (NCBI taxonomy): domain Bacteria; kingdom Thermotogati; phylum Deinococcota; class Deinococci; order Deinococcales; family Deinococcaceae; genus Deinococcus; species Deinococcus budaensis. The sequence goes on along the minus strand of NZ_JACHFN010000002.1, from coordinate 27,322 downwards.
CGACGGTTCTGGCCCATAGCCACGCGATCACGGTGGCTTCTTTGCCGTCCGGTAACCTGGCCTTCGGGTACAGGTGGCCGATCCGGGCCTCGGCCTCCGCCTTCATCCAAGCGCCGTAGTGGCGCACGTCGGCGGCCAGACCCTGCGCGCCGTGAAAGGTGCTGCCCTTCATCCTTGTGTGAACCGCTGGGCGTCCTGCGAAACGCGGCGGGATCTCGATGCTCGCCTTGCCGATCATCACGGCCACCGGGTTCAGGTCGCTGCCGTGCGCCTCCAGGCCCAGCCGCTGCGCCTCCAGCGGGATGGTGCATCCGCCCGAAAAGGGGTCGAGGACGGGAGGCGGCGTGCCACCGGTGGACAGGCGGATCAGACGGTTGGCCTGCTCCAGCACGGGCTGGTTGGTGGTGTTCTCCCACTCCACCAGCTCGGCGATGAAGTCGAACAGGCGGTTGCGGGGCGTGTCCTCGGCGGTGGCGAAGGTCCCCGGTCGTCCCGGCACGCGCGGGTGATCCTTGTCGTTGCCGCGCGTCAGGATAGTCAGTTCCCGACAGGCTTGCACAAACTCGGCGGGAGCGCCCGCATCGTTCGGGTCGTCCACAAGTTGCGCGAACAGGATGGCGCGGGCGGTGGCGAGTGGACGGCGTGCCCACCACAGGTGCAGCGTGCTGGGATGCCCGTGCCGGATGGACTTCTCGCGGGCCGAGGCGGCGTTGATGGCTTCCAGCGGCAGGGCGACCTCGATCAGCTTGCGTCGCAGAGGTTGGGTGGTCATGGGGTCGAGGTCGTCCTGCAAGAAGTCATAGCCCGGAAAGGCTACATGAGGAGTATGAAAAGTGGGTGACGCTCTACCGGGTGTCGGCGATCTCTACAACGTCCTCCGTTTCCAGAAGCTGCTGCGCTGCCGGGAAAGTAGCGGTAAAGATGGCCTTGAGGTGCTGGGTGCTGGTGTTTCCGCAGGTCACGTACAAGAGCCGGGGCGGGCTGCCCAGCCGCAGGACACGTTCTAGAAAGTCGGCGTCCTTGGAGATCACGGTGGCGTTCGCGGCGCGGGCCGCGTGGAAGATCACGTCGTCAGGCGCGTCCCGGTAGCCGAGGTAAGCGGCACTGAAGGCAGGCACGCCGAACGTCTGGGTCAACCAGGGGGCGAGTTGCGGCGGAAGCTGCGCGTCGATCCAGTACGTCACGCGCTCAGGCGCGGGTGGTTGATGTAGCGTGCCGCCCACAGCAGGGCCGCCTGGATGTCTTCACGCTCCAGATCGGGGTAGTCCGCCAGGACGTCCTCGATGCTGACGCCCGCACCCAGCAGGTCCAGCACGTCGCTGACCCGCAGCCGCATCCCGCGGATACAGGGGCGGCCCCCGCACTGCGCGGGGTTGACGGTGATGCGCTCCAGCAGGTTCATGCCCTCAGCATAAGGCGGGACCCGGCTGGGAAACTGGGCTCCCTCAGTGCGGCGGCTGTGCCAGCGCCTCCAGGTCACTCAGCCGGAACGTCGCGGCGACCTCCGCGAAGCCGGGTTCCCGGAAGGGCAGGTGGCTGACGTAGCGGGGCGGGTGCGTGCCCTGTGCCGTGACGCGCACCAGCGCCAGCCGGAACTGCTCGGGGGCGTTGCGGCTGGCGAGCATCTCGTTGCGGGTCAGGGTGACGGTGTCCGCGTCTTCCCAGCGGCCCTTGACTTCGATGAAGTGAAGTCGGCCCGAGTCTGGGTCACGGCTCTCGAGGTCGTAACCCAAACCGCGCTCGGCGCTCACGTCGCGGGGCTGGCGGCCCAGGGCCAACTCGGTCTGCCAAACGGCCTGCATGGCAGCCTGCTCGACGCGTGCGCGGGCAGCCGCATCCACGCTGGTTTCCTGGGCGGCTGCGGAAAGCGTCAGTGCCTCCGGAACCACCAGGGCCACGCCCAGCACTTCCGGCACACCCGCGCTGATGGCGCGCTCGCGGTTCAGGTCGTCCAGGCGGCGCTCCAGGCGTTCCGCTAGGGCGGCAGCCCGCTCGCGTGCTTTCTGGCTGTTCACGCGTGGCTGTTTTCCCTGGGCCTCCTGGCCCTTCAGCTCGCGGGCGCGGGCGTCCCAGTGGTTGATCTCGCGCATCAGCCGCGCGTGGACCTCGTGTTCCACCCGGTCGATATGCGGCAGGCGCATGCCGCGCACTTCCTCGACGTGCTGCGGCGCGAGGTGCCCGGCAGCGTAGGCGCGCACCAGGGCGGGGATGTCGCCGCTCAGCCAGTTGGCCTGCGTGTGCGGACGGGCCAGCGCATCCTCGGCAGGCGTCGGGGCACGGTAGTCCAGGTGGGGCGCGAACCCGGCGTCGTGGGCGCTACCGTCCGGGTGCAACTCGACGAACTGGAGGCGGCGGCTGACCACCGTGTAGGTCTGCCCGCGCGTGGCTCGGTTGTCGCGCACCTCGTGCATCACGTAGGCCAGCAGACGCGGGTGCGGCGTGCGGTTCTGCGGGTCGATCAGCACGCTGCCCTGACGCAGCACGGCCTGGGCTTGCGAGAGCGTCAGGTCGATCACGGCGTCCAGCAGGGGATGGCCTGGGCACAGGAAGGCGGCCTCCGGGCTGTGCCCCTGCGAGCCGGGGCTGCGGATCAGGTGCTTGTCGAAAGTGACGCGCCGGTACTCTCGGTTCACGGGTAGGCCGGGGTGCAACTCCTGGGCACGGTCGCGAACGCGGGCGGGCACTTGGCGGATCTCGTAGCGTCCGTTTTCACGGGGCATGGCGTTGCCACCCAGGCTCCCGAACGCCGTCAGAAAGAAGGACTCGATGAAGTGGGGCTGGAGTTTCCGAGCCTCGGCGCGTTCCATGTCGTCACGGATCCGCATGACCTCGCTGGTGTCCATGCTGGCCTGGCCCAGGGCACGCTCTTCCAGTAGGGCGCGCAGCGCGTCCGTGTCCACCGCGCCCGCGATGGCCTGGTGCAGACGGGCGCGTACGGCGGGGCTGTCGCCGTAGCGGATCGCTTCCATCAGCAGGTCACGCAGGGGCTGGCCCTCGAACAGTTGGCCCAGGACGTCGAAGACGCGGCCGCCCAGCGCACTGGCCTGGGCCTCCAGCTTGTTCAGGAGCGTGGCGTAGACGTCGCCCTCGCGGGTGCCCGCGGCCACAAGGTTCCACAGGAAACAGACCTCTTCCTGCCCGATGCGGTGGATGCGGCCGAACCGCTGCTCCAGGCGGTTGGGGTTCCACGGCAGGTCGTAGTTCACCATCAGGTTCGCGGTCTGGAGGTTCAGACCCTCACCGGCGGCATCGTTGGCGATCAGCACCTTGAGGTCACGTCCGTGGTTGAAGCGTTCCACGATGGCTCGCCGCGCCTCTCGGCTGACACCGCCGTGGATCAGCTCCACCGCCTCCTCCTGCCCCAGCAGGGTACGGATGCGCGAGGCCAGGTAGTGCAGGGTGTCCCGCGCCTCGCTGAACACGATGAGCTTGCGCCGCTCGCCATCCGGATGGAACATCTGGGGCGACTGCAACACGTCCGAGAGCTGGGCCCACTTGGCGTCGCGCCGGCTGTTCCGCAGCCGCAGGGCCTGCTGCTCCAGTTGGGTCAACATGCCGATCTCGGCCTGAAGCTCCTGCACCGTCTGAGCGCTGGTGGCCCGGTCCAGGACTTCCTGTTCCAGGGCCTCGGCTTCAGCCTCGCCCAAGTCGTCGAACTCTTCCCAGTCGTCGGCGGTGGGGAGGTGGACTGTGGTCTCCTCGCGCACGCGCGCCTCCAGCCGCTCGCGGCGGCGGCGCAGGGACTGGTAGATGGCCTCCGGGCTGCTCGCCAGGCGACGTTGCAGGGTTTGCAGGGCGAAGCCGACGTTGACGCGGCGGTTCTCGTCCAGGCGGTCGGCGCGGTTCATCTCCTCGCGCACGTAGTCCGTCACGTCGTCGTAGAGCGCCTGCTCCTCCGGCGAGAGGGCGTAGGCCACCGTCTGCGAGACGCGCTCGGGGAAGAGAGGACGCCCGTCGAACCGTTTGAGGTCTTCCTTGACCATCCGGCGCATCAGGTCGCTGGCGTTCACCTTCCCGGCGCTGCGACCTTCGAAGCGGTCGGCGTCTAGGAGGCTCATGAAGAGCCCAAAGTCCTCGTCCTTGCCGTTGTGCGGCGTGGCGGTCATCAGCAGGAAGTGCCGGGTCTGCTGAGCGAGTTCGCGGCCCAGCAGGAACCGCTTGGTGTACTTTGGGTCACTTCCGGCCACGTGGGCGCTCATGCGGTGCGCCTCGTCTACGACGATCAGGTCCCACTCGTGTGCTGCGAGCCGGGCCTGCAACTCCGGGTTGCGGCTGAGCATGTCCATGCGGGCGATCCAGAACGGCGACTCGCCGAAAGGGTCGGCGGTGCGGCTTGCGGTGATCCGGTCGCGCGAGAGCAGGTCGAAAGCCAGGCCAAACTTCTGCGCCAGCTCGTCCTGCCACTGCTCAACCAGGCCGCCGGGAGCGACGATCAGGCAGCGTTCCACCTCGCCGCGCACCATCAACTCCTTGATCAGGAGGCCCGCCATGATGGTCTTGCCCGCGCCGGGGTCGTCGGCCAGGAGGAACCGCAGGGGCTGACGGTTGAGCATCTCGCCGTAGACCGCCGTGATCTGGTGGGGGAGCGGCTGCACCTGCGAGGTGTGGATGGCGAGGTAGGGGTCGAAGAGGTGCGCGAGCTGGATGCGTAGCGCCTCGGAGACCAACCGCAACTGCGCGGCGTCGCCGTCGAAGGTGTAGGCGTTTGGTCTGGCGACCAGTTCACAAGTTTCCAGGTCGCCGGGGTAGATCAGCCGTTCGGTCAACTGCCCGCGCGAGTCCTTGAGGACCACGCTGAGGATCTCCGGAGTCACCGGGTTCACGCTGAGCACCTGCACAACCTGGTCAGCGATCAGGCCACGCACGGAGGTGCCGGAGCGGAGGTCGTCGAGCAGGAGGGGCATAGGAGGGTTCAGCCTAGCGCGGAGGCAGTAGCTGCAGAGACGCAGTTGCTGGAGCGCCCACCCGTTGACAGACAAGTGACAGACTAAGCACCGCCGCATACCGGGTTGGAGTGAGCCAGACGGAGCCGCACAGTCCACAAAAGCACGTGCTACAGCGCGCAGTGAGTTCAGCTGAAGCTTTCAGCTCTGGCTTTACACGCGACGGGTCGGGGGTTCGAATCCCTCACCGCCCACCAAAAAAGGCCCGCCCAGCGCGGGCTTTCTCGTTTCGGGAAAAGGCTCCCCGGTGCCCCGTGCGTAATCCGTGCGTAACCGGCTATTTCTGCACCGTCAGCAGGTCGTCCAGATTCAGCGCCCAGTCCTCGCGTTCGGACTGGAACACCGTTCGGTACTGGGTCAGCGTGAAGGCCACCGAGGCGTGCCCCAGCTGCTTGCTCACCACCTCCACCGGCACGCCCCGGCGCAGGCTCAGCGAGGCGTAGGTATACCGCAGCCCGTGAATCGGCAGGTACCGCACTCGCGCCGCCTCGCAGATGCGCGCCATGTCGCGGCGCAGGTTGTGCGGGTCGAGCGTCGCCCCGAAGGCGTTGGTGAAGACCCGTCCGCTGTCCGCCCAGGGGCGCTTGCGTTCGTACCCCTTCGCGTGCCCCTTCACCGGCCCGGCCAGGGCCTCGGCCTGCTGCGCTTGGTCGGCTCGCACCGCCCGCAGCAGCGCCACCGTGTCGGGCGAAAGGTAGGCCGTCCGGCGGGAGTGGCCGGTCTTCGGCGTGGTGATGCTCGACCCAGCGGTGCTGTCCGTGACGATCTCCTGCACCCGCGCGGTGCCGCCCTCCAGGCCCACGTCCTGCCAGCGCAGCCCGGTCACCTCGCCGCGCCTCATGCCGGTGCTCAAGGTGAACACGAAAAAGGGGCCGCGCCAGTCCTCCCGGGCGGCGGCCAGAAAGGCGGCGGCTTCCTCGGGCGTGAAGGTGGGCAGGCCCTTGCGTTCCTTGCCGCGCGCCGGGGCCGGCTTCACGATCTCGGCCACGTTGAGGGTGACCAGCTCCAGCCGGTGGGCCTCTCCCAGCGCCGAGATCAGGGACTGGTGAACCTGCCGCTGGCTGCTGGCGCCCAGGCCCTCCCGGTTGCAGTGGTCGAACAGGCGGCGCAGGTCGGCGGGGGAGAGCTTTTGCAGCCGCCGGGCACCGATGGTCGGCAGGATGACCCGCTGGAGGTGCCCGTCCTGGATCTCGTGAGTGCGGACGGCCTGGCTCTTCTCCTTGCCCGCCAGCCAGCGGGTGAGGTAGTCCCCCAGGGTCTCGGCGCTGGGGTCCACCACGCCGCCGCGTGTGGTGTCCACGATCAGGCGGGCGAGCTGCTGCCCGGCGGCCGTTTTGCTGTCGGTGGTGCCGCTGTGCCGGGCGCCCTCAATCATCACAGCGCCAACGGCCCAAGGGCAGATTGCGAACGCTGCCCTGGCCGTTGCCGCGTTTGCGGGTGGGGCGGGTCATGTCACCAACTTCAGACGGTCAGGGCCGTAGCGGTCGGCCTGGATATCGGTACTCACGCGGATGGCACCGACGGTAGGGGAGGTGCAAGGTCATTGCATCAGACCAAATATCGCGCCAAATAGCGCTTGAAAGGTAAATCGGATCGTTTTCATATTGATTCCCTTACCCCCCAGATCACATCGCTGATCTGGGTGCTTAAGCAAACGAAACCTAGGACAGCAGCCTAGTGAGGCAGTGTGATGCCTGCCAGCAGGGCCTCATTGAGCAGATTCATAGCGCGGGCGGTGATCGACGGCGCGTATCAGCTTGCCGTCGCGGACAGCCCCGAATGGGTGGTGCTGTAAATCTGGCAGCGCCGATGGATACCGGGCATTACGATTCAGCCCGTGTCTGCTCTCCCGCGTGATATCCCGGCCCTCACCGGTCTCCGTTCCATTGCCGCCTGGTGGGTCGTGCTCGGCCACTTCGGTCCCTGGGTGCTCACGCTGCCGGGCGCGGCCCTGATCGCCCCGCTGGTCCACAGCGGGCATATCGGTGTGGATGTGTTCTTCGTCCTGTCGGGCTTCATCCTGGCCCACAACTACCTGCACCGCTTCCAGGGTGGCGCGAGTGTTGGGCAGTGGGGAGGCTTCCTGCAACAGCGGCTGGCGCGCATTTACCCCACCCACCTCGTCACGCTGCTGGTCATGCTGGCGTTGGTGCTGCTGCTCGGCCCGCTTGACACGAACGTGCCGTACACGCCAGCAACGTTCGTCGCCAACGTGTTCCTCGTGCACGCCTGGGGCGGTCCCGGCCTGTGGACGTGGAACTATCCGGCCTGGAGCATCAGCTGCGAGTGGGCGGCCTATCTCGCCTTCCCAGCGCTCGCCTGGGCGGCCATGCGCGTGAAAACGGGCTGGGCCGCGCTCGGATTGGCCGCCGTCAGCATGGTGCTCACGCTGGCAGGGATGTTCGTAACCGCGCAGGCCGATCTGGAGGGCGCGCAGCCGCTCATCCGGATCGCGGGAGAGTTCACGGCGGGCGTGCTGCTCTACCGCGCGGTGCAGTTTGGCTCGCTGGACTGGCTCCGCAACTCGTGGTCGCCTGCGGTGGCGGCGTTGGGCGTGGTGAGCGTGGCGGTTACGGCGGTTGGAGTGGGCGTGGATGCCCTGCTCGCGGTGCCGTTCGCGGCGCTGCTGATTCCCGCCCTCGCCCTCGGCTCCGGCTCCCTGGTCCGCTGGCTGTCCAGCCCGGCGCTGGTGTACTGGGGAAAGTTGAGCTTCGGGCTGTACATGACCCACGGCCTCGTGGAGCTGCTCGCCCGCCGCTTCCTGCCCGCTGCCGAGTTCGCGGCCCTGCCCCTCTGGGAGCGCCTCACCTGGCTGGCGCTCATCCTGGCCGCCGTGATCGGTGTAGCGTGGCTGACGTACCACACCGTCGAGGAGCCTGCTCGGAAGTGGCTGCGGCAGCCCCGGGCAGCGGTGGTACGTCAGGCGGCCGACTGAGCCAGCCCACCCTCAATGCCAGTCTCGCTCCTGCCGAGCGCGGGGGCGTTGTCTCAGAGGTCTTCCTGTCATCAGTTTTGAATTCGGTAGGTTAAGGCATGACTCAGCGGTTCTTGAGCCTGGACTCTCTGCGCGGCCTCGCCGCCCTCACCGTGATGTTCGGTCACTATGTCAATGTCCTTCCAGCGTTCTACCCGCCGTGGCAGGCAGGAAGCACGCCCCTCGTCCACGCCCTGAGTTACTCGCCTCTGCACCTCTTCTGGGACGGCCATGCGGCGGTGATCCTGTTTTTCGTGCTCAGTGGGTTCGTGCTCTCCCTGCCCTTCTGGCAAGGCCGGGCGCTCCCCTACGGCACGTTCATGATTCGGCGTGTGGCCCGTATCTGGGGGCCGTACATCGTCGTCATGGCCCTGGCCCTGGCCCTCAGCGCCTTGATCCGGCCGCAGGGCGCTCCCGAGTTGAGCGCCTGGTTCAATCTGCCCTGGCATGACCGCAGCCTCAAGACCATCGGCGAGCATGCCCTGCTGATCGGACCCTTGACGAACGACGCGACCCTCAATCCTGTGATCTGGTCCCTGCGGCACGAATTGCGGATGTCGCTGGTGTTTCCCCTCCTGATGTTGCCCCTGCTCTGGGGCGGCCGGTGGGGTGGCCCCGCCCTGCTGGTCCTGCTGACCGGGCTGTCGTACTACGGGTTCCACGACAACACCTGGGACACGCTGCGTTACGCCTACCTGTTCGTCCTGGGAGCGCTGCTCGCCCGCTTCGCCCCGCGGCTGCCCCTGGAATGGGAAGCCCTGGAAAAGTGGCAGCGGGTGGCTGTGGGCGTGGCGGCTCTGGCGCTCTATACCCTGCCGTGGTGGTGGCAGGGCACGGTTGCGCCGTCCGCCAACCGCTCGATGCTCAACGACTGGGCGATTGCGTTGGGCGCTGGCCTGATGATGGCGGTGGCCCTTGGGTCCCCCTGGGCAAAGCGCATCCTGCACACTGCGCCGCTGGTCTGGCTGGGACGCATCTCCTACTCGTTGTACCTCTGGCACGCGGTGGTGCTGCTGCTCGTCGTCCATCTGCTGCGGGGAGTGCTGCCGCTGTGGGTGCTGCTGCCTGGGGCAGCGGCGTTGTCTCTCTTGGTGGCCCATACGTCTGAGCGCGTGCTGGAGCGCCCCTTGATCGCGTTGGGGAAACGTCTTGGACGGCAGGCCCCATCACCTTCGGCGGCTACGTCAGCCACCGATTAACACTGCATCCCTTGCAACAGCCCCCGCCCCGCGCGGGGGTTTGCTCATCCCACCCAGGACCCGGCCTTGCGGCGGGTCTCGTTTGGCAGAGAGAGGAGATCCATGCACAGAGCCTTCCGGGCTGCCCTCCTGCTGGGGGCGGTCTTTCTTTAGCGTTGCCCCTCCGGCAGCAGCTCGTGCGCGTCACCATCAGCCCCGGCTGCGTCCTACCTCCCCTCGGCTACCTGGTCCTGCGCCCCGGCTACCCCCGTGAGGACCGCTACTGGCTCAGCCCCTGCGGCAGCGTCCAAGTCAAACGGCCCGGCGGCAACTGGGTCACCGTTTGGAGGTCGGGCGGATGAAGTTCATCCGTCCCCGCGTGCAGGTCCCCGCCGGTACGGCGGGCGATCAGCCTCTTGCCCTGCTTGCCAAGAGGCGCGAAACCTCGTGGAGCCAGGCGGCGGCGCTGCGGACTGAGCTTCAAGGGCAGATCGATGAGCTGCGCGAGGAGATTCGCACCCGGGACACCGAGTTGGCCGACACCCGCGCCCGTCTCTCCAACGTCGAGGGACAGCTCGCCGCCATGCAGCTCGACCGCCGGACGCTGCCAACATGAGCTGATTGCCGCCCACAGCAACCCCCTGGCCGACTCCACCCCTCACCCCACCCAGTGCGATTGGTTCACCCCTGGTCCGATATGGACTCGGCAAAGCCTCGTGGACGTAGGAACAGGGCGGCGCAACCCGGAAGAAGTAAGGCCAGAAAATGCCGTCTCAGACGAAGAGAACGGAAGGCGACGGAACGGATGGGGCTGAGGCGGCATGGCTTCAGCTCCGCTTTACACGCGACGGGTCGGGACTTCGGATCCCTCACCGCCCACCAGGTTCTTCATTCCCACCCCCTGGGTGGGATTTTTCAGTCCTGCCCCGCCTTCCCGGACTCGGTGGCGTTCACGTCGATGGTGGGGTGGCGCTTTTCGAAGCGCACGCTCAGGACCCCGGCGTTCAGGCTGGCCTGGCCGCTCTGGGGCACCACCGGTTCCGGAAAGGTCAGGGTGCGGGTAAAGGTTCCGCCGGGACGCTCGGCGCGCAGGGTGCGCCCGGGCAGCTCGCGGCGGCCCGCGACGGTCAGGGTCCGGCCTTCTTCCTGAAGCTCCAGGCTGTCCGGGTCCACTCCCGGCACGTCGAGCAGCAGCAGCAGGTGGCGGTCGCCGTCCACCCAGTCGGCGGGCGGCGTCCAGGGACCGCCCGCCCCGAGGGTCTCGACCTCCTCCCGCAGGGTCATGAGCTGCTGCAATCGGGCGAGAACCGGCTCGTTCATGCCCCCCACGGTAGCACCCGTTCCGACTCCCGTTGGTCCCCGGCGAGCGCCCTGGGCCTGGGGAACCGGCGCTGGCCCGGCCGCAGGCCACGCACGCTCTACAATCGCGCCCGTGACCAGCCAGGTTCCCATCCTCACGGCCCCGACGGCGGCAGGCAAGACGGCGCTGGCGCTGGCGTTGAGTGAGCGCTTTCCGCTGGAGGTGGTGGCCGCCGACGCCTTCACGGTGTACCGGGGGCTGGACCTGGGCACGGCCAAGCCCACGCCCGCCGAGCGCCGCGCCGCGCCCCACCACCTGCTCGACGTGGTGGACGTGACGCAGACCTACGACGTGGCCCGCTACGTGCGCCAGGCCGAGGCCGCCATCGCGGACGTGCTCGCGCGGGGCCGGGTGCCGCTGGTGGTGGGCGGCACCGGCTTTTACCTCTCGGGGCTGGTGCGCGGGCTGCCGCTGACCCCACCTGCCGATCCGGCGGTGCGCGCCGAGGTGGAAGCCGACCTCGCTGCGCGCGGCCTGGACGCCCTGCTGGCCGAGGTGGAGCGCGCGAGTCCTGCCGAGGCCCGGCGGCTGGAGCGCAATCCCCGCCGGGTGGTCCGCGCCCTGGAGGTTCACCGCCGCACCGGGCGCTTTCCCGGAGAGTTCGGCTCCACCGTGCCCGCCTTCGCCTACCGCGTCTTTGCCTTTACCTGGCCCTGGCCCGAGCTGGAGGCGCGCATCGCGGCGCGGGTGGGACAGATGCTGGCGGGCGGCTGGCCGCAGGAGGCCGCCTGGCTCGCCGCGCAGGTGCCGCCGGACGGGGACCCGCGCCCGACCGTCTGGCAGGCGCTGGGCTACCGCGAGGCGCTGGCCGTCCACCGGGGCGAGCTGTCCCCGCAGGCCGCCGGGGAGCGCATCACCCTCGCCACCCGGCAGTACGCCAAGCGGCAGCTGACCTGGACCCGCACGCAACTGGGTGCCCCGCCCTCGTCCCCGCAGGCGGCGGTCGGGGCGCTGGGAGCCTGGCTGGGCCGCTGGCCCTCCGGCGAGGAACGCTGAGGAGGCCCCAGCAGCCCCTATCCCTTCTTCACGTCGCCTTGTCCGGCCGCCGGGGCCTGTCAGGCCGCGCCCCCCGACCCGTTACACTGAACCCCGAGCGTCACCGTCAGATCGGCAGCGGCACCGTTTCAGCGGCACCGGAGGCCTTGTCGTCTTCGGACGCCGTCCAGGGAGGACCGACATGAAACCACGTGTTCTGGGCATGATTCTCGCGGGCGGACAGGGTTCGCGGCTCGCACCCCTGACCCTCAAGCGCTCCAAGCCCGCCGTGCCGTTCGGCAGCAAGTACCGCATCATCGACTTCGCGATCAACAACTTCATCAACTCGGGCGTCTTCTCGATCTACGTGCTGACCCAGTACAAGGCCCAGAGCCTGACCGAGCACATCCAGCGCGGCTGGCGCTTCGGCACCTTTTTGCAGGACTACTTCATCACGCTGGTGCCCGCGCAGATGTACCGCTACGAGGAACTCGGGGCCGTGTGGTACCGGGGCACCGCCGACGCCGTGTACCAAAACATGCACCTGATCGACAACTTCGAGGCCGACTACGTGGCGATCTTCTCGGGCGACCACATCTACAAGATGAATGTGGAGCATATGCTCCAGTCGCATATCGACGCCCGCGCCGACGTCACCATCGCGGCCTACCCGATGCCGCGCACGGAGGCGCACCGCTTCGGCGTGATGCAGGTCGGGGACCGCGGGCGCGTGACCCAGTTTCTGGAAAAGCCCGCCGACCCGCCCGGCATTCCCGGCGATCCCGACACCACCCTGACCAGCATGGGCAACTACATCTTCTCGCGCCGGGCGCTGGAAGAACTGCTCGACAGCAGCATCAACGACCAGCACGACGGCTTCGACTTCGGGCAGGACGTGATTCCGCGGGCGCTGAACGACGGCTACCACGTGCAGGCCTACGACTTTCACCGCAACCCCATTCCGGGGCAGAGCGGGCCGAACCTCTACTGGCGCGACGTGGGCACGCTCGACGCCTACTTCGAGGCCAGCCTCGACCTCGTCAGCGTGAATCCCGAGTTCGACATCTACAACCCCCAGTGGCCGCTGCGGACCAGCAGCGAGTTTTCTCCGCCCGCCAAGTTCGTCCACGAGGCCGAGGGACGCAAGGGGCAGGCGTTCAACACCATCATGGCCGGGGGCGTGATTGTCAGCGGCGGGACGGTGCGCGACTCGATCCTGAGCCGCAACGTCCACACCCACTCGTACTCGCTGGTCGAGAGCTGCGTGCTGTTCGAGAACGTGGAAGTCGGGCGCCACTCGCACCTGCGCCGGGTGATCGTGGACAAGGACGTGACCATTCCCCCCGGCACCAAGATCGGCCTCGACCACGAGCAGGACCGCGCGCGCGGCTTCAGCGTGACCGAGAGCGGCGTGGTGGTCGTGCCCAAGAGCTACACCTTCTGAGGGTGAGGGAAAAAGAGTGGGCGGGCCAGGCAACGATTCCTGGCCCGCCCGCAGCGTATGGGGCTTACTGACTGAGCTGCCCGATAATCGAGAACATCGGCAAAAACATGCCCGCCACGATGGTCCCCACGATCCCGCCCAGAAAGACGATCATCAGCGGCTCGATGGCGGCGGTCAGGCTGTCGACCGCCTCGTCGACTTCGCGGTCGTAGAAGTCGCCCACCTTGCCCAGCATGGAGTCGAGCGCGCCCGTCTCCTCGCCGATGGAGATCATGCTGACCACCATCGGGGGAAAGACCTTGCTGGTCGCCAGGCTGCCGCTCAGCGGATCGCCCACCATCACGACGTTCTTGGCGTTTTCGATGGTGTCTTCCACAATCGCGTTGTTGGCGGTGCCCTTGGTGATCTCCAGGCTCTCGATGATGTTCACGCCGCTGCTGATCAAGAGGCCGAAGGTGCGCGCAAAGGAACTGATCGCGCTTTTTTGCAGCAGGTTGCCGAACACCGGCAGCCGCAGCTTCACGTCGTCGATGACGTGCCGTCCCTTGGGCGTCTTGTAGGTCCAGCGGTAGGCGAAGACCAGGATGGCCATGAAGACGAAAATCAGCAGCCCCGAGCTTTTCAGGAAGTCCGACACCGCCATCAGCATCCGGGTGATGAAAGGCAGCGGCGCGTTGAGCTGCGACAGGATGGACGCGAACTGCGGCACGATGGTGGTCAGCAGGAAGTACGTGATGCCCAGCGCGAAGACCAGCACGACCACCGGGTAGGTCATGGCACTCTTGATCTTGCCGCGCAGGGCGAGTTCTTTTTCCTGAAAGGCGGCGATGCGCTCCAGGATGCTGTCGAGCGTGCCGCTGGTCTCGCCCGCACGCACCAGGTTGATGTACAGCCGGTTGAAGACCTTGGGATGCTTGACCAGCGCCTCGCTGAGGGGCGTGCCGCCCTCCACGTCCACCCGCACCGCCTTGATGATCGCCTGAAAAGCCTTGCTCTCGATCTGCTTTTGCAAGATCGCCAGCGACTGCACCAGCGGCACGCCCGCGTTGATCAGGGTGGCGAGCTGTTTGGAAAACACCGCGACCTGCTTGAGGCCCGGCGGGCGGTCGCTGAGGCCGGGAATCTTGATGTCCGCGTTCAGGCCGGTCTTGGGCGGCTTGATCTCGACGATCATCATGTTCTTGGCGCGCAGGGCGTCGCGAACCTGCGCGAGCGTCTCGGCCTCCATCGAGGACTTCAGGACCTTCCCGGAGCGGTCCCGGACGCGGTATTCGTAGACCGGCATGGCGCCGAGTATAGTTTCGGGGGTCTTGCGTTCCCCTTACAGCGGGAGCTGGCAACCACAGAGCGGATGAAAACCCCATGAAACGACAGTCACACATCAGCGGCGAACTGGCCCAGGCCGTGGCTCAGGCGGCCACCCGGCTACGGGCGGGGGGCGTGGTGGGCTACCCCACCGAAACCGTCTGGGGCCTGGCGGCCCACCCGGCGCACCCGCAGGCCGTGGCGCGGCTGGCAGCGCTCAAAGGCCGCGACCCGTCCAAACCTTTGCAGGTGTCGTGCCTGGACGCGGCGGCCGCCCGCACCCTGGTCCGGGAAGACCCGGCGGTCCTCACGGCGTTCGCGGCCCTGGCGGACCTGTGGCCCGGTCCCCTGACGTTGGTGCTGCCTGCGGGCGCGGCCTGTCCCCCGGCCCTGGCGCCGGGCGGCTGGGTGGGGCTGCGGGTGCCGGACCACGCGGTGGCGCTCGCCCTCCTGCGCGCGAGTGGCGGCCTGCTGAGCACGACCAGCCTCAATCCGGCGGGCCAGGCGGCGGCCTGCACCCACGCCCAGGCGCAGGCTTACGCCCTGGCCGACCTGCTGCTGCCCCCGGGGCACGAGGAGGCCGGGGGAGAGGCGAGCACCGTCGTGCGCGTCGGCCCAGGGGGGGTGGAGGTGCTGCGCGAGGGGGCCTTGCCGGTGGCGGCCATCCACGAGCGGCTGCGGCAGGCGGGGGCCGGAGGGCGCGGGTGACGCCCGATCCCCAGGCGCTGGTCGGGGCGGCGCTGCTGGCGGCGGGCAGGCCCGTCACCCGCCGCGAGGTCGCGGGGCTGCTGGGCCTGCCCGAGGAGGCGGCGGCCCGCGCGCTGGAGGCTTTCGCCGCCGCCCTGCGCGGCGCGGGCCTGGGCTTTGAGGTCGAGGCGGTCGCGGGGGGCTACCGGCTGGTCGTGCCGCCCGCGCTGGCCGCGCACCTCTCGCCGCTGCTCTCGCCGCCGCCGCTGCCCGCGCTCAGCGCCGCCGCGCTGGAGGTGCTGGCCGTGATCGCCTACCGCCAGCCGGTCACCCGCGCCGAGATCGAGGCGATGCGGGGCGGCAGCGCGGGCACGGTCGTGACCCTCCAGGAGCGCGAACTCGTCAAGGTGGTGGGCCGCTCGGACGCGGTGGGGCAGCCGCTGCTGTACGGCACCACCGAGCGGTTTTTGCTGGAATTCGGCCTGACGGGATTGGAAGACCTGCCTCCGCTGGAGGGCGCGGAGTTCTCGGGCCTGCTGCGGGGGTAAGGGGCGCCTTCAGCCGTCGGCCCCCGGCACCGGGCTTTTGCTGCGGCGAATCGCTGAGGGTCCAGGGCTGATACCTTCTT
Source organism: Deinococcus budaensis (assembly GCF_014201885.1). Taxonomy (NCBI): domain Bacteria; kingdom Thermotogati; phylum Deinococcota; class Deinococci; order Deinococcales; family Deinococcaceae; genus Deinococcus; species Deinococcus budaensis. Next base: position 11,828 of record NZ_JACHFN010000002.1, on the reverse strand, counting down.
TTCCATGCCCGCCTCTGCGCCCACCGCCACTGCCCTCGCCCGCGCCGTGCAGGCCCGCGAGACGACTCCCCAGGCCCTGCTGGACATCTTCCGCGCCCGGGCCGAGGCGACCCGCGACCTCAACGCGCTGGTCAGCCTGAACCCCGGGGCCGACGCGGCGGCGGCGCGGGTGACGGCCCGGCTGGAGGCGGGAGAGACGCTGCCGCTGGCGGGCGTGCCGGTCGTGCTCAAGGACAACATCAGCGCGGCGGGCACCCGCACGACCTGCGGCAGCCGCCTGCTGGCAAACTACGTCTCGCCCTACGACGCCGCCGTGGTCGAGCGCCTCACCCGGGCGGGCGCGGTGATCGTCGGCAAGGCCAACATGGACGAGTTCGGCATGGGGTCAAGCACCGAAAGCAGCGCCTCCGGCCCCACCCTCAACCCCTGGGACCGCGAGCGGGTGCCGGGCGGCAGCAGCGGCGGCAGCGCGGTCGCGGTCGCCTCGGGGCTGACCCCGCTGGCGCTGGGCAGCGACACGGGCGGCTCCGTGCGGCAGCCTGCCGCGCTGACGGGTGTCTACGGCCTCAAGCCCACCTACGGCCGGGTCAGCCGTTACGGGCTGGTCGCCTACGCCAGCAGCCTCGACCAGATCGGCCCCCTGGCCCGCTCGGCCGCCGACCTCGCCCTGGTCATGAATGTGATCGCCGGGCACGACCCGCGCGACGCGACCAGCCTGGAGGCGCCGCCCGCCTTCCGGGTGGGCACGCCGGAGGATGTGCGCGGCCTGCGGGTCGGCGTGATTCGCGAGAGCCTGGAGGGCAACACGCCAGGGGTGGAAGCGGCGCTGGGCGCCACCCTGGACGCCCTGCGCGGCGCGGGCGCCAGCGTGCGCGAGGTCAGCCTGCCCAGCCTGAGGCACGCCGTCGCCACCTACTACCTGATCGCCATGCCCGAGGCCAGCTCCAACCTCGCCCGCTTCGACGGCACGGTATACGGCGAGCGCGTCGCCGCCCCCGACCTCGTCCACAGCATGACCCAGACGCGCGAACGCGGCTTCGGACGCGAGGTGCAGCGGCGCATCCTGATCGGCACCTATGCCCTGTCCAGCGGCTACTACGACGCCTATTACAGCCAGGCGATGAAGGTCCGCCGATTGATCGCGGACGAGTTCACCCGGACCTTCGGGGACGTGGACCTGCTGGTCACGCCCACCAGCCCCTTTCCGGCGTTCCGGCGCGGCGAGAAGTCGGAAGATCCCCTCGCCATGTACGCCGCCGACGTGGACACGGTGGCCGTCAACCTCGCGGGCCTGCCCGCCCTGAGTGTGCCCGCCGGATTCGAGACGGTGGAGGGCGGCGTGCGCCTGCCGGTCGGCGTGCAGTTCATCGCTCCCGCCCTGGCCGACGAACGCCTGACCCTGCTCGCGGGCGGGCTGGAGGGCACCGGCGCGGTGCGGGTGGAGCTGGCGCCGAGCTATGGGGGCTGAATCCCCCCAGGCTTATCTCGCCGCTGCTCTGGAGTTGATCCGGGAACATGCGCTCCACGCTGGCCGTGTGGAGTGGGCGCAGGTGACGGCCCAGTGCGAAACTCTGGCTGCTCACGCCCGGACCACCGCTGAAACGTACCCGGCCCTGCGACACGCGCTCCAGGCCCTCGGAGACTCGCACAGCCACCTGCGCCTGCCAGACGCGGGGCAGCGGCAGCGCGGAGTGATCGGCCTGTACTTCGTGGGAGGCGTCATCGCTCAGGTCATCCCTGGCAGTCCTGCCGACCTCGCGGGACTGCGACCGGGCGACCTCATCGAGGCCATCAATGGGCGGGTCGTGGGACCGGGCGTGAATGACGGCCTGCTGCCAGATGCCACCCTGACCTTCGACGTTCGCGCCCGGGGGCAAAGGCGGCGACTGAGCCTGACCCGCGCGGATGCGCCGCTCAGTTCACCCGTCCCGGAGGGCCGCCTGATCGCGCCCGGCGTGGGCCTGGTCACGTTGCCAGAGTGTGGGCTGGACCCCGCCCTGCCCGGTGGGTCCACCTACCAGGAGGCGGTGCGGCGGCTTCTGCTGGGCCTCGCGGGTGGGGGTGCCGGGCGCTGGGTGCTGGACCTACGGCTGAATTTGGGCGGCAATATGTGGCCGATGTTGGCGGGTGTGGGGCCGCTGGCTGGAACAGGTGAACTCGGAGCTTTCGTTCGAGATAGGGAACGCTGGCCCTGGCGATATGCGGACGGCGCGGCCAGCATCGGTGACGAAGTTCTCTGCCAGACCGAAGGACCCAGCCTGCCCTCGCTGGCCGAGGACGTGCCTGTTGCCGTCCTGATCTCTCCCTTGACCGCCAGCAGTGGGGAGATCATCACGCTCTCGTTCCTGGGCAGACCCGGTACACGTCTTTTTGGTGAAGCGACGCGCGGCCTGACCACCTCCAACAGCCTGTACGAGCTGTCCGACGGTGCCGCCCTGCTGATTGCCACGGCTCATGACGCCGACCGCAGCGGCCGGGTCTTCAATGGGGCTATCGAGCCGGAAGTGCTCATCGCCACCAACTGGGCCGAGTTCCAGACGGCTGCCGATCCTGTGTTGAACGTCGCTCTGACCTGGCTGGCCGAAGCATGACTCACGGAGGCCCGAGCCTCACGCCCAGGCCCGCACCACCCGCAGCGCCTCTCCGTCCCCGTCCACCACGGCGACCAGCGCCCCTGCCAGCGTGACGACGTGCCGCCCCCGCGCCACGTGCCGGGGACGCTTGCCCTGCCGCAGTTCGCGCGCCAGCCGCTCGTCCGCCTCGATGCGCGGAAAGTCCAGTGCCGCGAGGTCGGGCAGCCCCTCCGCCCCGGCGAGGTCCTCCACCATGACCGCGTCCGCGAGGTCGTAGCGCCCCACCCGCGTCCGCACCAGCCCGGCGAGGTGGGCAGGCACGCCGAGGGCCGCCCCCACGTCGCGCGCCAGCGAGCGCAGGTACGTGCCGCTGCCCACCCGCGCCCGCACCAGCAGGGTGGGGAACTCGCCCAGCGGCGCGGGCAGCGTGAAGGTCCGGCCCCCGGGGTCCGGCGCCCAGCCCTGAGCGGTGGGGGAGAAGGTGCGCGGCGCGTCCTGCACACGGGGGAAGCTTCCCAGCAGCTCCAGCGAGTGCATCACCACCGCGCGGGCGGGCAGATCCAGGGCGCCCCCGGCCCGCGCCACCGCGTAGGCCCGCACGCCGCCGACCTGAATCGCGGAGTACTGCGGCGGCACCTGCTGCTGCGGCCCCAGAAAGGCGGCGAGCACGTCCCGCACCTGCGCCTCGTCCGGGGGGGCGACCGCGACCACCTCGTCCAGCGGTCCCTCGGCGTCCAGGGTCGGCGTGCCCGCGCCCAGGCTGATCCAGGCGAGGTAGTCCTTGGAGTCGGCTTCCATGAACTGCACCAGCTTGGTCGAGTCGTCCACGCACAGCACCAGCACGCCGGTCGCGAGGGGATCGAGCGTGCCGGTGTGGCCCACCCGCCGGGTCCCCCTGGCCCGCCGCGCGCGGCTTACCACGTCGTGAGAGGTCAGGCCCAGGGGTTTGTCCACGGCGATCACCGGCATAGGCGGGCAGCGTAGCAGGCGGGCGCGGGTCGGAAGAGGCCGCCCCCTGCCCCCCCCCGCCCGCGCGTACACTGCGGGGCGTGTTGCGGGCCGCGATGTGGTTGACCGCGCTGGTGTTCGTCCCAGCCGGACTGTTCTTGTATTTTCTGCCGCCCGGGGTGGCGGGCGTGCTGGGCGTCTCGCCGCTGTGGCTGGCGCGGGTCGCGGGCGGGCTGGTGCTGGCGTGGGGCCTGCTCCTGCTGGCCGCCAGTGCCCGGCCCGACGCCCTGGGCGTGGGGGCGCTCGCCGGGGGCAACCTGCTCACGGTCGCGGCGCTGGTGCCCCCGGCCCTGCGGCTGGGCGACGCGCTGCCCACCGCCGTCCGCACGGTGATGCTGGGGCTGTCGCTGCTGCTCGCGCTGCTCGCGGTCGTGGGGCTGCTGGCCCCGCCCGCCCGCCGGAGGGGTCTGTGACCGGCGGGGAGCCGGAGCCGCTGCCGGGGGGCGAGCGGCTGCAAAAGCGCCTGGCCCGCGCCGGAGTCGCCTCCCGCCGCGCCGCCGAGGAACTGATCACGGCGGGCCGGGTCACCGTGAACGGCGAGGTCGCCGCCCTGGGCCGCACCGTGTCCCCCACCGACGAGGTCCGGGTGGACGGCTCGCTGATCGAAACGGCCGGGCTGGAAAGCGTGACCTTCCTGCTGCACAAGCCCGCCGGGTACGTCACCACCGCCCGCGACGAGTACGGCCGCCGCAACGTCCTCTCGGCCATGCCCCCGGTGCCGGGCCTGCACCCGGTCGGGCGGCTCGACAAGGACTCGGAAGGCCTGCTGCTGCTCACCACCGACGGCCAGCTCACCCTCCAGCTGACCCACCCGCGCTACGGTCACGAGAAGGCCTACCGCGCCTGGACGGGGGGTGACGCCGACCCCACCGCCGGGGAGTTGCAGGCCCTGCTCGACGGGGTAGACCTCGAGGACGGCCCGGCCCGCGCCCTCGCCGCCGAGCCGGTGCGCGCCGGGGCGCTCGTCACCCTGGGGGAGGGCCGCAACCGTGAGGTTCGGCGGATGCTGGACGCCATCGGCCACCCGGTCATGCGGCTGCTGCGCTACCGGGTGGGCGGCCTGTGGCTGGGTGACCTCGGCCCCGGCGAATACCGCGAACTGGCCCCGCGCGACCTGCACGACCTGCTCAACCCCGCGCTGGTGCCCCGCCACGCCTGGCAGCGTGCCGAGCGCGAGACGATGGAGCGCTGGGGGGAGTAGGGAGAGAGCGCGGCCCCACCCTCGCCGGGCGGGCGACTGGCTGGCTTCTGCTAGACTCCTCGCGCGGGGGGGTTCACGGTCGCGCTCCTGCCCAGCAGGAGTGAGGAAAGTCCGGGCACCGCAGGGCAGGATGCCAGCTAACGGCTGGTCGGCGAGCCAAGCGCCCGCGCGGGTGCCGAAAGCGCGCGGGAGGCGGCGAAGCCGAAGGACAGTGCCACAGAAACCAGACCGCCATCCCCATGCAGGCCCCGGCGCGGGCCGGGGGTGGTCAGGGTGAAACGGTGCGGTAAGAGCGCACCAGGCCCCCGGGAGACTGGGAGCGCTGGTAAACCCCATCCGGTGCAAGACCCGACAGTGCGGGAGGAACGGCCCGTTCCGATGATCGCCAGGATGGTCGCATGAGGTCCGCGGCGACGCGTATCCCAGAGAGATGACCGTGCAGCCACGCAAGTGGTGGACAGAACCCGGCTTACAGCCCCCCCGTACCCGCAGCAAAACGCGCCGCCCCGTTCTGATGGGCGGCGCGTCTGCTGTCTGCCTGGGGGAGAGGGGGCAGATCCGGTTCCGCTCGGCTACCCCCGGCGCGCGTCCAGCGCCGCCAGCACGAAGCCTGCGATCAACAGGGCGCCGCCGACCGGGGTCACCGCCCCCAGCCAGCGCTGCCCGGTGAGTGCCAGCACGTACAGGGTGCCGCTGAACACCACCGCGCCCGCCAGCAGGAGCGCAGGCGCCCGGCGCTGGGCCGGCTGGGTGCCCAAGACCAGCAGGGCCAGCGCCGCATACATCTGGTAGCGCACGCCCGTCTCGAAATTGTCGAGCAGGCCGGGGTCGAGGCTCGCCCGCAGCGCGTGGGCGCCGAAAGCCCCCAGGGCGACTCCCAGCGCGGCGAGCAGCGCCCCGGCCACCGTGGGAAAAGACGAAGAAGCAGAAGTCCGCATGGCCCGAGGCTACGTGGGCGCCAGGTGGGAATTGTCCCAGTGGGGGGGATGGCCGGGGGAGGCGCCGCGCGGCTGCCCTCAGGCCCAGACGGAGGGCGCGGCCCGCTTGCAGACGGCCTGGCGCGGAAAATCTTCACATCCTCTTTAGGATTCGGTCTGCGGGGACGGCAGGGAGCGGGTGGGAAAAATCCCCGGTTGGGCCTGCGTGGGGTGGGAGACGGTGGGAATCGGTGGTAATCGGTGGGCACGGCTGTTACACTCGCCGCATCAGCCCAATCTCGCGCCCCGCGCACCGGCTTGGGCTGTGCGCCGTGCTCGTCCGCCGCCTTGTTTGCGGCGGGTAGAGCGTGGGAATAGAGGAGAGCGTTGCCGTTCGGAGAGTACCCCTACACCATCGACGACAAGGGCCGCGTGGTCATGCCACCCGCTTTTCGTGAATTCGTCGAGGACGGGATGATTCTCACGCGCGGCATGGAGGGCTGTCTGTACGTCTTTCCGCTGGCGAGCTGGCGGCGGGTCGAAGAGCAGCTCGAAGGCCTGCCCCTCACGGACGCGGCGTCGCGCGCGTTCGTGCGGTTTTTCTATTCCGGCGCGAGCAAGGCGCGGCTGGACAACCAGAGCCGCGTCTCGGTGCCGCAGACGCTGCGGGCCTTTGCGGAACTGGACGGCGACGTGATCGTGGCGGGCGCGCCCGGTCGGCTGGAACTGTGGAGTCCGGCCCGCTGGGAGGCGGCCATCCTGGCCGTGCAGTCCGACCCGCCTCAACCTGACCTTCTCGCCAACTTCGTGGCGTGACTCCAATGAACAGTGCTGCCCCTGATCCTGCCTTTTCCGACTCCGGCCTTCCCCAAGCCCCCGACTCCCTTTCCTCCGGTTCCCCGTCTCCGGACGCCCTGACCCATACCCCGGTCCTCGCCGCCGAGGTTCTCGAAGTGCTCGCACCCGCACCGGGCCGCGTGATCGTGGACGGCACCCTGGGCGGCGCCGGGCACACCCGGCTGCTGCTCGCGGCGGGCGCCTCGGTGATCGGCATTGACCAGGACCCCTACGCCCTGACCCGCGCCCGCGCGGCGGGGCTGCCCGGCCTGACCGTGCTGGAGGGCAACTACCGCGACATGCCTGCGCTGCTCGCCTCGGCAGGTGTCACGCAGGTGGACGGCGTGCTGCTCGACATCGGCGTGAGCAGCTTCCAGCTCGACGACGCCGAGCGGGGCTTTTCCTACCACACGGCCGCGCCGCTCGACATGCGCATGAGCCAGAGTGGTGAGAGCGCCGCCGACGTGGTGAACACCTACGCCGAAGAGGACCTCGCCGCGATCATCTACGAGTACGGCGAGGACCGGCACTCGCGCCGCATCGCCCGCGCCATCGGGCAGGCGCGCGAGCAAGCGCCCATCGTGACCACCGTGCAGCTGGCCGACATCGTCAAGCGCGCCTATCCGGGCTTTTCCAAGGGCATTCACCCGGCCCGGCGCACCTTTCAGGCCCTGCGCGTGCATGTCAACGACGAGCTGGGGGCGCTGCGTGACGGCCTGGAAGCCGCCCAGGCGCTGCTCTCGCCGGGGGGCCGCCTCGCGGTGATCTCCTTTCACTCGCTCGAAGACCGCATCGTGAAGCGCTTCTTGCGCGGCAGCGAGATCCTGCGGCCCCTCTCCAAACGGCCCGTCGAGGCGGACGAGGCCGAGCAGGCGGCCAATCCGCGCGCCCGCAGCGCCAAACTGCGCGCCGCCGAGAAGCTCGCGGCCCAGGAGGGCGCATGATGGCCCGCCGCCTTCTGCCCGACCTGCCCCGCTTCGACCTCAGCGCGGCCACCTGGCGGGCGCGGGCGATCCGCTACGTGGTGATCTACCTCGCGCTGGCACTGACGCTGGTGGGCGCGCGGCTGCTGACCCAGGACGTGCGCCCCGCGCTGCGCGAGGCCCAGACGCGTGAGGCGGCCCTGACCACCCAGCGCGACGAACTCGAAATTCGCGTGCAGGCGCTGGGCAGCCCGCAGCGCGTGCGCGAGTGGGCGTTGCAAAACGGGATGCGCCGCTTTGCCGAGACGACCAAGACCACCGCTCCCCTGACGGGCGTGCCTGCTCCGGCGCCCGCTCCCGCCCGGACCACCCTGGAGGTGAAGACAGAATGGAAGTGAAGATCCAGAGCCGCTCCCGCTGGATGCAGGTGTTCGCGCTGGTGCTGTTCCTGACGCTGGTGTGGGCCTACGCGCAACTCGAATGGGGGGTTCCGCAGGGGGTCAAGCGCAGCGTGATGCAGGCGCGCGGCAAGATCGTCGCCAGCGACGGCACCGTGCTGGCGCGCAGCGTAGACGGCAAGCGGGTCTATCCCCAGGGCAAGCTCGCCGGGCAGGTGATCGGCATGATGGGCGCCACCGAGGGCCTCGAAGGCCTGGAGGCCGCCTACAACCGCTCGCTGGAAGGCGGCCAGGACCTCAAGCTCACCCTCGATCCGGGCATGCAGTCGGCGGCCGAGGCCATGCTCGCTTCCTTTCTGCCCAAGCACGAGGCCGAGTACGGCTCGGTGGTCATTCTGGAAACCCGCACGGGGCGGATTCTCGCGGCGGCGAGTTACCCGCCTTTCGACCCCAACGTCTGGCGCGGCTACAGCCCCGAGACCCGGCGCAACCGGCCCTTTCTGGACATCTTCGAGCCGGGATCGACCATCAAGGGACTGGTGGTCGCGGCGGCCATGAACGAGCAGCTCACGACCCCCAACACGGTCTACGACACGCCGATGCGCCGCTACGTGGGTGGGCGCTGGGGCAGCACCATCGGGGACAGCGTGGATCACCCCCCCAAACTCACCACCCAGCAGGTGCTGCGCTACAGCAGCAACGTCGGCATGAGCCACATCGTCGAGCACTTTCCCGCCGAGCGCCTGCACGGGTACCTGGGCCGCTACGGCTTTGGAGACTTTCCCGAGCTGCCCACCGCCATGACCAGCACCGGCCGCCTCCAGCCGCTGCGGCGCTGGGACGACCTCGTGCGCGCCACCAACGCGTTTGGCCAGGGCATGAGCAGCACGACCCTCCAGCTCGCGGCGGCCTACAACACGCTGGCGAACGACGGCCGCTACGTCTCGCCCCGGCTGGTCGAGGGCGAAGCCGCAGGCGAACGCCGCGAGGTGCTGCGCCCCGAAACGGCCCGCACGATCCGCAAAATGTTGCAGGAAGTGATCGAGGAAGGCATCTCGTCGCAGGCCGGCATCAAGGGCTACGCCCTGGCGGGCAAGACCGGCACCTCGCAGGTGTCCGCCGGACCTAAGGGCTACGTGCCCAACCTCTACGACAGCACCTTCGCGGGGTTTTTCCCCGCCGACGCCCCCCGCGTGACCATCGCGGTCATGGCGCACGGGGCCAAGGTGGGCTACCACGGCTCACAGCTCGCCGCCCCGATCTACCGCGACATCACGGCAGAGATCATCTCGCGCTGGGCCACCCCTCCCAGCCAGCCGCTGCCCGAGGAGGAGAAGTAGCCTCGGCCCGGCCCGGCCCCGGGCCGAACTGGGCACCCCACCCCGCGCCCATAAGCCTGACCCGCCGAAGCTGTCGGCCGTCCTTGAGAGCCTGCGGCCACCCTCCGGGCCGCCTGACTTCCTCTCACATGAGGAGTAGGGGCGGTCTGTTGGTCCCTCTCTCATCGAAGGGACAGCGTATCCGTCACCTTTTGTCTTGTGTGGCACTCCACGGTGGCCTCCTAATGGCCAGGATTATGAGAGAGCTTGATATTTTTGCACATAAATCTCCCATGCTGACTCTTTAGGGTGACGGGCGAGAGAAGCGCGGGAAAGCCCCGGCTCTGCACTTGTCTGACCATCACTGGCCGCTCCTGCGCGGGGAGGCCAGCAGGAGAACGCATGTTCCGACCGATCCACCGCTGGACGCACGCCGTCTTGCTGACTGCCCTGGGCACGGCTGCGGCCACGCCCGTCCTCCCCGCTCCGGCGCTGGCCGCGCAGGCGGTGCGCAGCGCGCTCACGCCCGATGCGGCGGCCCCCCGTCCGGCGCAGAAGGCGGCGCAGCCGACCCCTCCCACTGCGGCCCGGGTTGCTCCGGCCACGGCGGCCCGGCCTCAGGCGGCGGCCCGGCCCGCGCCGGCACCCACCGCCCGCACCGCGCCGCGAACCCAGGCGGCGGCAACCCAGGCGGCGGCGGCGCGCGCCCGCGCCGTGCAGCAGGCCCAGGCAGCGGCGGCGGCGCGTGCCCCCCGCACGGGCCGCAGCGCCGTCGTGCGCGCCACGGCCTACAACAGTCTGGCTGCCCAGACCGACAGCACGCCCTTTATCACCGCGACGGGGACCCGCACCCGGCCGGGCGTGGTGGCGCTGAGCCGCGACCTGCTGCGCAGCTTTCCCTACGGCAGCAAGATCATGATCGAGGACCTCAGCGGTCAGTACAACCACCTGCTGCGGGGCCGGGTCTTCTCGGTCGAGGACACCATGGCGGCGCGCAAGACGAACAGCCTCGACATCTGGATGGGCACCCGCAGCCAGGCGCTTCAGTTCGGCGCGCGGCAGGTCCGCATCACCGCCGTTCGCTGAGGCGCCGGGGTGGGGATGGACTGAGCCTGCGGGGTCGCCCCTGCGGGTGGTGGGGGCGCGGGCTGGGCCGCCGGGGCGCCTCGCCCGGCTCTGGTATCTTCCGCAGACGTGACCCGCCCTGTCCCTGACCTCGCCTGGACGCTCGCCCGCGCGCACCTCTCGCGGCGGCGCACCCAGAACCTGCTGACTGTGCTGGGCATCGCGGTGGGCGTGATGGTGCTGATCGCGGCGCTGAGCCTGACCAACGGCTTTACCCGCGCGCTGGTGGACGCCACCCTGCGTGCCAGCCCGCACCTGAGCCTCACCGCCTTCGCGCCCGGCGGGCGGGACCCGGCGCTGGAAGCCGAGATGCGCGCCGACGGCCGGGTGGCCGCCTTCGTGCCGTTTCTGGGCGACAAGGGGCTGCTCACCCGCCCGGCGTCGCAGGGGCGGCAGGCCGGGGTGGATTTCGCGACCCTCTTCGGCGTGACCCCCGACGCGGCGCAGGTGCTGCAACTGCGGCCCGAGGAAGGCGCGCTGCTGCGGACCCTGGGGCCGAACGAGGTGCTGCTGGGCGCCGCCCTGGCCCGCAGCGTGGGGGCCTTTACCGGCGACGAGGTGCGGCTGCTCAACAGTGGGCAGCGCCGCGCCACCTTGCGGGTCAAGGGGGTCTTCAGTACCGGCAATTTCCTGATCGACTCGGGCTACGCCTTTACCAGCCTGGGAACCCTGCAAACCCTTCAGGGCAGCCGCGACATCACCGGGTACCAGTTGCGGCTGCGTGACCCCGAGCTGGCCCCGGCGGTGGGCGACGCGCTGACCCGCCTGCGGCCCTACGCCTCCCTGCCCTGGCAGAGCCTGTACGGCACGCTGCTCGATCAGCTCGCGCTGCAAAAACGGGTGATCGCCTTCGTGGTGTTTTTGATCGTGATCGTGGCGGCCTTCGGAATCGCCAACGTGCTCACGCTGGCCGTGTTCGAGAAGACCCAGGAGATCGCCATCCTGCGGGCCATCGGGGCCACGCGCGGCGTGATCACCCGCACTTTTCTGATCGAAGGCGCGCTGCTGGGGCTGGCGGGACTGGGGCTGGGCAACCTGCTGGGCCTAGGCATCAGCGCGTATTTCACGGTGCGGCCCTTTCAGCTGCCGGGCGACCTGTACTTCATCACCGCGCTGCCGGTCGAGGTGCGCCCCACCGACCTGCTGTGGGTCAACGCGGTGGGTCTGGGCACGACCCTGCTGGCCGCCCTGATTCCGGCGCGGCGCGCGGCGAACGTGGAACCCGCCCGGATCATCCGCTGACTGGCACCGCCCAGCACTGGCGCGGCCCGGTAGGCGGCGGAAAAACACGTGTCAGACGTGGGTCACCTTCCTGACCGTGGGCTGAAGCACCATTAAGTTTCCGGCCACCCCTGCTCATGGCGCGTCAAGTTGCTCCCCGTAACCTTCTTCTCGGAGGTACCACATGAAGAAGCTCCTGATGATTCCCGCTGCGCTGCTGGTGAGCACGGCGGCGGCGGCCCCCAAGATCAGCGCCCAGAGCATCATCGTCAACCCCGCGCAGCCGGACCTGAGTGTCAGTGTGCG